>DUMT01000045.1 GCA_012839705.1 Clostridiales bacterium | reverse complement strand
TTGTACGGTTTCTGGTTTTTCACACTTGCAACTTTTTTGCATAGGATAAAGCGAGGGCATTATAGGGTGTGAATTACCTGAAACTCTAAGGAAGGGGCAGGGAGAAATGGGCGAATACATACTTTTGACAGCTGTGTTGCTGTTGTCGTTGTACGGGTGCGTGGAATTAATCAGGAGTATTACGCTCAGGGTTTTGAAAAACAAAACGGAAATCCCATCGTATTTGGTGATTCCCATCAGCGGTAACTGCAGGAATATGGAGTTCATAGTAAGGTCGGCGGTTTCCCGCAGCCGGTGGATTTCAGATTTCCCAAGCCATGTTTTGCTGCTGGACGCGGGCATGGATGAGCAGACCAGGGAATTGGCGGAAAAAATCTGCCGGGATTTTGAGAATGTGCATCTTGCCACCCAAAAGGAGTTGGAAAAGGCTTTCCCTTTTAATTTGCAATGACCCTGAATATGGGGTATAATAAAGCTACATATAATCGCAATTTGAGCGGGTTTAAAGGGTGCGCGGTATGGATGATATAAAGGATGTCGTGCTTGAAGGCAATGTTGTACGGGTTGTGTACCGCAATGACGACAGCGGCTGGACTGTTTTGGAGGTAGAAACCGAGGATGAGGTACACAAGGTTGTGGGGGTATTGCCCATGGTGGGGGTGGGGGAAACCCTCACTTTTAAAGGGCGCTGGGTTGACCATCCCAGTTTCGGGTTCCAGTTTCAGGCTGAATATCTGGAAAGGCATCTCCCTGTCGGAGGAGATGCCATTTTGCGTTACCTTTCCTCCGGGGTCATCAAAGGTGTGGGGCAGGCAACGGCAATAAGGATAGTGGAAAAATTCGGTGACCAGGCCCTTGAAATTATAGAAAAGGAGCCCCACAGGCTGGCTGAAATAAAAGGCATTTCCCTTGCCAAGGCACGGAAAATTGCAGAGGAATATGCAAAACAGTTCGGGCTGCGGGAAGTTGTGATGTTCTTTTCAAATTACGGGCTTACCCCGAACGAGGCGCTTCGCTGCTGGAAGAAATGGGGTGCCTCCACAATCGAAAGGTTTAAAAACAATCCATACATCCTTTGCACCAGCGGTTTGTATATCGGTTTTGAGCGGGCAGACAAAATCTGCAGGCAGATGGGGGTTGCCCCTGATGACCCCCAGCGTTTGGAAGCGGGTTTGATTTATATATTAAGGCACAACCTCGGCAACGGCCACACATGCCTGCCGGCGGATAAGCTTGTGGAGGTGGCGGTGGGGCTGTTGGAGGTTGAGCCGGAAAAGATACAGGAGGTTTTGGATAACCTTGTTTTAACCTTCAAGGCCAGGGAGGAATATTTCGACGGCAGAAGGTTTATTTTCTTAAACCGGGTTCACAGCGCTGAAAAATATTCAGCCGGCAGGATTCTGTCAATGCTTGAGTTTCCGCCGAAATCTGCCGATAACCTTGATGCAAAGATTGATGAAATAGAAAAGCGATTGGGGCTTTCCTATGCCGATCAGCAGCGGGCTGCCATCAGGCAGGCGCTTGAAAAGGGGATTCTGATTTTAACAGGCGGCCCCGGTACGGGAAAAACAACAACACTTCGGGGGATTATCACCCTGCTTGAGGAGATGGGGCAGAAGGTAGCCCTTGCCGCTCCCACCGGACGGGCGGCAAAACGGATTTCGGAGCTTACCGGCAGGGAGGCAAAGACCATCCACCGCCTGCTGGAGGTCAAGTGGGATGATGAGGAAACCCAGGTGTTCGACCGCAATGAAAACAACCCGCTTGATGCCGACGCTGTGGTTGTGGACGAGCTTTCGATGGTGGATTCCCTGCTTTTTGAAAGCCTGCTGCGGGCCCTTAAAACCGGGTGCCGGCTGATTATGGTGGGGGACTCCGACCAGTTGCCGGCAGTGGGGGCGGGGAGTGTCCTGCATGACCTTATTGAATCCGGCAAACTGCCGGTGGTGGAGCTTCGTGAAGTGTTCCGCCAGGCGATGCTCAGCAATATAGTCAGCAATGCTCACCGGATTGTGGCAGGGCAGATGCCCGTTTTAAACTACCGTGACGGGGATTTCTTCTTTATGCGCAAAGATTCGGTTCAGGATGTTGTGCAAACTGTGATGGAGCTTTGCGCCACCCGTATACCCGCCAAATACGGGCTTACCCTTTTCAGCGGGCTCCAAATCCTTTGCCCCAGCAGAAAAGGGGAGATAGGCACCCGGGAGATGAATATCCGGCTTCAGGAGCTGGCAAACCCCCGCTCCGCAGGCAGCAGGGAGATAGTAATAGAAGGGGTCACTTTCCGGACCGGGGATAAGGTGATGCATATCAAGAATAATTACGATATCCCCTGGACAAAGGATAACGGCGAGGAAGGGCAGGGGGTATTCAACGGCGATATAGGGATTCTGGAGGAAATAAATAAGCGGGAGAATACCCTGTCAGTAAGGTACGACGACAGGGTTGCCCTGTATACCTTTGAGGATGCCCAGGAACTGGAGCTGGCATATGCCATCACCGTCCATAAAAGCCAGGGGAGCGAGTTTGATGCGGTTATTCTTCCGCTGTTCAACAACCCGCCAATGCTGTGCTACCGCAACCTTCTCTACACAGCCGTGACAAGGGCGAAGTCTTTGCTTATTATCGTGGGCAATGTCGGCACCGTTGAAAGAATGGTGGCTAACGATAAAAAAACAAAAAGATACACCGGGCTGAAACATTTTTTAACCCGGTGTGACGATATCGGATTTTAACTTTGCTGCAATATTAATTAAAGTATTGTATTCATTAAGGGCGGGGTCGTTTATCACCTTATCAAGCAATATCTCCAGTACCCGCCCTGTATCGATGCCTTTAATGCCAATTAAATTTAAATCATTACCCGTAACTTTGAGCATTGAGCGGTTCCAGGGCTCTACCGAAGCCTTTGACACAACATCTTTCAAAAAGCTGTTTTCTTCACCCAGTAATACCCGGCGCATGGTTAAAAGTATGCCCCAGTGTTCGGGGGCAAGGCAGGAAAAACGTTTTTTTACCTCTACCCCGGTTTTGGGCAAAGGCCTTGACATTTCAGAAATCAGAGCACACATAAGGGCTGTCGCGCGTTTGTCCATCCTGAGATTTGACATGGTTTTTTCAATGTTTGGTTTGGAATAATCCTCAAGGCAGCACCACAAAAAACCCGCAAGCCTTGTTGTTATATTATTGGGCAGGTTTCGCAGCAGAATGGGATTTGATATTTTGCGGATTCCAAAGGCGGATAGCCCTCCAGCATCAATTACAGGCGCCACAAGCTGCGGGCGGCTGCCAGAAATAAGCTTTAGCAGCTCCTCCCGTACCCGTTCGGCGCTGATTCTGCACAGGTTTGGGGATTTTTCTATTGCCGCGTTGTAAGTGTTGGTTTCAATATCGAAATCCAGCGCCGACGCGAACCTGAAGCACCGCAAAATTCTGAGGGCATCTTCATCAAACCGGTTATTTGGGTCGCCCACTGCCCGTATAATCTTATTGGCAAGGTCCTGCCGCCCGCCGAAGGGGTCGCAAAGCCCCCGGGACGGGTGCCACGCCAGGGCATTAACAGTGAAGTCCCGTCTTGAAAGGTCTGTTACGATATCCTCGGCAGGGGTGACAAAGTCTGGGTGCCGGCTGTCCCTGTACCCCGATTCGCTGCGGAATACCGTCACTTCCACTGGCATTGAATCGGTGATTACTGTTACTGTGCCGTATTTTATTCCGGTTTTTATGCACTTTGGAAACAGAGTGCAAACAGTTTCGGGCGGGCATGAGGAGGCAACGTCAAAATCCTTTGGCTCCTTGCCCAGAAGGCTGTCCCGTACGCATCCCCCAACCGCCCAGGCTGTATATCCGGCGGATTCGATTATGCTGATTACTTTTTTAACATCAGTAGGAATATTCATCTGCCCACACCCTGCGTTTTGTATTTACGGAATTTATTATAACATTTTTTTCATGTTAATTAGAAATTTTTGTTTATTTTCTAACGAGTTAGCAATATAATATTTATACTATTACATTTTTTTGCAAAAGAATTGGTGAAAGGCATGGGTTTGGCTTATATGGGGAGCAGGAATACTGAAACCACAAGCGAAAACATTTTAAAAGGAGTAAAACGGGTGCATTTTGTGGGTATCGGCGGTTCGGGGATGAGTACCCTTGCCGAAATACTGCACTCAAGAGGATATATTATAACTGGTTCGGACATAAACGAATCCGACAATGTTGACCGCATGCGCGCCCTGGGGATACCGGTGGTTTTAAAACATCAGGAGGAAAATCTGGGGGACGCGGAGCTGGTGGTTTACACCTCAGCGGTGAATGTAAATAACCCCGAGCTTGCAAAGGCCGAAAAGGACGGAATCCCCACCATTGAGCGGGGAAAACTGCTGGGGCTTATCACCCGGGAATATAAAAACACCATCAGCGTTGCGGGGACCCACGGTAAAACCACCACAACCTCCATGCTGTCCCAAATCCTGATTATGGGCGGTTTTGACCCGACTATTTATATCGGCGGAAGGCTCCCGTTGATTAACGCCAACGGCAGGGCGGGGGACAGCGATATCATGGTGTGCGAGTCCTGCGAATTCCAGGACCATTATCTGTCCATGAGGCCTGCGGTATGTGTGGTCTTGAATGTTGACGCTGACCACCTGGATTATTTCGGCAGTATCGAAAATGTGATTGAATCCTTCCGCAGGTTTGCAAACCTTGCGGAAAAAGCGGTTATAATCAATGCCGACGATAAGAATACCTTGAGGATGGCTGAGGGGCTTTCCGGCAAAAGGGTAATCACCTATGGCTTCGGCGAGGAAAACGACTGGAGTGCAAGGAATATAAGGCTTGTAAATGGCTCTTATGGGCAGTATGATTTGTATCACAAAGGGGAATTTTTCGCTTCGGTTACCCTTGGCGTTCCGGGTAAGCATAATATATCAAATTCCATGGCAGCGGCGGCGGCAGCCCATCTTTGCGGTGCCAGTGCTGAGCAGATTATGGAGGGCCTTCAGTCCTTTAAAGGTGCGGGAAGAAGGTTTGAGTTCCTCGGCACCTTCGCAGGGGTTACGGTCGCGGATGATTACGCCCACCATCCCACCGAGATTGCAGCGACCCTGAATGCTGCAAAGGCAATGGGTTACCAGAGGGTATGGGCGGTATTCCAGCCCTTCACATATTCAAGGACAGCCCGCCATTTGGACGGTTTTGTGGAATCGTTATCCACTGCCGACCAGGTTGTATTGAGCGAAATAATGGGCTCCCGGGAAGTTAACGAATGGGGTGTTTCTTCGGAACAGATTACGAGCCGCATAAAGGGCGCGGTTTATTTGCCGAAATTTGAGCAAATAGCCGACTATGTGTCGAATAACGTATCCGCTGGGGATCTTGTTCTGACCATGGGCGGAGGAGATATTTACAAGTGCGCCAGGATGATTGTCAGCCGCTTGAAGCAAAAAGAAGTGGAGCATGCTGTGTAAAACAGTAAAATAATGAAATTTGATTAGAGAGGAAAGTTTTTTTGAAAAAGTGTGAAAACTGCGGTATGGTTTACAGCGATTATAGCAACTTTTGCACCCAGTGCGGGCAAAAACTCGGTCAATCGGACACTGTTCCCCAAAACCCGTCAGGGTTTACCCCTGAAACTGAGGCGCAAACAACACCCCGTCAAGGGTATCAGGGGTTTAATCCCGTTTACAGCCCTGGCTATCAGCCGTCTGCTCACGCAACGGGATTTTCGGCGCCGGGAAAAGCTGCTCCGAATGGGGAGGTTATGAGAAAGGTTAGGGAGCTTGGTTCCTCCCAGCTTATGCTCATTTTCACAATCATTTGGTTTGCGAAGGTGGGTCTGTTTGTTTTTGCAAGATTATTCAATCCCTTAAGCTCCAGTTCGTCTGTGTTTAATTTGCTTAATTTCCTTGATATTGACGGACTCAACGCGGTAGTATTCACCTATAATGAAATCAGCTCCATATCGACACTGATTAATTTAATACCAACCGTTTTAGTCGGTGTTGGATTGGTTATGACTTACTTATCGGCGGGGGATAAAACCCCGTCCATGTCGCCTTCAGGCCTTACCATAATAAAGGTGATTTACATAATCGAGTTTATTTTCAAATGTATCGCAATTGCTTTCCTGCTTATTCTTAGCGTTGCCGCTATCGTCGGCGGGAACAGCGAGTTTATCGAGGATCTTATTGGATATGGCTACGGTGACGAAATCAGGATTATCGGTATTATTCTGCTGGTGGCTGTTTTGATAGGCGGCACGTGTATTGTATTATTCAATGTGTTTGTTTTGGGATTCCTCGGCAGCCTGACGGCGACAATCCGCTCAAATGTCCCGCAGGAAAAATTCGCCTCGATTTTATCGGTATTAATGTTTATTTTGGGAGCTTTTTCGGCTCTGAATCTGTTCGGAGCCTTACAAAGGCTCACTTTCAGCCCGGGCTCTGCATTTTTGAGCTTTGTTATATCGGCATCGGAGGTTGCAGTGCTAATTCTTCAGGGGGTTTTAATCAACAAATATAAAAATATAGTCAGATATGGGCAGTAAAAAACTACTCCGGCTTATGCCGGAGTAGTTTTTAGTTTTCAGGGCTATTTGGCGGGCTGTTTATTTTTGACCGCCCTTTTTTGGCGCTTGCCTTCATGGAAAAACGGATAATCAGGAAAATTATAAGCGCTACTATAACAAGAATCAGAATATAAGGTGAGGAGCTTACAAACCAGATGAACATGCTGCGGGCGGTGGAACCGATTTGGTTTAAGTTTTCAGAAAGGTTGATACCGATTTCCTCCCACATACTGAGGTTGCTTGTTGGTGTTTCCCGCTGAACTTCATAAATATGCATGGTTACGGTGCCGTAGGCGATAAGGTTATCATATGTTCTGAGCTTTGATTCATAGGATTCAAGCTGGTACTGTACTTCGGTCAGCTCCTTTTGTATTGCTAAAATGTCACTTAGGCTGCCCGACTTTTTCATAAGCTCCAATAGGCTTTCCTGCTGGGTTTTAAGCGCCTTTATCCGGCTTTCAATGTCCACATAGTCCATGGTTACGTCCTGAACATTTTCGGTTTTTGAGAGGATATTCCCCAGGGCGGATACCTGGTTTGTAAAGCCGTCAAGTCTATCTGCCGGAATCCTTACCACTATTTCGGCATACCGGTTTCTGTAGTCGCCGCTGCCGCTGATTTCGGATTTTTGAATGTATCCCCCAAAGATTTTTATCTCTTTTTCAAGGTTTGAGATAAACTCATCATACTCTTTTGTTTCAATGCTTATATTGGCTTCTTTAATCAGTTTTCTGGTTCCAATATCCCCGATTGTGTTTTCGTTGGTAATATCTTCGCCTTTTTCATCTGTTGAGATTCCATCATTCCGGCTTGGTGTGCGATGGTATCCATCTGATTGATTGGGGCTGTGACTGCTTTTAGAGGAACAGGAAGGAAAAACTAGCGTACAAAATAATAAGGCCATCAAAACACAGAAAATTTGCGAAATCCTTGTTGCCCTTTTCAAAAAAATCCCCCTTTTTTCTTGTTGTTAGATGGATGCTATATGTTGATTATAGCATATCTGGCAAATAAATTCCATGAGTTTTAAGAATTAACAACCGGATAGTGATTAACATAATATGAAATAAGCGAAAAGGGGTGATAAAATGAATGAATTCAATCCTTTCAAGGTATTTGTCCAGTACCGGGAAAATATAAGCCCAATCCAGCCTGTGTTGGGAAGAAAATACACCATAACCCATTCGGATAAAAGCGGCGATTTGTTCGTGGCCATATCGAATGAATACGCAAAGGACCGTATCGGCCCCATGAGGGACGAGGTATTGATTGAATGGAAGAGAAGAAAACGGGAATACGTGCTGGAAGGCTCCGTTTTGGTGGATATAAACCAGTCCGAGGTCAACTCTAAAATCAGGAACGAGATATTTTTAAGGGAAATGCCTCTAATACTAAAATCCTTAAGGTACGCGGACCGGTTTTTATTTGAAACATACCCGATTTTGGACAGCTCAACCGTATTCATAAATTTTGATTCCAACAACCCTGAATTCAATAAAAATTACAATTTCGGGGCAATCGGCAATTATATTTATAAACCGAGCCGTTAAAATCCGGCTTGAAACGAAATAAAAAAAGCCCGTTTCAAAAAGCGGCACACAAATTAAATGCGTGCCGCTTTTCAGCTTCTCCAGTATTTGCGGTCAAGGCTGCGGTACTGTACTGCTTCGGCAAGATGGGATGTGCCGATAACTTCGGCTTTGTCGAGGTCTGCGATTGTCCGGGCGACTTTTAAGAGCCTGTCATATGCCCTGGCGGAAAGCCCAAGCCTGTCGAAAACGTTTTTTAGCATTATCGATGCCTCCTCTGTCAGGGGGCAAACTTTTTTAAGCATACCGGCAGGTATGCGGGAATTGCAGGTAATATTGGTGCCCTTAAACCGTTCAAGCTGTATGGCGCGGGCGGCATTCACCCTTTCCCGGATTGCCGCCGAGCTTTCAGACGGAATGTTCGAGGATAGCTGGTCATATTCCACCGGGGGAACCTCCACATGAAGGTCAATCCTGTCAAGGAGCGGGCCGGAAATCCGGGACAAATAAGTCTGCCTGACGGACGGTGAGCATTTGCAGGGCCGTGTGGGATGCCCGAAATACCCGCAGGGGCAGGGGTTCATGGCAGCTACAAGCATAAAGGAGCAGGGGTAAGTAAGGGATGCGCTGGCACGGGATATGGTCACAAAATTATCTTCCAGGGGCTGCCTTAGGGATTCCATTGCAACCCGGGTGAACTCAGGCAGCTCATCCAGGAAAAGAACGCCGTTATGTGCCAGGGAAGCCTCCCCGGGTTTTGGTATGCTCCCCCCTCCGGCAAGCCCCGCCACCGATACGCCGTGATGGGGCGAGCGGAATGGGCGGCTTTTTAACAGCCCGGCGCCGCCCGGCAGGGTGCCTGCTATTGAATGTATTTTTGTGGTTTCCAACGCCTCCGCCTGGGTCATGTCCGGCAAAATTGAGGGGATTCTCCGGGCAAGCATGCTTTTTCCCGAGCCGGGAGGGCCTATCATAAGTATATTGTGGGCCCCCGCTGCGGCTACCTCGATAGCCCTGCGTGCCGCGGCTTGTCCGCATACGTCCGAAAAGTCCGGAGCGCTCACGTTTGAAACAAAAAGGTTTGGGAAATCCTCCGGTTTTGCAGGGGGAATCACCTTTTCCCCGGTCAAATGGCTGATTAATTCCTGCACGGAGGAAACAGGGATTACCCCAATGCCATCCACCACAGCCCCTTCGGCAGCGTTGCCGGAAGGGACAAAAACCTGTTTTAGCCCCGCTTCCCTTGCCGCGATTACCATCGGAAGCACGCCATGGATGGGGCGGACTTCGCCGTCCAGTGAAAGCTCGCCTACAAAAGCCGAGCCGCTAAGGTCGATATTTAGCTGCCCGCTTGCCCGGAGCAACGCAATCAGCAGCGGAAGGTCATAAACCGAGCCTTCTTTCCGAACATCGGCAGGGGCGAGGTTTACCGTAATCCTGCTGACGGGGTATGTAAAACCGCAGTTTTTGATTGACGAGCGGACACGGTCCCGCGATTCCCGCACTGCCGCCCCGGGCAGGCCGACAACATCAAAACCAGGCAGCCCTTGCGAAATATCTGCTTCCACATCTATTATAAAGCCGTCAATACCGAGCAGCCCCAAACTTTTGACTTTGGCAAACACCATTTTTCCCCCTTAATATCCATTTATCGGAATTATACCTCATTTTTTGGGATGTGTAAATAAAGGAAAGGGGGGTT
>DUMT01000044.1 GCA_012839705.1 Clostridiales bacterium | reverse complement strand
TGTCGCCCCTCGCGCAGGGGCGTGGATTGAAATTAAAAAAGCCCTGTTTAGTTAAGACATGAACAGGGCTTTTGATGTTTATTAACTCTCGGCTGTTGGATAATTCTTTAGTTTAAGTATCCAGCAATTTCACTGCCGGCATTTTGCTCAGATAGATTTCACAATTCGTAGGGGAACTATAGCGGTCATATTTGTATTCAAACATTAACGCCGAGCAACCCGGATGGCTGGATTTTTTATATGCGTTGCAAATTATAATACTCCCCTGTAAATTCTGGTATCATTAAAGTAAATTAGATTCAGTTGATCGTTTTATTTTTCGATAGTCTTGCGGGGAGAAGTTTCTGATTTTTTTGAAATTCCGGTTAAAACTGCGAATGGTATTGAAGCCGCATTTATATGCAATTTGTGTGATTGTTAAATCACTTTGCTCCAGCAGCTCACATGCATAGTCGATGCGGTATAGATTTATAAAATCTGAAAAGTGCATACCCAATTGTTCGTTGAGGTATGCAGATAAATAGTTATAGTGATACCCTAAGGCATTGCTCAAGTCCTTCAGGGTAACAGGTTCACAGAAATGCTCCTGAATAAAAGAAACAGCGTTTTCAAGAATATTTATCTCGTTATTTTCTATGTTCTGAAGCGTACAGTTTGATAAAAATTGTCCAACTATAGAGTACAGTGCCTCTTTTATTCTGAAACGGTTGATGCCGGGCGTGTTTAGTAATGCAATGCAATACGGTGTTTCAAGGCGGAATATTGGGTTTGGGGAAAACTTGCCGATAATGCTGGAATAAAAATCATATACAAAATCGTATGAGAATACGCACAGATAGCTGCGTGAAAATTCAGCCGTATGGTAAGCATGTATTTGGCCGGGCAAGATTAATGCGGCATACCCGCCTTTAAGAATATGGCGGCAGTTGCCGATTTGGACTTCTATTTCCCCTTCTTCAACATACACAAACTCAAAGCTTCTGTGCAGATGGGGCTGAAAGCATAAGTTTGTGTCAAATTGATGATATAAGTATTCCGCTTTGTCTGAACGGTGCCGCTCATACTTAAACATAGAAATACTCCAAAAATCTTAAATATTGTCAACAATTATATAAATATATTCTTGTGGTGTCAATAAAAGGAAAAATATAATAATATCATCAGATGGTAAGTTTTCTGTGCAATAAAACTTAGAAAGATTATGGACTTTGCTCTAATGGCTGAAATTAAGAAAAAGGTGGGTTAAGTTATGAGCGAGTATTTTAAGAATTTACCGAAAGTGCAGTATGAGGGGCCTGACAGTAAAAACCCTTACGCATTCAAGTTCTATGATGCTGAAAGGGTTATTCTTGGCAAGCCTATGAAAGAGCATCTGCGTTTCGCAATGGCTTGGTGGCATACACTGTGTTTCACCGGGACAGATATGTTTGGAGTTGGGACAGGAGACAAAAACTTTGGCTGTGTGCCGGAAACCATGGAGCATGCATATGCCAAGGTGGATGCAGGGTTTGAGCTGATGGATAAGCTGGGGATAGAATATTTCTGTTTTCATGACGCAGATATTGCACCACAGGCTGACACGATTGAGGAAACAAATCGCCGCCTGGATGAAATATCCGACTACATAAAAGAAAAAATGCAAAAGCACAATAAAAAACTGCTGTGGGGAACAGCAAATCTATTCAGCAACCCATGGTATATGAATGGTGCTGGCAGCACCAATTCGGTGGATGTATACTGCTTTGCGGCCGCGCAAATAAAAAAGGCATTGGAACTTACAGTTAAACTGGGAGGACTGGGTTATGTACTCTGGGGCGGCCGTGAAGGATATGAAACCTTGTGGAATACAGACATGAAGTTTGAGCAGGAGAATATAGCTGCGTTAATGCGCATGGCTGTGGATTACGGGCGCCGTATCGGGTTTAAAGGCGATTTCTTTATTGAGCCAAAAGCAAAGGAGCCAACGAAACATCAGTATGATTTTGATACCGCCACTGCCATCGGATTTTTACGCCAGTACGGGCTTGATAAGGATTTCAAGATAAACATTGAAGCCAATCATGCCACATTGGCAGGGCATACTTTCCAGCATGAACTTCGGGTAGCGGCTATCAATGGGATGTTAGGCTCAATTGATGCCAACCAGGGGGATTTGTTGCTAGGCTGGGATACGGACGAATTCCCTTACAATGTTTATGAAACCACCGCCTGTATGTACGAAGTGTTAAAGGCGGGAGGGCTTAAAAACGGCGGTTTGAATTTTGATGCAAAAACCCGCCGCCCGAGCTATACTTATGAAGATATGTTTATCGCCTTTATTCTCGGTATGGACAGCTTTGCCCTGGGCTTAATCAATGCTGCCCGCATTATTGAGGATGGCCGTTTGGATGCTTTTATAAAGGAGAGGTACAGCTCCTTTGAAAATGAGATTGGCGTTCGAATCCGCAATGGCGAAGCCTCCTTAGAGGAACTGGCGGAATACGCTGAAAGAATAGGAAGGCCGGCTCTTCCTGGTTCAGGAAGGCAGGAGTATATACAGAGCATATTGAATCAGCTGATGCTTAAAGG
>DUMT01000043.1 GCA_012839705.1 Clostridiales bacterium | reverse complement strand
TCTACCTATTAACTAATATATAATTATTATACTTTATTTATATTACAATATTACAAGGTTTTATCGATTGAAATAGTCATAAATTTGTGGTATAATACGGCATAGTATTGTATTTTGTTTTTAATAACCAGACTATCCCTACAAGCAGCGTGAAGCTGTATTTTTTTAACCAATAACACGGGACGGCGGTACCTTGTCTGGCTTACGAATACTTGCCGCTTTCCTTTAAATTTCCACACCATAAAATAAGGAGTTTTTTTAATGGAAACCATTAAGGAAGCCTGGAACGGCATTCTTGATTATTTGAAAAAACAGGATGATATTAGCGAAGTCGCATTCAAAGTCTGGCTTAGCAGCATTGAGCCTCACACCATCGAAGACGATGAAGTGGTGGTCTTTGTTCAAACGAATTTCCAGCGTAAAATCATCAGCCAGCATTATTCCGCCAAAATCTGTGACGCAATTAATCACGTACTGGGCATTCCCCTTGGTTTAAAGGTTTTATCCCGGGAGGACATCATAGCCGGCGAACCTGCACCTATTATTGAAGAGGCTCCCGAATCCGGCAATTTTTTTGGCCAAAAAAGCTCGGATTACGAGTATACATTTGAAAATTTTGTGGTTGGCCCCTCCAACAAATTCGCCCATGCAGCCTCCCAAGCGGTGGCAAGCAAGCCTGCCGGATATTATAACCCCCTCTTTATCTACGGCGGCTCCGGGCTTGGTAAAACACACCTTCTTTTCGCCATTTGCAATGAAATCCGCAAACACAGCCCGAATGTAAAAATAATCTATACAAAGGGCGAATATATCGCAAATGAGCTGATTGAGGCCATCAGGACAAATACAACCCCGGAATTCAGGGCAAAATACAGACAGGTGGATGTTCTGCTGGTGGACGACATTCAGTTCATCGCTGGCAAGGTTTCGACCCAGGATGAGTTTTTCCATACCTTTGACGCCCTTCATCAGGCAAACAAGCAGATAGTCCTCACATCCGACCGCCCGCCAAAGGAAATAGCAACCCTTGAAGAAAGGCTTCGCACCCGTTTTGAAATGGGACTTCTGGCGGATATCCAGCCGCCTGACCTTGAAACCAGGATTGCCATTGTAAAGCGCAAGGCGCAGCTTCTGGATTTGAATATCAGCGACGCTGTCGCTGAGTATATAGCATCGCAGCTTAAAAACAACGTAAGGCAGCTTGAAGGTGCTGTAAAAAGGATTCGTGCGCAGTGCCTACTTGGAGGGGAACAGCCTTCAATGCTGACGGCCCAGAACGCCATCAGGGATATTAAAAACGACAGCCAGCCCGTTCCGGTCACCGTTGAAAGGATTATATCCGAGGTGGCAAGGACCCTTAACGTGACTCCTGAAGATATCAGGTCCAGCAAGCGGACTGCCCAGATTTCCAAAGCCCGGCAGGTGGCGATATATGTGGTGAGGGAAATCACAGGCCTGCCCATGAAATCCATAGGTACAGAGTTTGGAACCAGGGACCATTCGACAGTAGTCTATGCTATTCAAAAGGTAGAAGCTTTAATGCAAAAAGATTCGTCATATAAAGGTATGATTATGGATATTATCAAAAATATCAGCGGCAAATAGATTTTTAACCTTTTTCAACCGGATTCACACATAATTTCAACTACATAAAATCCCTGATACACAGCCGGTTTCGACTAAATAGCCGCAAAAATGTTGAAAGCCGTTTTAACAGCTATTAACAGTAATTCTGATCCCCATCCGTTTTTTCACCGTTTTTTCCTCACTCTTCCGACATGATTTCACAGGGTTGTGAATACAATTTTCGGGTTTAAAAGTTTCCACAAAAATGGCAACAGCGATTCAACATATTAATCTCACGAATTATTAAGCCTATACGCCAAAAATTATGGTTTTCCACCATTTCAACAGCCCCTACTATAGACTACTATAAAAGAAAGGATTGTTTATAATGATAATGGTCTGCAACAGGCAGGCATTAATTGACGCAGTGGGAAATGTGGGACATGCAGTTTCCGGAAAATCCACACTACCTGCCCTTGAAGGAATCCTTTTAAAAGCGTCGGAAAATTCCCTTTTTCTTGCAGGATATGATCTTGATATGGGCATCACAACAACAATCGAAGCAGAGGTCAGGGAAGCGGGCGCTATTGTACTTAATGCACGCCTGTTCAGTGATATTGTCAGAAAGCTCCCTGATGACAGGGTTTTTATCGGCACCGATGATAAACTTGGAACTACTATTAAAAGCGGAAAATCGGAATTCACGATAATGGGGATTTCCGCCAGCGAGTATCCCGAAATACCTAGCGTTAACGACGGGGTGGGTTTCACCTTCCCGCAAAACATCATGAAAAGCATGATAAGGCAGACCATCTATGCGGTGGCCCAGACCGACAACCGCCCTGTCCATACCGGAATACAGTTTGAGCTGGAGGAAAACACCCTGAAACTTGTGGCTGTTGACGGCTCAAGGCTTGCTATCAGGAGCGAAAATATTAACACAGAAGAGCAGTTGAAATTTGTTGTACCCGGCAAGACCATGGGCGAGGTGCTGAAACTCCTGTCGGATGATGAGGATATTCCGATTTCCTTTGCCGTCGGGAAAAGGCATATAGTCATGGAGATAGACGGCTATTGCGTTATATCAAGGCTTCTGGATGGCGAATTCCTTCCATATAAAAAAGCAATCCCGCAGCAAATCACCACTACTGTGCGGGTTAAAACCAGGGAGCTTATGTCTGCCGTTGAACGTGCTTCCCTTGTAATAAACGACAGGATTAAATCGCCGCTGATTTGCGAGTTCAGGGACAACCAGATTATCCTGTCCTGCATTACCCCCCTTGGAAGCGCCTGCGATATTATCGGCGCCGAGATTGAGGGGAATGCGGAAGAAATGGGATTTAACAGCAGGTTTCTTCTCGACGCCCTTAAAAACAGCGAAACTGATGAAATCAAGATAGAGCTAAGCGGGCCCCTTTCCCCGATGAAGATTTTGCCCGCATCGGGAGAGTCTTTCCTCTTCCTTGTCCTTCCTGTGAGGTTGAAAAGATGAGTGAAAAGAAAATCAACATTTCAACAGAGTATATCAAGCTGGATTCTTTCCTTAAGTTCTGCGGAGTTTCCATGACCGGCGGACAGGCAAAGGAAATTATAATGTCCGAAAAGGTCAGGGTTAACGGTGAAATATGCAGCCAGCGGGGAAAGAAGCTTAAACCCGGGGATGTTGTTGAACTGGAAGGGGATAAAGTAAGGTATATCATAAGCTCTGATAATTAATAAAGCTCCCAGAAAATTAAAGGGGATATCGCGTTGAATGTGACCCAGCTTGAATTTGACGGTTTTAGGAACCTTGAAACCGGCCTTATAAGGCCCGACCCCGGCGTCAATATTTTTTACGGGAACAATGCCCAGGGAAAGACAAATTTGCTGGAATCCATCTGGCTGTTCACAGGAGGGCGAAGTTTCCGCGGATCAAAGGATTTGGATACTGTGGGTTTTGATAAGGAGAGGGCAAGGTTAAAACTGGAGTTTTTCGCCTTCGAACGCCTTCAGCATGCCGAAATTTTGATACAAAGAAAAAGGTCTGCAAGCCTTGGTGGCGTTCAGCTGCCATCCCCGGCGGGATTGGCGGGGAATTTCTGCGCTGTTGTTTTTTGCCCGTCCCATTTGTCTTTGATAGAGGATGGCCCGGAAGAGCGGCGCCGCTTTATAGACGCGGCCTATTGCCAGTTAAGGCCGGGGTATATAAAAATTCTTGCCAATTTCCAGCGGTGCCTGGCCCAGCGCAATGCGCTGCTGAAAAACTTTAAAAAGGTCATGGGTTTTACTGGTGCTGATTTAAGCGCCCTGGAGGTTTGGGACGAAAGGCTTGCGGCGGCAGGCGCCCAGGTCTTTCTGGCAAGGTCATCATATATCCGCCGGCTAATCCCTGCTGCAAGGGAGATTTACAAAGGGATTTCAGGCGGAAGCGAGAGCTTTTCGATACGGTACCTGTCAAACGCTGGGGATGAAAACACAACGCAGGAGCAGGCATATAAAAACCTGATGGAAGTTTTTAAGGTTAAGCAACACGAAGATTTAGCCGCAGGTTTTACCACCGTGGGGCCCCACAGGGACGATTTGGAAATCCTGATTAGCGGGAAATCCGCCAGGATTTACGGCTCCCAGGGACAAAAACGCTCGGCTGTAATCGCGTTAAAGCTTGCGGAAGCATCCCTTTTGAGGGATGTTACCGGGGAACAGCCGGTAGCCCTGCTGGATGATGTTATGAGCGAATTGGACTCTGTGAGGCAGGATTATATACTAAACCACATTAAAGGGTGGCAGGTATTTGTGACCTGCTGCGACCCCGGGCCCGTGCTTAGGCTGGCAGGGGGAAAGGTTTTCAAAATAGAGCAGGGTCGGATAACCCAGTGATTTAAAGAGGAGCGGATAACTGAATGTATCTGCATTTAGGACTGGACAAGGTGGTGCGTCTGGATGAAGTGGTAGGGATTTTCGATATGGAGAAATCCACCATATCGAAATTCTCAAGGCAGTTTCTCGCAGACGCCGAAAAGGGAGGAAGGATTGTCAACGTGGCTCAGGACCTCCCGAAAAGCTATATTGTCTGTGTTGACAAGGATAAGAATGAAACCGTATATATTTCCCAAATCTCCCCGTCAACACTTCGCCGCAGGGCGGGGTATATTGATGGTTTGTCGGAAAGCTTTGCCGGCAATGAAGATTGATTTTAGGATGATTTGAGATATTGCGGTGTTTATATAGATTTTGTTACCTTGAATTAAACGGAGGTAAACCATGGATAACGAGTTAAAAAACACTGCTGTTAACAAGGACACAACTTACGACGAAAGCCAGATACAAATTCTTGAAGGCCTGGAGGCTGTACGCAAGCGTCCCGGAATGTATATCGGCTCCACCGGGCCAAAAGGGCTACACCATCTGGTTTATGAGATTGTAGACAACTCAATAGACGAAGCACTGGCGGGATTCTGCACCGATATTGAGGTGGAAATCCTCCCTGGCAACGTCATTTCAGTAAAGGATAACGGAAGGGGAATCCCTGTCGGCATAAACGAGCAGATGGGTATACCCACTGTAACTGTTGTTATGACGGTACTGCACGCGGGCGGAAAATTCGGAGGAAACGGCTACAAGGTATCGGGAGGCCTTCACGGTGTAGGTTTGTCGGTTGTTAACGCCCTTTCCGAATGGATGGAAGTTGAAATCGCCAGGGACGGGAAGATACACCATCAGAGGTTTGAAAGGGGAAACCCGGTAACCGAGCTTACCGTTATTGGCGAAGCCGAACACACCGGAACCTGCATCCGCTTTAAGGCGGACAACCAAATCTTTGAAGTGGAAGAATATGATTTCGAAGTCCTGCAAAAAAGGCTGAGGGAGCAGGCATTTTTGAATGCCGGGCTAAGGATAACCCTGGCGGATTACAGGGACAAGGACAATATCATCGAGGAGGAATACTGCTATGAGGGCGGAATTTCCTCCTATGTGGAGTTTATGAATAAAACCCGTGGTTATAATGTGCTGCATCCACAGGTAATATACCTGTCCATGTCTGACGGCGATTCCTTTGCAGAAATTGCCATGCAGTACAACGACAGCTATAACGAAACAATCGTTTCTTTCGCCAACAACATCCATACCGTTGACGGCGGAACCCATGAAACCAGCTTTAAGACATCCATAACCCGAATTTTTAACGATTACGCCAGAAAGTACAGCCTTCTAAAGGAGAACGACCAGAGCCTTAAAGGCGATGACGTTCGTGAAGGCTTGACCGCGGTAATCAGCGTAAAGCTGAAGGAAGCCCAGTTTGAAGGCCAGACAAAGGGTAAGCTGGGGAATACTTCTATAAGCTCCCTTGTCAACACCCTTATGAATGAAAAGCTGACCGCCTTCCTTGAGGAGAACCCGCAGGTTGCGAGGATAATACTCGAAAAATCCATTAACGCGGCAAGGGTTAGGGAAGCCGCCCAGAAGGCAAGGGAGCTTGCACGCAAGAAAAGCGGGCTTGCCTCCACCAGAATGCCCGAAAAGCTCGCTGACTGCATTTGGACCGACCCGGAGAGGACCGAGCTTTATATCGTAGAGGGAGATTCCGCCGGCGGTTCGGCAATCCAGGGCAGGGACAGGAACTTCCAGGCAATACTGCCCCTTTGGGGTAAGATGCTGAACGTCGAAAAGGCCCGGATTGACAAGGTATATACCAATGAAAAGCTGTTGCCGGTGGTAGTTGCCCTCGGCTGCGGCATAGGCGAGGATTTTGATATTACCAAACTCCGTTACGGCAAGGTAATCATTATGGCCGATGCCGACGTGGACGGTGCCCATATCCGCACACTGCTGCTCACATTTTTCTTCAGATACATGCGTCCCCTTGTGGACGCAGGGCATGTCTATATAGCCCAGCCTCCCCTTTACAGGATTTCAAAGGGCAAACAGCATAAATATGCCTTCAATGACGAGGAAAGGGACAGGTATATAGCCGAATTCGGCGGAAATGCCGAAGTTCAGCGGTACAAGGGTCTTGGTGAAATGGACCCCGAACAGCTTTGGGAAACCACCATGAACCCCGCCTTCAGAACAATGATAAAGGTTAGCATCGATGACATCCCCTCCACCGATGAAACATTTTCAATCCTGATGGGAGATAAGGTGGAACCCCGCCGCGAATTTATTGAAAAGAACGCGAAATACGTCCAGAATCTGGATATATAATCCTAACACTTTTATCGGCATTTTACCGGCGGAAAAAAT
>DUMT01000042.1 GCA_012839705.1 Clostridiales bacterium | reverse complement strand
TGAAACGCATTGAAAATTGGATGAACAATTACCCTCGTAAAATATTAGGATACAAATCACCAAATCAGATTGCAGCTTGATGTAACTGGTAATATATGGTGGGCAATTAAACTTGCAATTTGCAATTCTGTTCTTGATTAATAAAATTAGTTGCCTTTACCATCAAAATATGGTATGATACTATGAAAGTGGGATGTTTATGGGCATAATCACGGTAATAACCTCCGGCAAAGGCGGCGCCGGCAAATCTACCGTGGCGGCCGGCCTGGGGTGTGCCCTTGCGCATCTTGGCCGTAAAGTTGTACTGCTGGATGGCGACGCCGGTTTGCGCAGCCTTGATATCATGCTTGGTATCAGCGAGCGGGCGGTTTATGATATGTCCGATATTTTTGAAGGTAATTGCGAACCTATCCGAGCCGTGTACCAGTCGCCGGTTAATGAAAGGGTATCCGTGGTTCCTGCACCGGTTAGCCTTGAAAAAATGTGCTCACCCGTTGACATGGCAAGGCTGTGCAGAGGTTTTGCAAAGTATTACGACCATGTTATTGTGGATTGCCCTGCGGGCATTGGCCAGGGGTTTGAGTGTGCCATTGCCGGTGCGAACCGCGCTTTGGTTGTAACCACTCCTGATATGATTAGCGCAAGGGATGCCCAGATAGTTGGCAGGATTTTGGACAGGCGCAATATCCCCGCAAGGCTTGTGATAAACAGGTTGCGGCCTATGCCAATCATAACCGGCAAGATGCCCGATGTCGATGAAATAATCGATATAGCGTCGCTTCAGCTTATCGGGATTATCCCTGAAGACGAGGAGGTTGCAATTGCGAACGCCAACGGCCGTCCGTTGCCAGTGCGCTCCAATGCTGCAATTTGCTTTAGCAATATTGCCCGGCGTTTTTTGGGCGAACAAGTCCCTTTGGCAAATTTGGAAAAGATGATTTGATTTTACATAACATTATATTACAATTATTCACAAACTTAAAACTTTATACGATATGCAAAAGGAGTGTTCTGATTTGAATATTGCTTTAATTGCTCATGATTCTAAAAAAGAGTTGATGGTTCAGTTTTGCATAGCCTATTGTGGCATATTGAGCAGGCATAATCTTTGTGCTACTGGAACAACCGGAAAAATGATCGCAGAAGCAACCGGCCTTGAGATTACACGTTATATGAGCGGCTCCCAGGGAGGGGACCAGCAGATTGCATCCCGCATTTCATGCAATGAAATAGATTTGCTTCTGTTTTTCCGTGACCCGATGAATGTTAAGCCCCATGAACCAAATGATTATGATATGCTCCGTCTTTGCGATATGAGAAATATCCCGTTTGCCACAAATATTGCAACGGCTGAGGTTTTGATTCATGGCCTTGACCGTGGAGACCTTGATTGGCGTGGAATTGTCAATCCCGGCGGCAGCAGGTAATTTAGTTGGCAGATTAATAATTCGGCGCGCAAAAGCGCGCCTTTTTTCAGCCTATTTGGAATTTTGCTGCGGTTTTGTTTAATAATGCAAATATTAATATAAATATTCCGATTTTCTTAGCTTTGAAAGGTTGGTTTTGCATGGCTCTAATAACAAAGGCGATTCGTGGTACCCAGGATGTCCTGCCGAATGACAGTTATAAATGGCAGCATATTGAGCATACAGCAATGTCTATTGCCAGGGATTTTGGATACCGTGAAATCCGCACACCGGTTTTCGAGCATACGGAGCTGTTCCAAAGGTCAGTAGGGGAGACTACTGATGTTGTGCAAAAGGAGATGTATACTTTTGACGACAAAGGCGGGCGTTCGATAACCCTCCGCCCTGAAGGCACCGCCGGCGCTGCGAGGGCTATCCTTGAGCATGGGCTGTATAATGACGCCCTGCCTATTAAGGTTGCGTATATCACCTCCTGCTACAGGTATGAAAAACCCCAGGCGGGAAGGCTCAGGGAGTTCCACCAGTTTGGTGTGGAATGTTTCGGTTCTGCTGAGCCTCAGGCAGACGCTGAGGTTATCGCCCTTGCGAACCTGCTTTTAAAGGAACTTGGTGTTACAGGGGTATCACTGCATATAAATTCCATCGGCTGCCCGGCTTGCCGCGCCGAGTACCACAAGGCGCTGAAATCTTATTTTGAAACCCGCAGGGATGACCTTTGCCCAACATGCAACAGCAGGCTGGAGCGTAACCCAATGAGGATTCTGGACTGTAAATCTCCGGAGTGCGGAGAAATCACGAAAAACGCCCCTGTAATGATGGACTACCTTTGCGATGACTGCCGTAAACACTTTGATGGGGTAAAGGGCCTGCTTGAAGCGGCGGAAATCCAGTACGAGGTTGATACAAGGATTGTCCGCGGGCTTGATTATTACACCCGCACAGTATTTGAATTTGTTTCCGATGCCCTGGGCGCTCAGGCTGTTGTTTGCGGCGGAGGAAGGTATGATGGTCTGACCGAGGAACTTGGCGGGCCCAGAATCCCCGCTCTGGGTTTTGGATTGGGGCTTGAAAGGCTTCTTATGGTGCTTGAGGCTAAAGGGGCAAAATTCCCCGACCCGCCAAGGTGCGAGGTGTTTTTTGCCGCCATGGGCGAGGAAGCGGTTAAGCGCTGTTTTTCAATTGTCAACCACCTTCGCGAAGGCGGCGTGCAGGCTGAATTTGACACAGTTGGCAGGGGGCTTAAAGCCCAGATGAAATATGCCAACAAAATTGGCGCAAGATATACAGTAGTTGTCGGTGAAAACGAGCTTCAAACCGGGAAGGCACGGCTTAAAAATATGGAAACCGGGCAAGAAGAAGAGATTCTGCTGGATGAAAGCTTATATGTAAACCTTTATAATAAATCCATTGACCGGCAGCTTGCGGATATGGCGGAACTGCTTCAATCAGACATCGAAGGCTAGTATAAGAAGGGGAATTAAAATGGCAGATACTTTAAGGGGATTTAAAAGAACCGATTACTGCGGCGTCTTCAAAGGCGCTGATGTGGGACGGGAGGTTTCAGTCTGCGGCTGGGTGCAAAAACAGCGTGATTTGGGAAGCCTTATTTTCATAGACCTGCGGGACAGGACAGGCATAGTTCAGCTTGCTTTTGACGACACAACCGAGCCTGATGTGTTTGAAAAGGCTAAATCTGTTCGCAGCGAATACGTCCTGGCTGTTAAAGGTGTTGTTCGCGAGCGTGCGTCAAAAAACATGGATTTGCCCACAGGGGAAATTGAAATTGCGGTTACCGAGCTTCGCATTCTTAATAAATCCGAGACACCACCCTTTGAGATTGTGGAGAACAGCCAGACCTCTGAAGCATTAAGGCTTAAATACAGGTATCTGGACCTTCGCCGCCCGGATTTGCAGCGGAATATCCTGATGCGCCACAGAATCACAAAGGTAACCAGGGACTATTTTGATGAGCAGGGATTTATCGAAATTGAAACCCCCATGCTTATTAAATCCACACCGGAAGGCGCCAGGGATTTTCTGGTTCCGTCCAGAATCCATAAGGGCAAGTTCTACGCCCTGCCACAATCACCACAGCTTTACAAGCAGCTTTCCATGGTGGCGGGGTTTGACAGGTATATGCAGATTGCCCGTTGCTTCAGGGATGAGGATCTCCGCGCCGACCGCCAGCCGGAATTTACCCAGATAGACCTTGAAATGTCCTTTGTGGATGTGGACGATGTAATCGCAACCATAGAAGGATATCTAAAAACACTGTTTAAAAAGGTTCTTGATATCGACCTTCCCATGCCCCTGCCCAGAATGACATATACCGAAGCGATGGAGAGGTTTGGCTCCGACAAGCCGGATACAAGGTTCGGCCTGGAGATAATTGACTTAAGCGACGCTGTGAGAGGCTGCAATTTTGCGGTATTTTCATCCGCCATTGAAAACAATGGAACTGTACGGGGGATAACGGTCAAAAACTCTGCATCGGTGCTGACCCGCAAGGAAATAGACAAGCTGACCGAGTTTGTAAAGGGTATTGGAGCAAAAGGCCTTGCGTGGGCAAGGCTGACTCAGGAGGGAATTTCATCGTCCTTTGGAAAATTCCTGACGGATGAGGAAATGAACGCGCTGTTATCAATGGCAGGCGCCGAAACCGGCGATGTGGTCCTGATTATTGCAGATACATCAAAAAAGAATGCGCTGGCCACCCTCGGAGCGCTGCGGCTTGAAGTTGCAAACAAGCTTAAAATCGAGCGCAGCGGGTATAACCTGCTCTGGATTACCGAATTCCCGTTCTTCGAGTGGGATGAGGAGCAGCAAAAATATGTAGCCATGCACCATCCATTTACTTCTCCGATGGATGAATCCATACAGTATCTTGAAACCCAGCCTGAAAAGGTGTTTGCCAAGGCATATGACCTGGTAATGAACGGAATCGAGCTTGCCAGCGGCTCCATCAGGATTACTGATGAGGAGCTGCAAAAGCGGATGTTCAAGGCTCTTGGCCTGTCTGATGAAGAAGCATATGCCAAATTCGGATTCCTGACAGACGCTTTCCGCTACGGTGCGCCGCCCCATGGCGGGATTGGCATAGGGCTTGACCGTTTGGTAATGCAGCTTCTTGGTGCGTCCACCCTCAGGGATGTTGTTGCCTACCCGAAGGTACAGAATATGATGGAGCTGATGACCGAATGCCCCTCTGAAGTTGACGAAAGCCAGCTTAAAGAGCTTGGGGTTCAGGTGATCGCCGAAAAAGAGTAATATTATCTTTGTTTCAGAAGGTCAGGAGTTAAATCTGGCCTTCTAATATTGTCCGCTGTGATAATCTAATAACTGGTGGTCATATGAAATACAGAAAAGTAAAGAAGGCGGTATTCAAAACCCGGCTAAACAGGTTTGTTGCGATAGTATGCATTGACGGCAGGGATGAGACCGTCCATGTCAAGAATACCGGCAGGTGCAAAGAGCTATTAATCCCAGGTGCAGAGGTAATACTTAGCGAAACGGACAATACAGCCAGGAACACAAGATACGATTTAATCGCTGTTTACAAACAGGGGCTGGGACTGGTGAACATAGACAGCCAGGCACCAAACCAGGTGGTTAAGGAGTGGCTTTTATCCCAGGGGTTTGAAAAAGTTCAGCCGGAATACCCTTTCGGGGAATCAAGGCTTGATTTCTATTTGGAAAAGGGCGGGCGTAAAATACTAATGGAGGTAAAGGGCTGTACTCTGGAAATTGACGGGATAGGCTATTTCCCTGACGCTCCCACCGAGCGGGGGAGAAAGCATTTAAGGGAGCTGGCAAAGGCGGCGAAGTCAGGGTATGAATGCTATGTAGCTTTTGTTATACAGATGCCTGGGGTTGATAAAGTCCTGCCAAATGCTATGACTGACCCGTTATTTGAAAAAGCCTATAACGAAGCGGTCGCTTCAGGTGTAAAGGTGTTATACTTGCCGTGCGCTGTAGCGGAAAATGAACTGAGAATTAAGCAGGATTGATATAGTTAGAGCCCCTCTAGTGGTTAAAAAAACACTGAGAGGGGCTGAATTATATATATTAAGTTTATGCAGTAAATCTGAGGGCCTGGCATTTAATATAACCTGTCAAGCTATCCAGCTTTACAACTCCTGGAAGGTGGGGAGGAGAGGAGTCTCCTGTAAAAACGACAATATTAACTGCCGGGCGGTTGAATTTCCGGCTCATAATTCTGCACAGGTCAGCATTTTGGGCAACCGGGTTTTTAAATCTTTTATTTCCGTTCCCTATCCAATAAGTGCTGTGAATATCGCCGGTAATTTCGCCTTTGCAATTTTCGGTTCTAATAACAAAAACCTTGTCATTTAATACGACTAAATGGTCAATCCGGTAGCGTTTTACAGCTTTCCTGTTATAAACCTTAAACCTGCTGTCCTGCCGTGCGAGTGTTTCCAGTTCCCTTGCCACCATACGTTTGCCTTTATTTAAGAAAAAAACTGAGCCTTCTTTAACAATCCTTCTGGCTTTAGCTAAAAGAATACCATATATAAATATTAATGCAATAACTAAGTAGTCCATAACATCACCCAAAAACAGTATGTGCCTATCCGGGTGAAACAATTCGTAAAAAAATAGCGCCGCTAAATGCGGTGCTATTTTGCATTTAAATATAATAAAAGCCCTATTCTGAAAGTGCCTTTGCCAATTCAAGCAAGCCTTCTTCAAAGTTTACGCCAAACCGAATATCGGTGCCGGCTTGTTTTGTGCGTTCTATGCTTTTTACTGTAAACTCAACTGCGGTATTAGTGGCAAAGGGAAGCGGTTTGCCCTTTAACAGCGCTGCTACCAGGGCGCTGCCGAATACATCGCCGGTCCCATGGAAATAGCCGTCAATTTTCTTTTCGAACGAGTAGCTTATTTCTCCGGTTTCAGCGTCGTAGCTGGCAGCTCCCAAAGAGCCGCTGTCAAAATAGACTCCCGTAAGGACTACCTGTTTCGGCCCCAGTGCGGATAGGCGGCGTAAGAGGTTTTCTATATAATCCCGGGTGTAAGGACCTTCCTTATAATCCTCGCCCAAAAGGAATACTGCCTCGGTTATGTTGGGTATAATAACATTGGCTTTACTGCAAAGCTTGCGCATGCCTTCGGGGAAGTTTGGCGGGAATATTTTATAAAGCACACCGTTGTCCGCCATGACCGGGTCGACAATTAAAAGTGTTTTATTACCCCGCAGTTTTTCGCAAACCTCAGTAACAATATCGATTTGCTCGAAGGAGCCTAAAAATCCTGTATAAAAGCCATCAAATTCAAGGTTTAGGGATTTCCAATGCTCAGCTATGGGGATTATATCTTCAGTCAAATCCCGAAATGTATATCCCGAGATTCCTCCCGTATGGGTTGAAAGTACCGCAGTCGGGATAACCGCGGTTTCAATTCCCGCGGCTGATATGATAGGCAGGGCTACTGTAAGGGAGCACCGCCCAAAGCAGGATATGTCGTGTATGGCTGCAACCCTTTTTTGCCTTGGCATATGTTACACCTTCCTTGATTTAGAATATCGTAAAAAATCTATGTAAAATATGTAGAAAGGCATCCGAAATTGAATGCCTTTCTACAGGGAAATGGAGGGTTATTCTGAAAACAGCGGTGTTGAAAGGTAACGCTCCCCGGTATCGGGAAGGACTACAACTATGACTTTGCCAGCGTTTTCGGGGCGTTTTGCAACCTCGGTGGCAGCCCAAAGAGCAGCTCCGGAGGAAATGCCCACAAGAAGCCCTTCGGTTCTGGCAAGTTCCCTGCCGGTGGCGAAGGCGTCCTCGTTTTGGACGCGGATTATTTCATCATAAATGGAAGTGTTCAAAACCTTTGGCACAAATCCGGCACCGATACCCTGGATTTTATGGGGCCCGGGCTTTCCGCCGGAAAGGACGGGGGAGGCGTCAGGCTCAACAGCAACAATTTTTATACCCGGCTTTTTGGATTTGAGGTATTCGCCCGCTCCGGTAATAGTACCTCCGGTGCCAATACCAGCCACAAGAATGTCAATGGTTCCATAGGTATCCTCCCAGATTTCGGGGCCGGTGGTTTTACGGTGAATCTCAGGGTTAGCAGGGTTGGCAAACTGGCTGGGGATAAATGAATTGGGGATTTCTTTCGCCAATTCTTCCGCCTTGGCAATGGCTCCTGACATTCCTTTGGCTCCTTCTGTCAAAACAAGTTCGGCGCCATAGGCTTTAAGAAGGTTCCTGCGCTCAATGCTCATGGTTTCGGGCATGGTAAGAATAATCCTGTATCCACGTGCTGCGGCGACGGAGGCAAGGCCAATTCCTGTATTTCCGCTGGTGGGCTCAATGATAACCGTGTTGGGATTTATCAGCCCTTTCGCCTCAGCGTCTTCAATCATCGCCTTGGCAATCCTGTCTTTAACGCTTCCTGCCGGGTTGAAATACTCAAGCTTGCCGATAACAGTTGCGTTAAGCCCGTGTTTCTTTTCGTAATTGCTCAGTTCAAGCAAAGGGGTTCTGCCGATAAGGTCGGTAAGGTTCTTATAAATTTTTGCCATATATATTACCTCCAAAACGAATAAATTAACTGTCTAATAATCATATATGTTTAGTATGATTTAATGATAATATTATTTTCAGGTTTTGTCAATACTAAATTTAAAAATCTTAAAACCGGCTTGACAAATAAATTTGTTATGATTATCATAATAATAACATATTAATTATATATGAAAAGTGTGAGAACTATGAGGATATCATCAAGAGGAAGATATGCCCTTGCGGCGGTAATCAGTATGGCTCGCCAGTTTAACAGCGGCGAATACATTACGGTAATTAGTATATCCGAAAATTTAGGGATATCAAAAATCTATCTGGAGCAGGTTTTTGCCCTGCTAAAAAAGGCGGATATTGTAAGCGCCACCAAGGGAGCCCAGGGCGGATATCAGCTTACCCGCCCGCCGGAGCAGATAACCGTTCTGGATATTTTGCAGGCTGTTGAACTGTCCCTGTTTGAAATGACCCAGGACACGGTTCCTGAAAAGGCGCCGGATATCGAGGCTGCCCTGCGCTCAACCATTTTTAATGAACTGGACGAAAAGCTGAAGGATTTTTTAAGAAGTATTACTATTGCAGATTTGGTAAATGAGGCTGACAAGTATAAGGGTAACAGTGCCATGATGTACTATATCTGAGTTTGGAGAGAGGGTTATGGATTTTACCACTTTATGTGTCCACGGCTGCGCTAAAAAATATGACACCACCGGCGCCATAAGCGTCCCCATATACCAGACTGCCACTTTTGCCCATCCGGGTGTTGGGATGAGCACCGGGTTTGACTATTCCCGGGTGCAGAACCCTACAAGGGAACACCTTGAGCAAACCATAGCCAGGCTGGAAGGCGGAATTGACGCTATGGCCTTTTCATCAGGGATGGCGGCAGCATCTGCCCTGATGGAGCTGTTCTCGCCGGGGGACCATATAATCGTCTCGGACGATTTATACGGAGGTTCCCGCCGGCTTTTCCAAACCATATCCGTAAAAAATGGGCTACATTTTGATTATGTGGACACCTCGCGCCTGGATTTGGTGAAAAGCTATATTAAACCTGAAACCAGGGCAATTTTTATCGAAACTCCCACTAATCCGCTAATGCGGGTTACCGATATTGAGGCTGTGTCGAGGGTTGCAAAGCAGCATGGGATACTGCTTATAGTGGATAATACATTTTTGACCCCGTATTTTCAAAAACCCCTTTTGCTTGGCGCTGACATTGTTCTTCACAGCGGAACAAAGTATCTAAGCGGGCATAACGATACTCTTGCAGGCTTCCTTGTAGTTTCTGACCAAGACCTTTCCGAACGCCTGCGGTATATCTACAAAACCATCGGCTCGTGCCTGTCTCCCTTTGACAGCTGGCTGTTAATCCGCGGGGTTAAAACCCTTGCCATACGGCTTCAGCGGCAGCAGGAATCATCTTTGAAGATATCCCGCTGGCTCTCAGGACATAAGCGTATCAGGGCAGTTTACTATCCCGGTTTGCCGGAACACCCAGGCCATGAGGTTTCAAAAAAGCAGGCGAGCGGATTCGGGGCGATGCTTTCTTTCCAGGTTGACTGCGGGGAAACAGCGTACCGCGTGCTTGAGAGGGTTTCCATTATCCAGTATGCGGAAAGCCTCGGGGGAGTAGAAAGCCTTATTACATACCCCATGTTACAAACCCATGCGGATATCCCCGAGGAGGAGCGGGAGGCAAAGGGTATTGGCGAATGCCTGCTCAGATTATCTGTAGGGCTTGAGTCTGCGGACGACCTGATTGATGATTTAAGCCAGGCTTTAGGAGGATAAAAATAATGTTTGATTTTGATACAGTCATTGACAGGCGGGGCACCCACTCCTTAAAGTATGATTTTGCAAAACTTAGGGGTAAACCCGCAGACGTTCTTCCCTTGTGGGTGGCGGATATGGATTTTCCGTCACCGCCTGAAGTATTAAAGGTGCTGGAGGAAAGGGTTAAACACGGCATTTTTGGCTACAGCGACGCTGCAGATGAGGGTTATTTCAATGCGTTGAAAATTTGGTATGAAACCCGTTTCGGATGGAGTATAGAACTTGGCTGGATGGTGAAGACTCCGGGAGTGGTGTTCGCCATATGCGCGGCGATTCGGTCACTGACAAACCCCGGTGACGCTGTTTTAATCCAGCAGCCTGTCTATTATCCGTTTGAAAGCTCGGTTAAGGGGAATAACCGCCGTTTGGTTGTGAACCAGCTTGTTTTGAAGGACGGGCACTATACCATGGATTTGGAGGAGATGGAGCGGCAGATTGCCGAAGAAAAGGTAAAGCTGTTTATCCTTTGCAGCCCACACAATCCTGTTGGGCGGGTGTGGACCCGGGAGGAACTTGAAGCCGTAGGGGATTTGTGTTTAAAGTATGGCGTTTACATTGTATCTGATGAAATCCATCAGGATTTTGTTTATCCGGGATATACTCACCATGTATTCGCAAATATAAAGCCCGAATTTGCAGAACAAAGCATTATCTGCACTGCGCCAACCAAAACCTTTAACCTTGCCGGGCTGCAGATATCAAATATTTTCATCCCGAATGAGAAAATCCGCCGTGCTGTAGTTAAGGAAATTCGGCGTACAGGTTACAGCCAGCCCAATGTAATGGGGCTGCTGGCATGCCAGGCAGCATACAGCTACGGCGAAGAATGGCTTGAGGGGCTGAAAAAATACCTTTCAGCAAACCTTTCGCTGATGAGAGATTTTATAAACGAACGGCTTCCGGGAATTAAGCTGATTGAGCCGGAAGGGACATATTTAGCCTGGCTGGATTTCAGGGGGCTTGGACTGGATGATTCTGAAATCAACCGTATAATGATTGAAAACGCCCGCCTGTGGCTGGATGAAGGCTCGATGTTCGGAGCGGGCGGGGAGGGCTTCCAGCGCATAAATATCGCCTGCCCCAGAATCATTTTGCAGCAAGCGCTGGAGAGGATTGAAAAGGCATTTGTGCTTAAAGCAGTTCAAAGCTGGTAAATATTATTGAGGTTTTTATTTTATAAATGAAATAACTAAATCATTACAAATTAAATTAAATAGGGTTGGCAGCATTAGCGCCAACCCTTTAAAATTATTTTTCCGGGAAATATACGTTATACCACAGCAGGAACATATATATAGTCCATATTTTGCGGCTGTTGTCCTTTTTGCCTTTGAAATGCTCATCAAGAAGCCTGATAAGCTCTCCAGTATTAAAGAAGCGCTCGGCAGCAGGGGAGAGGAATTCGGATTTTACTATATTATAATACTTCTCCTGCCTTAGCCATACACGGATTGGCACCGGGAATCCGAGCTTAGGCTTGTTTGCAGATTCTTTTGGGATGTGTTTTTGTGCTGCAAGGCGCATTGCGTATTTGGTGGTACCTGCGGCAATACGGTGTTTTGCCGGTATTCTGGATGCAACGGCGAAAACTTCCCTGTCAAGGAAGGGAACCCTGAGTTCCAGCGAATGCGCCATGCTCATACGGTCCGCTTTAAGGAGGATGTCGCCCACCATCCAGCGGTTTATGTCCAGATACTGCATGCGGGTTACATCATCCTGGCCCCTTGTCTTTTCGTATATTGAAGCCACCATTTTTGCGGGGTCTGTGGCGGGGATGTTTTTCAAAATCCTTTCCTTTTCACGTTTATTGAATAAATAAGCGTTTCCGATAAACCGTTCTTCAAGGGATTTTGAACCGCGGATTATAAAGCTTTTTCCCTTTACAGGTGGCAGGATTGAAGCCACTGCGGCAAGGGCCTTGCGCAGCCAGCGGGGGAGTTTCTGGTAGCCTGCAAGGGAATAGGGCTCATGATATATGCGGTACCCGCCGAACAGCTCGTCCGCACCTTCGCCGGAGAGGACTACCTTTACATACTGGGATGCCAGGCGGGAAACAAAATAAAGCGCAATGCAGGACGGGTCGGCAAGAGGCTGGTCCATATGATACTGGACGCTACGCAGGGAATTCCAATATTCCTCGTCGCTGATAATGTGGGTGTAATGCTGGATTCCAACTTCTTTTGCCAGTGTTGCGGCATATTCGCATTCGTTGTAATGGGAGCCGTTGTCAAATCCCACGGTAAAGGCTTTTTGCCCCGCAAAATAACTGGCGACATAGCTGGAATCAACACCGCTTGACAGGAAACAGCCTACTTCCACGTCGCTTATGCGGTGGGCTTCTACGGAATCGGTGAAAGCCCGGTCAATTTCCTCAACTGCTTCTTCCAGGGACATGCTTTCATCGGGATTGAAAATCGGATCCCAATACCGGTTTACGCTAATCTCGCCGTTTTTGTACCAGAGGTAATGGGATGGGGGCAGGCAGTATACGTTTTTAAAAAATGTTTCGTCAGGCACAGAATATTGAAAGGAAAGATACCCGTCGAGGGCATTTTCGTTAAAATCGCACTTGAAATCAGGATGGGCGGTCATGGATTTGATCTCTGACGCGAATATGATGCGCCTGTCGGGAAGCAGGGTGTAATGCATGGGTTTTATGCCGAAATAATCCCGGGCTATAAAAAGAGAATGGCTGGCTGTATCCCAAATAGCAAAGGCAAACATGCCTCTAAGCCTGGTCAAAAGCCCTTCTTTCCATTCTTCAAACCCATGGAGCAAAACTTCGCTGTCCGACTCGGTCGAAAACACATGGCCTTTTTCTATCAATTCGGCACGCAGAGTGCGGTAGTTGTATATTTCACCGTTAAAAACCAAAACAAGGGATTTATCCTCGTTAAAAATCGGCTGATGACCTCCCTCCAGGTCGATTATGCTAAGTCGGCGAAAACCTATGGCTATGCTGTCACAGCCGATATCTTCAGACAGATAATACCCTTCGGAGTCCGGGCCGCGATGAGTAATTTTTTCGGTCATTGCGCGTATTACTTCGTCACGGTTCAAAACTTCGCCGGAAAACCCACAAAAACCGCACATAAATCTATGCTCCTTTTAAAATCCTGAAGTTTATGTTACAAATTTACAACATAAGAAATATTATACCAGATATTATGAAACCTTCAAATACTTTTCGCAATTAAAATTCCTAAATAT
>DUMT01000041.1 GCA_012839705.1 Clostridiales bacterium | reverse complement strand
ACTGGAAAAGGCGGAAACATTCACCTTGCCCTGACTGAAGGCGGCGACGGGTTTGCCCAGTTCAGCCCCCAGGAATAAAGAGCTGAATTTGTAATAGTTTAAAAAAAGTTTAGGAGCCGGTTATGAGTAATCGGCTCCTTTAATTATGGATATAAATATGATAAAATTGATTATCTATTCAATCTGATAATGCAGGGGAGCAAAAAGAAATGGCATGCGAAGATAAAAACAAGTTTTATAAATCATTGCTTGGGGAAATTGTAACGGTGAAAACAGGCGAACCTGAAGGGGGCATATACCACGCTCGGTTGGTTGGCGTTTTTGGTGGCGAAGATGATATGGATGCCTATATCCTCGGCGCCTGTAATCCGCCCGAAGAATTTACGGGAAGGGTTATTGGTGCCATTATCCATGAGAATGATAACGGTGTTATACTGGTTGTGGCGCCCCAAAACCTGAACCTAAACCAGGTGGAGTTGGAAGAAGCCCTGCAGCCTTATGTGAAGGGTTATAATACTACAATAGAGTGCTTGTGCCAGAAATCCTGCGGGGCAATAATTTTCAGAAAGGTTAAAGGATTGGTGGAATACCTGTTGCTGTTTCAGAAGAAATCGCAGACTTGGAGTTTTCCGAAAGGCCATATGGAAGCTGGCGAGACCGAACAGCAGACCGCATTAAGGGAAGTGCGTGAAGAGGCGGGGCTTGCTGTAAGTTTGATACCGGGGTTCAGGGAAGAAGTAAGATATAAGACCGAAAACATAAACAGGGAAGTTGTGCTGTTTTTGTCTAAGGCAACCGGCGAAGTTGCTATCCGTAAGGGCGAAATCGCTGATTACAGATGGGTAGACGCCGAAAATGCAAGAAAATTGCTGTATCCCGAATATGGCGAGGTAATTGACAGAATCGAAAAATTCCTGAAACAGTATTGACACCCGTATATTTTAAATAAAGTTTCTTCATATTAACACTTGACAATGAAACATGCCGCTATTACACTTTAAAGCGTAAAAGGGATGTGCCGGGAGCGGGTTATAAAATATTGACAGCTCCTGGTTTTATATAAAAAGCGTGAAGGGAATGAAAACCAATGATTGTAATTTTAAAGCAGGGGGCCGACGAAAAGCGCATCGAGGGGCTGATAAGCAGGATTGAAAAGATGGGTTTGTCCTGCCACAAAAGCCAGGGTGAGCATACCACAATCCTCGGAATAATCGGCGATACCTCAAGGGTTGATATAGAGGCGATTAAGGCGAATGAAATTGTCGAGGATGTAAAACGGGTTTCGGAGCCGTATAAAACCGTCAACCGGAAGTTCCATCCTGAGGACACTGTTATATCAGTGCCGGTCGCCGGCGGTGAGGCAAAGCTGGGCGGGGGATTTTTCGCCGTTATAGCCGGGCCCTGTTCTGTGGAATGTGAGGAGCAGATTGTAAAGGTTGCCCGGGAGGTAAAGAAAAGCGGCGCCACAATGCTCAGGGGCGGCGCTTTCAAGCCCCGCACTTCGCCATACTCATTCCAGGGTTTGCATGCCGAAGGGCTGGAGCTGCTCAAAATTGCCAAGCAGGAAACCGGGCTTCCGATTGTGTCGGAGATTATGGATTTATCCCATCTTGAGCTCTTTAGGGATGTTGACGTAATTCAGGTTGGCGCCCGGAATATGCAGAATTTTGAGCTGCTGAAGGCTTTGGGGCATGTCGGAAAGCCAATACTGCTCAAGCGGGGCCTTGCAAATACCATTGAGGAATTCCTGATGAGCGCCGAATATATCGTGTCCGGCGGGAACCCCAACGTTATACTCTGCGAGCGGGGTATCCGGACTTTTGAAACAATGACCAGAAACACCCTGGATATTGCGGCGGTGCCTTTGTTAAAGCGCTTATCCCACCTGCCTGTGATTGTGGACCCGAGCCACGCCTCCGGCATACCATGGCTGGTGGAGCCGCTGTCCAAGGCTGCGATTTCGGCTGGCGCCGACGGGCTGATGATTGAAGTCCACAACGACCCTGCCAATGCTTTGAGTGACGGCGCCCAGTCGCTCACCCCTGCACAGTTTGACAGGGTGATGGAAAAAGTCAAAGCTCAGCTTGAATTTGAAGGCAAAAAAACGGTTTGAGGCGTTTTCTCAAAAAAACGGTTTGGGGCGCTGCCCCAAACCGTTTTATCTTTGTTTTTCCCTGGACAATACCATGTCGATAATGGCTGCCGCCACGTCAACGCCGGTACATTCGGTTATTGCCGTTACCTGGGCATTGGAATTTACTTCGCAGATAAGGGGGCTGCCGTCAGCCTCCGTCAGGATATCAACTCCCGCGAACAGTGCGCCGAGGATTTTGCAGCATTCCACCGCAAGGGCGGCTTCCTCCGGCGTGGGGGAATATGGTTTGGCAACCGCCCCGAGCCCCACATTCGCCCTAAAATCGGAATTGGACTGCCTTCGCATTGCCGCCACCGGCTCCCCGTCCACCACATAAACCCTGATGTCCGCCCCTGCGCTGGAGGAAATGAATTTCTGACAGATAAAAGGCTTTGCTTTCATTTTTTGTGAAAGGGAAAGCAATTCGTCTTCATCCCGGGCAAGGTATACCTGCCCGCCGAGGGAGCCGTAACACTCCTTGACAACTAAGGGAAAGCCAAGTTTTTTGGCGGCGGTTTTGAGAAATGCACTGCCGGGGCTTTCGTCAAAGTTCAGGTATGTCATGGGCGCCACAAGGGTTGCGGGCATTGGAATCCCTTCCGCGGCAAGTTTGAGATGGGTTGCTGCCTTGTCGTCACAGGCAGCGATAACCTCCGCCGGGTTGTAGACCCTGACCCCTATGGTTTCAAGAGCCCGGGCAAGGCGGATGTCCTTGTCGAAAAACAGCACAAAGTCGCTGGCGTCAAAACCGTGGATTTTGACGCCGCCGTCCAGCTCCACCGCCGTTTCGGTGTTTGCAAGGGGGGTGAGCCTAATTCCTCTAAGTTCGGCGGCTTTAACCAGGCGCGTGACGGTGTCCGGAGGCTGACCGGGGTTCCAAAAACCATTGTAAATTACATATCCAGCCATTACTTCTAAGTCCTTTCAAAATAAACACAAATCTGTGATTTGGGTTTATTATATGCATATTATGCATAGCTGTTTTCAACAGTAACGACGGTGTAAAGGTTAGGGTCGGTTTCCCATACAAGCTTTTGAACCCTTTCCCGAAGTATGTTTATATCCTTTTCCTTGTAATGGAAGGGGACTACCATGTCAAAAATCAGGTTTGTGTGGGTTTCGCCGAACACCACCCTGAAATCATGAAGGCTGACCGAACTGTCGACTTCCTTTATTATGCCTTCAACCAGAGCTTTCATTTCCTTTATGCGCTCGTCTTTGGTGTCAACGGGGTCCATATGGATACATACCACAGCATTATATTTTCCCATCAAATCCCGCTCGATTCGGTCAATCAGGTCGTGGCTGCGCATTAAATCCTCTTCGCAGGAAACCTCCGCATGGAAGGAGATAATCCGCTTTGTTGGCCCGTAGCTGTGAACGATAAGGTCGTGCAACCCGATTATTTTATCATAACCCAAAACCGTTTCCCTGATGCTTTTTACAAGCTCCGGGTCGGGAGCCTGGCCGAGGAGAAGGGATACCGTGTCCTTTAAAACTGAAATGCCCGACCACATTACAAATGCCGCTATGGCAGTGCCGACATATCCGTCGATGCTGATTTTGGCAAATATGCTGACTGCTGCGGATATCACTACCAGGGAAGTGCAGATGGCATCATTACGGCTGTCTACAGCGGAGGCAAAAAGGGCTTCGGAGTTGATCTTTTTCCCCACACGGGTATAAAACACCATAAGCCAGATTTTGACAATGATGGCTGTTAAAATTATTATAAACGGCAATACACCAAAAGTTGTATCGTCAGGGCTTATTATTTTCTTAATTGATGTTTTCGCCAGCTCATACCCCGCAAGCATTATAATGACTGAGATTGCCATTGCTGAAATATATTCCATACGCCCGTGGCCGAAGGGATGCTCCTTGTCCGGCGGTGCTGAGGCAAGATGGAACCCAACAAGGGTGACAATTGCCGAGCCTGCGTCGGAGAGGTTATTAAAGGCGTCGGCGATCACAGCCACGCTGGACGAAAGGATGCCCGCGGCAAGCTTTATGGAAAACAGCAGCAGGTTTGCGATTATCCCCACCCTGCCGGAGAATTCCCCCAAATACTGACGGGCGCTGTTTTCGTCCATATCCCTGTATTTTCTGGCAAACAAGTTAATTATCCAATCGGTCATGTGATTCACCACTTAACAGGCTTTAAAGCCCATAATATGGATTTTTAGATTAACACATTTTTTAAAAAATGTCTATAAGACAATAAATATGTATTAAAGTATAGGTTTATGCCCCGATACCAAAAACAATATTCAAGGCTGATATTGATTTAAATATCCACAAATATAATCTGCCGATATTGACTTTTTTTGCTACTGCCTATATAATTAACTCTATTGGCGTGGTTTTTTTAGCATAACATAATAAGTTACCATGGGAGGACAAGCCGATGAAGCGAACCAGGAAATCAGTATTCTTCATCGTGGCACTGTTGATTCTCGCATTGGGCTATACTACGATTTTTGGCGTGTATGGCTATTACGGCGACAGGCGCGATACTTATTTTAAAGGTGCTTCCGACATAAGGCTCGGCATCGATATAAAGGGCGGCGTTGATGTCACATTTGGCCCAAAAGGCGATGTTAAAAACGTTACAGAGGCACAGATGAACGGCGTTAAGGACGTTATCGCCCAGCGTTTGGTAGGAAACAATATCACGGACTATGAAATCTACGCGGATATGAGCAACCATCAGGTTATCGTCCGCTTCCCCTGGAAATCCGGCGAGTCGAATTTCGACCCGAACAAGGCGATTGAGGAATTGGGCAAGACTGCCCAGCTTGAGTTCAGAATCGGCAGCGAAACCGATGAGAACGGCAAGCCCAAAGGGGAGCTTGTGCTGACAGGCAAGATGGTTGATACCGCAACTGCTCAGTACCAGCAGGATGACAACGGGAACGTTGAGCCTGTGGTAGTGCTGAAACTTAAAAACGAAGGCAAAAAGGCTTTTGACGAAGCGACTAAAAAACAGTATGATGCAAAAGGCACTATTTCCATCTGGCTTGATGACAAGATGATTTCCAACCCGACAGTAAACGCTCACATTACAGACGGTGTAGCCACCATTTCCGGAGGGTTTGCCGACTACAAGGAAGCCGCTTCCCTTGCAAACCTGATTAACTCAGGTGCCCTGCCCTTTGCCATTGAAGTAAAGAGCAACGGCGTTATAGACCCCGTCCTGGGCGAAAAATCCCTGGAGGTCATGGTCACCGCTGGAATTATTGCATTCTGCCTGGTATCGATTTTCATGATTCTGTATTACAGGCTGCCCGGTTTCGTGGCTGTCATTGCCCTGGTGGGACAGGTTGCAGGTTCCCTTGCAGCTGTTTCAGGTTTCTTCAGTTTTGTGCCAAGCTTTACACTTACCCTCCCAGGTATGGCGGGTATCATACTTTCAATCGGTATGGGCGTTGACGCCAACGTAATTACTTCGGAGCGCATCAAAGAGGAAATCCGCGTTGGGCGCACCATTGACAGCGCTATTGAAAAGGGCTCCAGCAACTCCTTCTGGGCCATATTCGACGGTAACATTACAGTTATGATTGTAGCGATTGTTTTAATGGGCGTATTCGGCCCGCCGTCAGGCCTCTGGGCAACCATCTTAAAGCCGATTTTGCGCTGGTTCCCGGCTTCTACCACCGGTGCTATTTATTCGTTTGGTTATACTTTGTTTGTTGGAATTATTTTCAACTTCCTTATGGGCGTTACGGCATCCCGTCTTATGCTGAAGTCAATTGCCCGTTTCAAATTTTTACGCAAGCCGTGGCTGTATGGAGGTGAACGGGCATGAGTTTATTCAAAGGGAATTTTGATTATATAGGAAAAAGAAAGATTTTCTTTGCCATCTCAATCGCCATTATGGTTATTGGGCTGCTGGTAAACATTATCCTGGGCGTTGAGCTTGACATTTCATTTAAGGGCGGTACCCTTATCAAATACAGTTTTACAGGCGATTTGGACAGGGAAAAAGTTGAGTCATTTCTAGAAGGCAAAACCGGTAAGACTGTAAGCGTTCAGATAACCGAATCTGCCGCTGATAAATCCAAGGTGCTTAATATTTACCTTGCCGAATCCATTTCAATGAATGAGCAGGAGGAATTTCTTGAGGCTTTGACTTCGGAGTATAAAGACAACAAGGTCCAGCAGATAAATGTCAACTCCTTAAGCCCCACAATGGGCAAATTGTTCTTCCTGAAATGCCTTGTGGCCATCGCCCTCTCTTCGATATTCCTTGTTATATACGTTGCTTTCCGGTTCCGCAGGATTGGCGGCTGGTCGGCGGGTGTTATGGCTCTGGTAGCGCTGCTCCACGATATTCTGGTTGCTTACTTTGCGTTTGTAATCTTCCGCATCCCGCTTAATGACAACTTCGTTGCGGTTGTTCTGACGATTCTCGGCTTCTCCCTTAACGACACAATCGTTATTTATGACCGTATCCGTGAGAACCAGAGGCTTCTGGGCAAGGAAAAATCAATTGGCGAGATTGTAAACATTAGTACTAATCAGTCCTTTACACGTTCCTTCAATACAAGCTTCTGCGCTTTCCTGTCCATAGGCACAGTTGCGGTGCTTGCCTTGATTTACAATCTTGATTCCATAACCAGCTTTGCGCTGCCTATGATGGTGGGCATTATATCCGGCTGTTACTCATCCGTATTCATCTGCGGCCCGTTATGGGTTTTGTGGAAAGAGTATAAAGCCAAAAAGGATGCAGCGAAGGATGACAAATCCAAAGGCAGCAAGAAGAAAGCCAAAGCATAAAGTTAAATTTTCAGGCCGTCCCCATCCTGTTTGCCAGGCTAAGGGCGGCCTTTTTAACTAAATACTGGACGAAAGGAATTTAATTTAATATAATAAATATGCTAATTTAAACTAATTTAAAGGCGCACTTGCCCTATATTTTTAATTGGGTTTGTTAAAAAGCGGGATAAGTTAAATTAACATACAAAAGGGATGGTAAAAATGGCGGGGGAATTTAAAAGCCGCAAAGTGTTGCAAAAAGAAAATTTCAAAATAGCCACCAGCGTCTTTTTGTCAACAATACTGGCGGCGGTGCTTAATTTTATAATATATATGTCCTTTACGGCAATCTTTACAGGCTTGTCGACAAAAACCATTGGCGAGCGGATTTACGAAAGAATTAACGACAAAGAAGCAAGGATTGTCACCGAGATATATTATGATTCCACCACAACTGCCCAGCACGGCAGCACAACTTTAAACACCTCAGGGCAGGCTGGCAGTACAGCGAAGGATAGCGGGACAGCTTCGGCATCGGAAACCACTGCCAATGCGGCTGCCGGCGCCAGTACAAACCCAACCTCATCTGCCAATGACAATACAACCACCGCAGCCAATGCCAGTTCTACTTCCGGTAACCCGGCGGGCACGACTAACACCACACTGCCATCAAACCAGTACAAAGTGACAATCAGGTCCGAAATGCCAAAATCGACAACTGTGTTTATGAATATTCTTTCACAGCTGTTTATGTTAATCCTGTATTCCGCGCTCATTTATTCAAAGCTCTGGATGCTTGGGGACAGGGACATAAACGCTGTGAATTTCGGAAGGATGGAGCCGGATAAACTCAGAGGGCTGCGTATTGGGCTTTTGGCAGCAATACCCTCATTTGTATTCTATTTGCTACTGGTCTTAGCCAAATTAAAGATTTTTACAGAAAAATACTTGCTAATTTACCGGTTCCTGAATATATCATTTATTCCAATCGTAATGTCAGTTACCGGGCAGGGAAATTCAACTGCGGAGATTTCATGGCTTTCTATCCTTGTGATTCTGCTGACGGTTGCAGTAATGCCCATGGTATGCTTTGGCGCTTACCTGCTGGGTTACAACCATATCTCACTTAGCGAAAAGATTATTTATGTAAATCCGAATAAAAAGAAGAAAAAGAGAAGATATTAATTTGGTTGCATTATTTCACCCCGTGATTCATAGTTTTTTACGGGGTGATTATCTTGCAAAAAGGAAAAGCCGGGGAGTATTCCCTTGTATTCGTTATTGTGTTAGTAACCATAGCGGCTGCTGTGTTGCTGTCGCTGCAGGTGAAAAAAGCGCTTAAGGATGTGGACGCTGGCTTAAATGAAGGGAAATATATTTTAATTGACCCTGGGCATGGGGGAAGGGATGGTGGCGCTTCGGGCGCCGACGGCACGGTGGAAAAGGATATAAACCTTGCTATTTCGCTGCCTTTATACGATATTTTGAAGTTTCTGGGGTATGAGGTCGAAATAACCAGGGAAGACGACCGCATGACCTGCGACCCCGGTTTAAAGACCCTCAGGGAACAGAAGGTCAGCGACATGAAGAACCGCTTGAAATTGTATGACAAAAGCAGGCTTACAATCAGTATCCACCAAAACCATTTCCCTCAGACACAGTATTATGGCACACAAATCTGGTATGGTGTAAAGAACGGGGAAAGCAAAGAGCTTGGCACTGTAGTACGACAGACGGTTCTGGGGCTGATCCAGCCTGATAATAAGAGGGAGCTAAAAAAAGCAGCCAGCGATGTTTACCTGCTTAGCAACACCACGGCTCCGGCTATTATTGTTGAATGCGGCTTTCTTTCCAATCCCGGAGAGCTGCAGAAATTAAAGGACAGGGAATATCAAAAAAAGATGGCTTATGCCATTGCCTGCGGAGTGGTTGCCTACAACCCCTGATACGCTCCGGAATTCCGAAATCATGAAATAATGTTGAAAGGCCAGGGAATATCAAAATGCCCCCAAAGAATAAGACAGTTTACATATGCACCAACTGCGGGTTCGAGTCGCCCAAATGGTATGGAAAATGCACCTCCTGCGGTGAATGGAATACCATGCAGGAGGAAATTGTATCAGTTCAGAAATCAAATTCCGCAAAAAGCGCCGCGCCCAGAAAAACCGAAAAGCTGCTGCCAGTGTCTTATATCAGCGCGGAATCTGAAAAACGGCTGAAAACAGGCTTGCGGGAACTGGACAGGGTGCTCGGCGGCGGGATAGTGCCGGGGGCTTTGATGCTTATCGGCGGCGACCCCGGTATTGGCAAATCCACCCTGTTGCTTCAGATATGCCAGCACCTCGGGAGCAGCAATAAAATTATGTATGTATCCGGCGAGGAGTCTTTAAGGCAGATAAAACTGCGCGCCAACCGGTTGGGGGTTGTCAGCGACAATCTGTTTGTAGTCTGCGAAACCGATGTGGATACAATTATCCAGTATGTTGAGCAGGAAGACCCCGACGTACTGATAATTGACTCCATCCAGACCATGAACCTTGAAGCGGTTGCCTCCGCCTCCGGGAGCGTTACCCAGGTTCGGGAATGCACATCTGCAATAATGCGGGTGATAAAGGCTGCCGAGATACCAACCTTTATCGTCAGCCATGTTAACAAGGATGGCGCAATCGCCGGGCCGAAGGTGATGGAGCATATTGTGGACTGTGTCCTGTATTTTGAAGGGGATAGAAACACCAGCTACAGGATTCTTCGGTGTATAAAAAACAGGTACGGTTCCACTAATGAGATTGGCGTATTTGAGATGTGCGACAGGGGGCTGTCCGAGGTTGAAAACCCGTCCATGATGCTGCTGTCAGGGCGCCCGCATAATGTAAGCGGCACCTGTGTCGCCTGCAAGGTTGAAGGCACACGCCCGCTGCTGGCGGAGGTGCAGGGGCTGGTTACCCCCACAGGATTCGGCAACCCGAGGCGGATGGCCACCGGATTCGATTACAACCGTTTGTCGCTGCTGCTTGCGGTGCTGGAAAAACGGGCAGGCTACTTCTTTTCCAATATGGATACTTATATAAATGTTGTTGGCGGGCTCAGGCTCGACGAACCTGCTTCCGATTTGCCGGTTGCCCTTGCCCTGCTATCCAGCCTTAAGGATGTGCCCATCGGCGATGATGTAGTTGCCTTTGGAGAGATTGGCCTTGCGGGCGAAATCCGTTCGGTATCCAGCGTTGAATCCAGAATCAGCGAGGCTGTAAGGCTCGGGTTTTCCAGGATTCTGATTCCCTATCAAAACCTGAAGGGGTTGAAATCTGTTAAAGGATGCGAAATTATAGGCGTAAAAACCGTGAGGGATGCCTTTGAAACCCTGATTTAATATTTGTTTTACCAAGTTTTTTTGCCATAATCCCTAAGGATTGTGGCTTTATTATTTTGGGAAAACGCGGTTTTTGGTGTTCGCTGCTCATAAATTAGGACAATTCAAATTTATTTTTGGGATAATATGTGGTATAATTAATTTTACGTCATGGTATATAAAGCTTTTCAGAGGAGAATTGTATGTTTAAATATGAGACCCATTTGCACACGTCCGGGTGCAGCGCCTGCGGTGTTTCAACGGCTGAGGAAATGGTTATAGCGGCTAAAGAGCACAATTATGCAGGCGTTATATTCACTAACCATTTTTATCACGGCAATACTTCGGTTAACCGCAAGCTTGACTGGAGGGATTTTGTCGAAAAATACGAAAGGGACTACCTCAAAGCCCTGGAGGTGGGGAAAACCCTTGATATTGACGTTTTTTTCGGCTTTGAGGAGGTATATGAGCCGGGTAAAGAGGTACTGGTTTATGGGGTTGGCCCCGAAGCTGTAAAGGAAGCCTCATTTTTAAGAAAAGCTGATTTGCAGCAGCTTTCAGATTTTGTACGGGAAAACGGAGGGTTTATAGCCGCCGCCCATCCCTTCAGGCGCAGGGATTACATCCCCCAGCCTGAAAAGGAGCCTGACATGCGTTATTTAGATGCCATTGAAGTTTACAACAGCGGGAATAACGAAGAAGATAATAAACTGGCATTTGAATTTGCCAAAAGGAAAAATGTGCCTGTAATTTCAGGCGGAGACATCCACAGTAAAGCGTATTTCGGTTATAGCGGGCTTGCCTTTAATGAAAGGCTGCATACACCGGAAAACCTGGTTAAAGCTTTAAAAAGCCAGGAATATAAGCTGATAATTAATGGTAATCTAGTGGATTTTTCTGAATGCTGACCTGCAATTTGCCCCATTCGCTTTTAAGGCGGATGGGGCTTTTTGGTTAAAAGAAAAATTTGCTTTGATATAAAAAATAAAACATAATTCTTAAATTTAGTAACAGAATATATATACCGCTTCCAATCAGCAAGAAGACAATCGATGTAGAAAGGATCTGATATTTCGTGAAAAAATATATTGCTTTGTTTGCCTTTACATCGATTTTAATAGCCGGGATACTCTACATCGGGGAAAAGCAGAGAAACACGGGTACTCTGGTTTCGGTGTATGAAGTGAAACCCAGGAAGGTAACCCAGACCGTTACCTGTTCGGGAAGGGTTGAAGCGGCGGAGAGCAAGGATGTTTATGTGGATTTCCCCTGTGTTGCCGGCACTGTATATGTCAAAGCGGGGGATGAAGTAGAAGTGGGGGATTTGCTTTTTACTGTTGACGTTGAGGCTACAAAGCAGGTAATCGCAAATGTAACGGGAATATCGCCGGAACTGGTTACCGATAACAATATAAAAAAAGAAATCACAGCCCCGGTGTCGGGGAGAATCAGGTCAATTAACGTATCCTCAGGCAAGACCATCAGCAACGAGTCACCCTGCGCCGTTATTTCCTCCAGCGATACCCTGCAGGTAAAGGTGGCAATCCAGGAAAGCAAGTTGAAAAATATAAAAATTGGGCAGTCGGCTAGAATATCAGGGATTGCATTTGAAAAGGAAGAATACGAGGGAGTTATCACCCACATATCAAATTCCGCCCGGCAGCAGTATTCCGGTACTGTCACCGAAACGGTGGTGGACGCGGTTATCACCCTGACCGAAAAGGACGATTCATTAAAGCCGGGCCTTTCTGCGAAATCGGTGATTGTGGTGGATACAATTGAGGACTGCATTGTGGTACCTTACGAGTATGTTATGCAGGATGAGGACAATAATGAATACGTCTATCTGTATAAGGATGGTTACTGTATAAAGCGGATAATACAAACAGGTAAGGAACTGAGTGAAGGTTACGAGGTAGTTTCAGGATTATCCCCGGGGGAGCAGGTGATTCAGAATCCCGACAAGATAACCAAATCCGGGGAGCGGGTTAAGATAAAATCCTAAGGGGATGCGGTGATGGGCGATATATTTTTTTGTGCTCTGAAAAGCCTTTTCAGAAAAAGGCTTCGTACCATACTCACAGCCGGCAGCATCACCATCGGGGTAATTATGGTTGTAATCGTCACTATTATCAGCGGTGCCGGAAAGAAGATGGTTAACAGTGAGCTACAAAGCTTGGGCCTTTCAGGAATATCGGTTACCACATTTTCAAGCAATACGGCCGAGGCGGAAACCGGTATTCCGGCGGAGGGGCTGGAGATTATCAGAAAAACCAAAAATGTTTCCACTGCCATGCCGCTGCTGCTCCAGTTTGCCACTTCCCTTATAAGGGATACCCGAAGCGATACGATAATTTGTGGCATTGACGCTGGCGCTGTCCAGGCGATTTCGCTGAATGTCAAGCACGGGCGGATGATTACAAAAGGGGATGTGAGTTCGGCAGATAATGTCTGCGTAGTGGACGAAACCCTGGCAAAGTCGGCTTACGGAAGGGATAATATTACGGGGAAAACAATAATACTTCAGATAAATGGCGTGGATTTCGAATTCAGGGTGATTGGAATAGCAAAAGCGGGGAGTGCGCTGCTCAGCAATCTGGGGGAATTTATACCCGGGATGGTTTATGTTCCCTACAGCACTCTGCAATCCCTGACAGGCAGGACGAAATTCGACCAGGTGGCTGTCAGGGTTGAAAACCAGGATGAAATTATTGAAACCGAAAACCAGATATTAAAAAGGCTTGAGAATCTCACGGGATACCGGGATTATTTCCGGGTTGAAAACCTGTCGCGGCACAGGGACAGGCTTGGCAGTGTCCTGGATATCGTGACCATGATATTAACGGCCCTAAGCGCTATATCCATGGTGGTTTCCGGGCTTGGGATTATGACTATTATGCTGGCGTCGGTAAATGAAAGGATGCGGGAAATCGGAATAAAAAAGTCCATAGGGGCATCCAGTACAAGAATAATGCTCGAATTTCTGGCGGAATCAGTCGTGATTTCCCTGATTGGCAGCCTGTCGGGAATTTTGCTCGGCAGCATAATTTCTGCAGCCGGGCTAAGTTTATTCGGCCAGCCGATGTTTTTCAATCTGTTTGATATGGGGCTTATTGTTTTGGTGTCGATTACAATAGGGGCGGTATTCGGGGTTTACCCGGCGGTTAAAGCCTCGAAGCTCAAACCTGTCGACGCTTTGAGGATGGATTAATATCAGCAAAATTAAAATCTCCACTTGGCAATCTGCCAAGTGGAGATTTTTTGTACTCCTTAATTTACTGGTTGAATTATGCTGCCAATTAAGATACAATTAATGGGAATTAGGAGGTAAGTTATGAAGTTAATTTCATGGAATGTAAACGGGCTCAGGGCCTGCATGGCAAAAGGTTTTGAGGAGTTTTTCAAAAAAACTGACGCGGATATTTTCTGCATACAGGAAACAAAGCTTCAGCAGGGGCAGATTGATTTTGAGCCGGAAGGGTATTCATCCTATTGGAACTATGCCGAGAAAAAAGGATATTCCGGTACGGCAATATTTTCAAAGCAAATGCCGCTGAAAGTTAAATTCGGAATGGACGAATTCTTGAAGGATAACGAAGGCAGGATTATTACTCTGGAGTTTGATAGCTTTTATATGGTTACAGTATACACGCCCAATTCCCAAAGGGAACTTGCAAGGCTTGATTACAGGCTTGAATGGGAGGAGGCGTTTTTGTCATACCTTGTCAGCCTTGACAGGGAAAAGCCTGTGGTGGTTTGCGGTGACCTTAACGTTGCCCACAGGGAGATTGACCTTAAAAACCCCGATTCCAACCGCAACAACGCGGGCTTTACCGACCAGGAGCGGCAGGCGTTTTCCAACCTTTTGTCCAAAGGCTTTACCGACACCTTCCGGGCGCTGTACCCTGACAAGACAGGGGCATACACCTGGTGGTCATATATGTTTAACGCCAGGAAGAACAATGCGGGTTGGCGTATTGACTACTTCCTTGTATCCGACCGTCTGGCGGAAAATATCGAGGACGCTTTGATTTACAGTGATGTTTACGGTTCGGATCATTGCCCTGTAGGGTTAATACTTAATATTTAGAGTTACTTCAGGAGGTAAAATACAATGGACAACAATGGCAGAAAAAAATCGATGGAACTGCAAATAGCTAAGACTATTGAAAATTTAAAGAAAAACAATATGGATGCCTACTATGTGGAAAACAGGCAGGCAGCCCTTGAAAAGGTTTCGGAGCTGATTAAGGAAGGGGATACAGTGGCGGTGGGTGGTTCTGTAACCCTTTTCCAGACGGGGATTATCGATTTGCTAAGAAGCGGAAAATATAATTTTCTTGACCGTTATGCCCCAGGGCTGACCCCTGAACAGGTAAGGCAGGTTTTTATAGACAGTTTTTCCGCTGACGTTTATCTTACCTCCTCCAACGCGGTTACCATGAGGGGAGAGCTTTATAACGTTGACGGCAACAGCAACAGAATCGCGGCAATATGCTTTGGCCCAAAATCGGTAATTGTTGTGGTAGGGTATAACAAGATTGTCCCGGATATTGATACAGCCATAAAATATGTAAAACAGGTTTCCGCCCCTTCCAATGCAATCCGGCTGGAATGCGAAACCTACTGCGCCCATGCAGGCTTCTGCCAGGGGCTGTATTCTGACGAAATGACAGACGGCTGCAGGACCGACAGCCGCATATGCTGCAATTATCTGGTTTCCGCCCGGCAAAGGGTGCCAGGGCGCATTAAGGTTATTATCATAGGTGAGGTGCTCGGATTTTAAATATTGGGAAACGGGGTATTGTTTTGAAGATAAAAGAGGTGAAGATATTATCAATGGTTGAAAGCGCATTTAATGCGGTATTCAACCAAAAGGTGCTAATTCGGATTGTATCTGCTCTGGCAATTATGGGGATAGTGAATATTGCAACGATTTCTGACGGATTTGCCACACTGAAGTTTGCTGACAAAGTAAGCTTTATCCCTTATTTATTATACTTGCTGTGCATTGTACTTATATTATCCATTATCGACAAGGTCGTAAAATTCAATTGCGACATCTATGCCCTGGCTGTGTCGGCGTTCGCATACTGCTGTTATATGTCTATCAAGTACAGGAATTTGTTTTTTTCCATAGGACTGCTTTTTGTAATATCGATTATTGGGTATTACTTTTTGAAGGATGACAAGTTTAAGCTATCCGAAAGGAATATAAGCCTTAAGCTTGCCGCCATATTGGTAACGGCAGCGGCAGCATTCCTTGCAGTGTATATTGGAGTAGTGACGACATTAAGATATCTTAACTACTCCACTTCCACTTATGATTTAGGGATATTTTCGCAAATGTATTATTATATGAAGGAAACTTTGGTGCCGTATACAACCTGTGAACGGGGGAAGCTTCTGTCGCATTTTGCAGTCCATTTATCCCCTGTGTTTTACCTGCTGCTTCCGGGGTATTTTATATTCCCTTCGCCTGTTTATCTTCAAATAATGCAGGCATTGGTGGTGGCGAGTTCTGTTATCCCGCTGTTTCTTTTAGCCCGCCGGAACCAGCTGTCTTATAAAGTCACTGCCGTAATCTGCATTTCCTTTTGCTTTCACCCTGCTTTGGCGGGAGGGTGCTTTTATGACATCCATGAGAATATGTTTCTTACCCCTTTTCTGCTTTGGATGTTTTATTTTCTGGATGGCAAGCAGTGGAACCTTGTATACCTGTTTGCGTTTTTTACCTGCCTTGTAAAGGAGGATGCGCCGATTTATATCGCCAGTGTGGCGGCTTACCTGATTTTTTCAAAAAAGGAAATAAGGCGTGGAATAATACTGCTTACAGGCTCGGTCATATATTTTGCCCTTGCTATCATGTATATAAACAATTTTGGCGACGGGGCAATGATAGGAAGGTATGATAATTTCATCGGTGACAGTGACCTTGGGCTTTTAAACGTTATCAAGGTCATAATATCAAACCCGGGATACCTGATTTACGAGGTTTTTAATCAGGAAAAAGTTTTGTATATGCTGATTATGCTGTTGCCGGTGGCGTTTTTGCCGTTGCTGAACAGGGATCTGCCGCAGATGTTAATGCTGATACCTTT
>DUMT01000003.1 GCA_012839705.1 Clostridiales bacterium | reverse complement strand
TTTTATTATTCAGCTACTATCCTTAACCCCTTGGGGTATTTGTTTTTTAATACCCCATTAGACGCTTTCCCAAACCCTGCAATCACGCCCTCCACCGCCACCGCTATCCAGCCCGTGCAGCCCGGCGCTTCGATTTGCTCACCTTTAAGGAATGAGAGTACCCTAGAATCGCCGTATTCGAGGTTTAGCACAGATTTGCATTCCCCATATTCTGACGCCATGAATAATGCGTGGCAGGGCTCAAGCCTGTTTTTTAAAACCTCCGCCCCCGCAACCCCGGCGGATATTACCCCTAGCCCTTTTAACTCCGGAAGATTTTCCGGCAGCAGCCGCACCGTATTACCGATTGTCTGGGCAATTCCGAAAGGCTGAGCCTTGAATACCTCACCATACAGCTTGTTAAAGGGTACAATGTTTTGGTCCTTTAAATTGTAGTTGTAACCCCCAATAAAGTTTTCCGGGGCGGATACCCTCCGCATAAGGGCGATGAAATGGCCTTCGCCGCCGTCCATGGGAAAAACCCGCCTTGTGTACTCAAGATGGAAAGCCGGCGGCTCTGAATCGTTTGAAAAACCTTTAACCTCATCCCATGAAAAACCCGGCCGGCCGAAGGAAATAATATCACCGATATCCACCAGCTCAAAATCCGGGCGAAGGCTCAGAAAACGGGCAATCTGAAGCTCGTTTTCCTCCGGCGCAAAGGTGCAGGTGGAATACACAAGCCTTCCTCCCGGTTTTAAAGTCTCGGCGGCGGATAACAGTATTTCCGTTTGCCGGCTGGCACAAAACCTTATATTATCCTCGCTCCACTGGGCAATGGCTTCCGGCTCCTTTTTAAACATCCCCTCACCGGTACATGGAGCATCCACCAGCACAGCGTCGAAAAAACACGAAAGCGCATTTGCCAAATCCGACGGCTTTGCACAGGACACCACCGCATTCCTGATTCCGCAGCGCTCAATATTCTGGGCTAAAATTCCCGCCCGCTGGCGGACAACCTCGTTTGCCCACAGCAAACCTCTCCCCTTTAACGCCGCCGCAATCTGTGTGGATTTGCCCCCGGGGGCGGCGCAAAGGTCAAGCACCATCTCCCCCGGCTGCGGGTCTAGCACCGACACCGCCGACATAGCCGAGGGTTCCTGCATATAATATGCCCCCGCGTGGTGGAGCGGCTCCGCCCCCGCCCGCAATTCAGAATCAAGATAAAACCCCTCTTTGCAAAAAGGCGACTGGGACAGGGTATAAGGGAATACTTTTAAAAAATCACCAATTCCGCACTTAAGAGTATTCACCCTTAGCCCACGTTTTGCGGGGATATTATATGTTTCCAAAAATAATTTATATTCACTTTTCAGCAGTTTTTCCATCCGTTTTAAAAAGCCATCCGGCAAAAGCTTAACCAAAATCGCACTTCCTTTGTTTAAAATATAACTTTATTTTATAATATACCGTTTTATCCTTGTAAACAACTAAATTTGAGTGTATACTATAAAATAGGGAAAAATCGGTTTAGAAGGAAGTATTTAAATGAGAAAAACCAAAATCATCTGCACATTAGGGCCTTCCACAGACAATCCGGACGTACTTCGGGAAATGATGAAGTCGGGCATGGACGTCGCGCGCATTAACATGTCCCACCAAAGCCACGAAAGCCATCTCGCCCGCATAAACATGGTAAAGGAAATTAGGCAGGAACTCGGGCTTCCGGTAGCAATCCTGATTGACACAAAAGGGCCTGAAATCAGGCTTGGCGCTATAAAGGAGAAGCCCCTTTTAAAAGCCGGGGATAAATTCATCCTCACCACAAAGGATATCGAAGGGGTTTACAAACCCGGGGATGATTTTGGGGTTATGCAGGCCTCGGTCAGCTACAAAGGGATTTGCCACGATGTCAGGCCCGGCGGCACCATTCTGGTGGACGATGGGCTTATCGAGCTAAGGGTTGAAAAAACCACCGAAACCGAAGTTCACTGCACTGTTATAAACGGCGGTTTTGTTACCTCCAACAAGGGAATCAACATCCCTGGGGCGAAACTTTCCATGCCATTCATGAGCCAGCGGGACAGGGATGATATACGCTTTGCCTGCGAGGTTGAGGCTGATTTTATCGCAGCGTCCTTCACCCGCAGGGCGGAGGATGTACTGGAAATCCGCCATGAGCTTGAGCGCAACGACAACCATTCAATAAGGATTATCGCCAAAATCGAAAACAAGGAAGGCGTCGACAATATAGATGAAATCATCAAGGTTTCCGACGGCATTATGATTGCCCGCGGGGACTTGGGCGTTGAAATTGAATTTGAAAAGCTGCCCGCAATCCAGAAATCCCTGATTCACAAGGGCTATAACGCGGGATTGCAGGTTATCACAGCCACCCAGATGCTTGATTCCATGATGAAAAACCCACGTCCCACCCGCGCCGAAACCACAGACGTCGCCAACGCCATATATGACGGCACCAGCGCAATCATGCTTTCCGGCGAAACCGCCGCCGGCGCATATCCGGTGGAATCTGTCCGTACAATGGCTAGGATAGCTATTAGCACCGAGCAGGATATCAATTACAAAAAGCGGTTTGCCGCCCGGGAAATGATTGACCAGCCCAATGTCACCAACGCCATTTCCCACGCCACCGTGACCACCGCCCACGATTTGGGAGCCGCTGCAATTATTGCGGTCACCAAATCAGGCGCCACCGCCAGGATGATTTCAAAGTACCGTCCCGCCTGCCCGATTATCTGCTGCACTCCCAGCGAAGTGACCATGCGGCAGATGAACCTTTCCTGGGGCGTTATCCCGGTTAAAACCGAAGAAAAGGAAACCATTGACGACCTGTTCGAGCATGCGGTGGAAAAAGCCACTGATGCCGGGTTGCTCCGAAGCGGGGACCTTGTGGTAATTACCGCCGGAGTGCCGCTGGGCATTTCGGGTACAACCAACCTTCTTAAGGTCCACCTTGTGGGCAATATACTGGTGGAGGGCACGGGAGCCACCCAGTTGTCGGTCTGCGGCAACCTCTGCGTCGCAAGCAGCGAGGAGGAAGCCCTGAGGAAATTCCGTAGCGGCGACATTCTGGTAATCCCCCAGACCAGCAACAATATCCTGCCGCTGCTCAAGGAATGCTCGGGCATTATCACCGAGGCTCCGGGTTTAAACAGCCATGCGGCGATTGTGGGGATGGCCCTGGACAAGCCCGTCCTTGTTAACGCCAAGGGAGCCACCCAAATCCTCAAAAGCGGCACCACCGTCACCCTTGACGCCGGGCGCGGAATAGTAATAAGCGGCGGCGCGTGCAGTTTAAGCAGGTAATTTAATATTAAAATATCAGGGGCTGCAAACCGCGGCCCCTGTTTTTTATAAGCAAAACAGATATTCTAAAAGCGGGCAATTACTTAATCTTGAAACTGTCCTTCAATGAAACTGCGCGGTTGAACACAAGGTTTCCGGGTCTGGAATCCCGGTTGTCCACGCAGAAATACCCCTGCCTCATAAACTGGAAGGATTCTGGGAATACAGCCTTAGCCAGCCTTTCCTCAACCTTGCAGCCGGTGAGGACTTCAAGGGAATTGGGATTGAGGCACTCAATAAAATCCTTGTCATCGGCTTCCGGGTCGGGGTCGGTGAACAGGGTTGAATACAGCCTGACTTCAGCGTCAACCGCCGTCAATGTATCCACCCAGTGGATGGTGCCCTTGACCTTGCGGCCGTCACTGGCGTTGCCGCCCCTGGATTCGGGGTCATACTCGGCAAGGACTTCCACCACATTCCCGTTTTCGTCCTTTACGCAGCCGGTGCATTTTACTATATATGCGCCCTTGAGCCTTACCTCATTTCCCGGGAACATTCTGAAGTAGCCTTTAACAGGCTCTTCCATGAAGTCATCCTGCTCAATCCAGAGGGTCCTTGAGAATGAAACTTCCCTGTTTCCCAGCTCAGGGCGGTTGGGGTTGATTTCTACTTCAAACTTTTCGGTTTTGCCTTCGGGATAATTTGTGATGGTGAGTTTAACCGGGCGGAGGACTGCCATTGCCCTTTCGGCGTTAAGGTTCAAATCCTCCCTCAGGCAGTGCTCCAGCAGTGCCAGCTCAACGGTGCTGTTGGTTTTCGCCACGCCGACCCGCTCGATAAAGTTCCGGATGGCAGCAGGGGTATATCCGCGCCGGCGCAGCCCGCAAAGGGTGGGCATCCGTGGGTCATCCCATCCGGAAACCCTTCCTTCTTCCACCAGCCTTCTAAGTTTCCGCTTTGACATAACGGTATATGTCATGTTAAGGCGGGCAAACTCAATCTGCCTTGGCTTGCACTCAAGCCCGCTGTTATCCCTCACCCAGTTGTAAAGAGGGCGGTGGTCCTCAAACTCCAGGGAGCAAAGGGAATGGGTTATACCCTCGATGGCGTCCTCAATGGGGTGGGCGAAATCATACATGGGGTATATGCACCATTTGTTTCCCTGGCGGTGGTGTGGTTTATGGGAAATGCGGTACAGAACCGGGTCCCGCATGTTGAAGTTTCCGCTTGCAAGGTCGATTTTCGCCCGCAGGGTCATGCTGCCGTCGGGGAATTCCCCTGCCCGCATCCTGCGGAACAGGTCAAGGCTTTCCTCAATGGGTCGGTCCCTGTAGGGGCTTACCGCCGGATTGGTCAAGTCCCCCCTGTTTGCCCTCATCTCCTCGGGGGACAGCTCGCATACATATGCCAAACCCTTTTTTATCAGGTTTTCCGCTATCTCGTACATTACCTCGAAATAATCGGAGGCATAATAAAAACGGTCGCCCCAGTCATAGCCCAGCCATCGGATGTCCTCCTTGATGGCCTCCACATATTCCACGTCTTCCTTTTCGGGGTTGGTGTCGTCCATCCGAAGGTTGCAAAGCCCGCCGTATTTTTCGGCAATCCCGAAATCAATGCAGATTGCCTTGGCGTGCCCTATGTGAAGGTATCCGTTGGGCTCGGGCGGAAAACGGGTGTGGATTTTCTTGCCCTCGCAGCGCCCGCCCGGGGCAAGCTCCTCCTCGATGATTTCCTCTATAAAGTTTCTGGGTTCGCCAAGTTTTATAGTTTCTTCGCTCATTATAAAACCACCTGTATTTATTATTTTGCTAATTCGCGTTTGTAGTTTTTAAGCCGTTCAAGAACCCTTTCCTTGCCCAGCAGCTTCATAATGCTGCAAAGGTCCGGGCTGTTCCTCCGCCCGGTAACCGCCAGGCGGATTACGGTGCTGACATCCCCCACATGGCCTTTGTAACCCTGGGGGTTCTTCTTGTATTCCTTAACCTCCGGGCAAAATCCGAGTTTTGGGCAAACCGATTTCATGGTGTTAAACCACTGCTGCTTATCCTCATCAGGGTTGTAAACCTTTGAATACTCATCAATAATCTGCACCGCATCACCGGGATTAATGTTATCCGGCAGGTCATCCTCAATCTTAAATGTTTCATCGAAAAAATAGGACGCATACGCGGGGGCATCGCTCCATTTTGCGATATCCTTCCTGGGCTTATCCCCGCCCCTGTCGATGGAGAATATCCCCAGGGCATAGTTTTCATCCCGGCTGAGCAGCCCGTAGAATTCGGCATCATACTCCCTTGCCCAGTTCAGGACACTCTGGGTAACAGTCTGGGCATCCATGGCCCCGATAACGGTTTTGCTGACGTCGTTTAGCTTGTTTATGTCAAACAAAGCCCCGGAAACGCTCATTTTCTTTAAATTAAAGGCGAATTCTCCCCTGGGTGCCTGAGGATTGCGGCGCCTCCATTCCTCATAGTCGCTGTTTGCGATGGTCATCAGGTATTCCATAACGCTGTCGGCGGGATAGCCCTGCTCGGCATAGTAATGGACAGCGGCTTCGGGGTCCTTACGCTTTGAAAGCTTGCGCTTGCCGCCCTCGTCCTCCTTCATTATGGGGCTGACATGGGCGTATTTTGGAGGCTTAAACCCAAGCACCTTAAACAGCTGCAGGTGTTTCGGGACGGAGGAAATCCATTCGTCCCCCCTGATGACATGGGTGGTGCGCATTAAGTGGTCGTCAACAGCGTGGGCAAAGTGGTAGGTGGGAATCCCGTCGGATTTCAATAATACGATATCTTCATCGTTTTCCGGCATCTCTATTTTTCCCTTAATCACGTCGTCAAATACAATCCTGTTTTCCTCGCTGCCGGGGCTGCGGAGCCGTACTACAAAGGGGTGGCCCTGCTGGATTTTCTCAATCGCCTGTTCGGGGGATAAATTCCGGCAAACCGCAAACTCGCCGTAATATCCGGTGCGCACTTTCAGCTTTTCCTGGTTTTCCCTCGCCGCCTGCCTGTCCTCCTCGCTGCAAAAGCAGGGATAGGCAAGGCCCTGAAGGACTAAGGATTTGGCATAGGTTTGGTAAATCTCGGCGCGCTGGCTTTGCTGGTAGGGCCCGTAATCCCCCACCGTTTTGCCCGGGGCGACAAACCCCTCGTCGGGGATTACACCGAAATCATTCAGCCCTTTTAAAATATCCTCTGCGCCGCCTTCGACTTCGCGCTTTTTATCGGTATCCTCCAGCCTGAAATAAAATATGCCGCCGGTGGATTTGGCTGTAATCCGGTTTACCATGGCGGTGAAAAGGACTCCCAGGTGCAGGTAGCCCGTGGGGCTGGGGGCAATCCTTGTGACCCTGGCGCCCTCCTTAAGCTGCCTTGGAGGATAGATATTCTCAAAATGCTCCGGCGTGTGCTTTATACCCGGAAACATTGCGTCCGCGAGTTTCTCATACATTGACATATACATCCCTCTTTAACACAAAGGTAATTTATACTTTATCGTTTTCGGTTGAAATTGTCAATAAATCTGATTATAATAAAGAAGTTGCGAAGGCGCTTTATAGAATGCCAGCGGGTTTTTAAAGTGCTTTTATTATTTTATCTAAAATTTGTTATATAGTCTACCCGGAAATATAAAATTTTTGAAAGGACGATTTTTTTGAAACTCGGCATTGTAGGCCTGCCGAATGTGGGCAAATCTACATTATTCAACGCAATCACCAACGCGGGCGCCCAAAGCGCCAACTACCCCTTCTGCACCATCGACCCAAATGTCGGTGTCGTAAACGTGCCGGACGAGCGGATTGACAAGCTCGCCGAAATGTATAACCCCAAAAAGGTTACCTACGCCACCATCGAATTTGTGGACATCGCGGGGCTTGTTAAGGGCGCCAGCAAGGGCGAAGGGCTTGGCAATAAATTTCTGGCGAACATCCGCGAGGTTGACGCCATAGTCCATGTTGTCCGCTGCTTTGAAAACGACGATATCATCCATGTGGAAGGCAGCGTAAACCCCCAGCGGGACATTGATACCATAAACCTTGAGCTGATTTTCTCTGATTTGGAAGTCCTCGAGCGCAGAATCGACAAAACCGCAAAGCTTTTAAAAGGCGACAAGTCCCTGCAGCCTGAATATGATTTTCTCCTGAGAGTAAAACAAACTCTGGAACAGGGCAAACCCGCCCGCTCGGTGGAATGCACCGAGGAGGAGCGGGAGATTCTTGGCACCGTTGCCCTGCTTACAAATAAGCCGGTAATATATGCCGCTAATCTGAGCGAGGAAGATTTCGCGGGGAATGTGGAAAACAACCCCCACTTCCAAACGGTGAAAAAAATCGCCGAATCCGAAAACGCCGAGGTAATGCCCATCTGCGCCCAGCTGGAAGCCGAAATGGCTGACATGGGCGAGGAGGAGAAAAAACTCTTCTTGTCCGAGCTTGGTATTGAAAGCTCAGGCCTTGACCGGCTGATAAAGGCAAGCTACCGCCTTCTGGGGCTTATCTCCTACCTTACCGCAGGGCCGGAGGAAGTTAGGGCATGGACCATAAAAAACGGCACCAAAGCCCCCCAGGCGGCCGGAAAAATCCACTCCGATTTCGAGCGTGGGTTTATCCGCGCCGAGGTTATTGCCTTTGACGACCTTATGAAAGCCGGCTCGATGGCGGCGGCAAAGGATAAAGGACTTGTCCGCTCCGAAGGCAAGGATTATGTAGTAAAAGACGGGGATATCGTCCTCTTCAGGTTTAATGTATAGGACTCCTTAAAGCGTTCTGAAAAAAGCGTTAAAAAAGCTTTCGTAAGAACGCTTTTTTATTACAGCAACCCCTCGTCATATACAGCCCTGTTACCCCCGGTGAATTTCGGGCGGGTGCGGGCACAGACAAGGGCGGCGCTGCCGATATTTTTAACCGTTACCCTCACAGGCACCGCTACATGCTTTAAGTGCATTCCAATAAGGGTATTCCCTATATCCATCCCCGCATGGGCGCGGATGAATTCCACCAGTACAGGGTCTTTAAGGTTTTGATATACGGTTGTGGCAAAAGCCCCTCCGGCTTTTGGCTGAGGGATGGCGTTTACCTGCTCAAACCCGTATTTTCCCGCCACCTCCCGCTCGATTACCAGCGCCCTGTTCAGATGCTCGCAGCACTGGGCGGCGAGGAAAACCCCCCGTTCATCCAATACCGGCGCTATTCCCCGGTACACTGCAAGGGCCAGCTCCATATTAGAAACCGTGCCGATTTTATGCCCGGCTATCTCGCTGGTGGAGCAGCCCACAACCAGTATCTGCCCCGGCTTTAATTTTGAAATTTCCACAAGCTCGGTTGCCGCAAGCCTCGCCTGTTCCATTATCAAGCCTGTATCCACCTTATCATCTTCCCTTTTGCTCACATTTGGTATATAATTCTGTATTGCAATATTATACTACTATACAATTAAAAAATAAATACGGGCGGAATAGTATGTTAATCCCTGTTTTGCCGCCGGCGAGGTGCGAATTTATGAATAACACCCGGTCAAACGCTGCTTTATCCCAAAAGGCGGAAGTCGATATCCATACCCTTACCGCAGACCAGGCGAGATACCATCTGGAGCAGTACCTAAACTCCCTGGGCCCCGAAATCCGGGAAGTTTCGGTAATCCACGGCTATTCAAGGGGTACCGCCCTGCGGGATATGGTGCGAAAAAGGCTAAAACACCCCAGAATCAAATCATGGGTTGCCACCCTAAACCCCGGCGAAACCATACTGGTACTGAAATAAAATTTTACAGATAGTAAATTCAAAGGAGTTTTTGAAATGCCGTATAAAGAGCAGTTTATTGAATTCATGGTCAGGGCAGGTGTTCTGACTTTTGGGGATTTCATAACCAAAAGCGGGCGGAAAACCCCCTATTTCATCAACACAGGCAATTACCGCACCGGCGCCCAGGCTGCAAAGCTTGGGGAATTTTATGCCGACTGCATCATGGAGAATATAGAAAGCGGGATTGACGCCCTTTTTGGCCCAGCCTACAAAGGCATACCCCTCTCCGTTGCCTGCGCCATCGCGCTGTCGAACAAGTACGGCAGGGATTTGAACTACTGCTTTAACCGCAAGGAGGCAAAGGACCACGGGGAAGGCGGCTCGATGGTGGGTTACAAGCTGAAAGACGGCGACCGTGTGGTGATTATCGAAGATGTCATCACCGCCGGCACTGCCATGAGGGAGTGCATCCCCGTTTTAAAATCCGCCGCCAATGTGGAAATTGCGGGGCTGGTGGTATCCGTTGACCGCATGGAGAGGGGTACAGGCAACCTTTCCGCAATTCAGCAGATAAAGGAAGATTTCGGGATTGTGACCTATCCGCTGGTTACAGTCCGGGAAATCATAGATTACCTTTATAACCGTGAAGTTGACGGCAAAATATATATTGATGGCGCCATGCGCGAAAGGATGGAAAACTACCTTAAGGAATACGGCGTTTAAATTTCACCCGTATTCAGATAACAGGCGAAAGGTTGGTTAACATTGCCTAAAAAGAAATACCTTGAAACCGGACAAATAGTATCGACCCACGGTATCAGGGGTGAAGTCCGGGTCAACCCCTGGTGCGATACCCCCGATTTCCTGGCAAAGCTCAAAACCTTATACTTTGACGAGGGCAGGACGGCTTTAAAAGTAAATTCCAGGCCCCATAAGAACATAGTAATAATGAAAATCGAGGGTGTGGACACCGTGGAGGCTGCCGCCGCCCTTCGAGGGCGTATTCTGTACCTTGACAGGGATGACGTGAAGCTTCCGGAAGGGGCACATTTCATCCAGGATTTGATAGGGCTTAAAGTAGTGGACGCAGACACCGGCGAGGAATACGGAACCCTTACGGATGTGAGCCCCACGGGCGCAAATGATGTCTACCATATCAAAACCCCAAAGGGGGAAGTTTTAATCCCCGCTGTCCCGCAAGTTGTTAAGGAAACCGATATTGACGGCGGGGTTATGAGGATTTTGCCGATTAAAGGAATGTTTGATGATGAGGATTGACCTGATGACCCTTTTCCCCGATATGTGCGAAACCGTCCTGAATGAGAGCATTATCGGCAGGGCAAGGAAAAAGGGCGCTATTGAAATATACACCCACCAGATAAGGGATTACACTTTAAATAAGCAAAAACAGGTGGACGATTACCCGTACGGGGGCGGCATGGGCATGGTGATGAATGCCCAGCCAATCGCCGACTGCTTCAGGGCTGTCTGCGAAAAGGCGGGGTCCCGCCCGCATTTAATTTACATGTCCCCCCAGGGGACTGTACTGACCCAGAAAAAAGCCCGGGAACTGGCGCAGCTGCCATCCATATGCATCCTTTGCGGGCATTACGAGGGTGTGGACCAGCGGGTTTTAGATGCTTTTGTGGACGAGGAGATTTCCATCGGAGATTACGTCCTTACCGGCGGGGAGCTGCCCGCCCTGGTTTTGATAGACTGCATAGCCCGGATGGTGCCGGGGGTGCTGTCGGACGAGGCCTGCTTTACCGAGGAAAGCCACTATTCAGGGCTGCTGGAATACCCCCAGTACACCCGGCCGGCGGTATGGGAAGGCAGGGAAGTCCCTGAAATCCTGCTGTCGGGCCATCACGAAAAAATTGCCGAATGGCGGCGGGAGCAATCGTTAATCCGTACTTTCCGGCTCCGCCCCGACCTTCTGGAACATGCTGAGCTAACCGACAAAGACCGCAAGTTTTTGGAGAAACTAAAAATGGAGGAGAAAAATATTTAAATTTTAATTTTTTTCCATCTCATAATCCTACAAAACTTATCAACCTTTTGTAGCAAAACCAACAAACGTCCTTTATTTAATTTGACGAAAATAGGGCATGAATCCAAAAATGTGACAATTATTCGTTCTGATGGCCAAAACTAATTGACGGCTTTTAGTTTTGTGGTATACTATTATAAACAATTATTGTATTATTAATATAAATTTATTTAACTGTATTAATGCTCATTGTTCGCTTTTACAGAGAAGGAGAATTGTTAATGTACGTAAAAGACGTCTTGGTTCAGAACCAGGTTGGGCTTCACGCCCGCCCTGCCACGTTTTTTATTCAAAAAGCAAATGAATTCAAATCTTCCATCTGGGTTGAGAAAGAGGACCGCCGCGTTAACGCCAAAAGCCTTCTTGGCGTATTGTCCCTTGGTATCGTAGGTGGAACCAATATCCGCATTATCGCAGACGGCGCGGACGAAGTCGCTGCCGTTGACAGCCTCGTCAGCCTGGTGGAATCCGGTTTTGCAGAGTAAGCAGTTCCCCACAGAAAAACATTAACGAAAGCAGCCAATGGCGGCTATAGCCGTTTGGCTGCTTTTTACTTTTTATACTTCTGCCCGCCGGCTAATATATTTACAAATATTAACGAATAATATAAAGAGCTTACTAACCATTATAAACATCTTCCTTCAATTTCTCATATAGTGTAAAGGCGAACACGGGAAATAACACTTTAAAAACAGCACACTTTTTTAATTAATACCAGCATCCAAATCATGCAATATTAACATTGACTTTAAATTCCAACAGGAATATAATTGTTGGCATTCACGAAGCGGTAAGCCTTTGCTTATCGCTGCATTTATAAAAAATGCAAATTTCCTGAACGGGGAGGAGTCTAATGAGGGTATTTGGAGGTTTTATTAATAGATAAGGGGACCTACTCCAAAAGTTCATTGCGAAGGAGGCGCATTATAATTAAAGGCAAGAAAACGGCTATCATAATTGTATGGGTTTTAGTCATACTTGCGCTGCTCGTTGGCGCCTTGCTGACAGGCTCCGCCGAAAAACACGAAACCATCAAGGAAGTCATGAGGGACGCTGTATTGCATGACTCAAACCAGATAAGCTTTTTCGGGATAATAAATGTAAATCCCGCTTTCATTTCTGCAGTGGTGGTATCCGCTACGCTGCTGGTTGCCGCAGCAATCATACGCATATTTGTTATTCCGAAGTTTAAAATCATTCCGGGCAGGTTCCAGCTACTTTTGGAACAGCTGGTGAAGTTCTTCATGGATTTTGCCGAAAAAAACAGCCCCCACCGCAACCGTTTCCTTGGGGCGTACATTTTCGGCGCCGGAATGTATATTTTCGTTGGAACCATCTTCGAGCTTTTCGGCTTCCAGGCGGTTACCACTAAGGGCCACCCGGTTGCCCTTCCCGCCCCATTGTCGGATATAAACGGCGCGATAACCATGGGCTGCCTTTCGTATCTGGTGGTCATATCCGGAGGTATTGCCGGCAACGGGCCAAAAGGCATATTGAGGGCATTGAAGGATTTTTCAATGCCGCTGTCCATGAGCTTCCGCCTTTTCGGGGCTTTGCTTAGCGGCGTGCTGGTAACCGAGCTGCTTTACTACTATTTGCAGCTAAGTTTCGGCTTGCCGGTTGTGGCAGGTGTGTTGTTCACCCTGCTTCACGCGCTGGTTCAGACTTATGTTTTAATTATGCTGACATCTTCATCCTACGGGGAAGTATCGGAGCCCCACAAAAAAGTTAAATCCAATGCATAGGAGGTCATTACCATTATTACCGTGAATCGACATAAATTATTAAAAATATTTTTCTGCACTTTAGCTTTGTTTATTTTCGCCCTTTCAACCGCACTTTTGGCGTACGCAGCCCCGGCTGACAATCAGCAGGACTCTGCTGCCGAGGCAGCAGAGTCCACCCAGGATAATTCCACCAGTGCAAAAGCTATTGCCGCTGCCATATGCGTAGGCCTTGGCGCCCTGGGCGGTACACTGGGCATGGGTATCGCCATTGCGAAATCTTCTGAAAGCATTGCCCGCCAGCCTGAATCGGAGGGAAAAATCAGGACAAACCTGATGTTAGGACTTATATTCGTTGAGACTGCCATTATTTACGCTTTGGTTATCGCAATCATGATTATATTTGTTCTGTAAGGGGCGGGGTAGCGTGAATTTACCTTTAAATATTGATTTGCAGCAGATATTACTGCACCTTTTAAATTTCGCGGTATTATCCTTCGGGCTCTATCTGCTGCTTTATAATCCAATAAAAAAATTTATAAAAAAGCGAGAGGATTACTACCGCGACCTGGACAACAAGGCTGAGGAAAAATTAAAGAAGGCCGAGGAACTGGAATCAGCCTACAAAAAACGGCTGGAAAATGTTGAGTCCGAAATTAAGGAAATAAGGGCAAAAGCTGCAGAAGAAACCAAACAGGCGACAGACGCACTGCTTGAAAACGCCAGGGAGCAGGCCGCAAAGATTGTTTCGCAGGCGCGGGAGGCCGCCCAGAAAGAACGCGAAAAAATCCTTGAAAATGCCCAGAAGGAAATTGCGTCCATGGCTGTGGCAGCCGCCGAAAAACTGCTTTCACAATCCGCTACCGACACACTTGACCAGTTTTTGTTATCGGTAAAAAAGGAGTGACGGTGTGATAGAGAACAAAACTATAAAGTTCGAGGCAGTGCTTTATAGCGCCAACCCCCCGAGCAAACAGCAAAACCAACAGCTTATCAGTTTTTTAAACAGCAAATACCACAGGGAAGTTTCCCTTTCCTGGAAAGAGGATAAGGGATTAAAAAGCGGATTCCGCCTTGAGGTTGGTACCGCCGAATATGACGGCGACAACCTGGTTTCCTGGAAAACTGACTCTGTTTACGACTGGAGCCTTGAAGGCAGGCTGCAGCAGTTAAAGGATGAGATTTCCAACCTCCCGGCAGCAACCGACAATATTATCCCGCTAATCAGGGACACCATCACCAACTGGTCACCGAAGGCCCTGGAGCAGGAAGTTGGCACTGTTTTGACCGTTGGCGACGGCATTGCCACTGTCAGCGGCCTTCCCAACGCCACATATCAGGAAATCCTGCTTTTTTCATCCGGGATACGGGGTATGGTTCTGGACCTGAAACGCGACCAGGTGGGCTGTATTTTGTTTGATGACGACAGGGAGATTGCCGAAGGCAGCACAGTCAAAAGGACAGGCAAAACCGCAGGCATCCCGGTGGGGGATGCTTTTCTGGGCAGGGTTGTTGACGCCCTGGGCAATCCCATCGACGGAAAGGGCCCCATTAAAGCTGACGGCTACCGCCCGATTGAATCCCCTGCCCCTCGGATTACCGACAGGCAATCCGTAAAAAAGCCGCTGGAAACCGGAATACTGGCAATCGACTCCATGTTCCCCATCGGCCATGGGCAGCGTGAGCTGATTATCGGCGACCGCCAGACCGGAAAAACCACCATTGCCATAGATACAATCCTGAACCAGAAGGGCAAGGATGTCATCTGCATTTATGTCGCCATCGGGCAGAAGGCAAGCACGGTAGCCCAAATTGTAAACGTACTTACCCAGCACGGCGCAATGGATTACTCCATCGTCGTGAATGCCTCTGCCAGCGACCCGGCACCCCTTCAGTATATCGCCCCCTATTCCGGCTGCGCCCTGGGCGAATACTTTATGAATAAGGGGCGGCAAGTGCTGATTTTCTACGACGATTTGACTAAACACGCAGTCGCCTACCGCTCATTGAGCCTGCTGCTTGAGCGCTCCCCGGGGCGCGAAGCCTATCCCGGCGATATTTTTTACCTTCATTCCAGGCTTCTGGAGCGTTCCGCCCAGCTTTCAGACGAAAAAGGCGGCGGCAGCATGACCGCTTTGCCTATTGTCCAGACACAGGCGGGGGACGTTTCCGCATATATCCCCACCAACATCATCTCCATTACCGACGGCCAGATTTACCTTGAGAGCGATTTGTTCTTTGCGGGCCAGCGCCCTGCCATCAACATCGGTTTGTCCGTATCCCGCGTGGGCGGCGATGCAATGACCAAGGCAATGAAAACCGCCGTCGGGCCTTTGCGCCTTGAGCTGGCGCAGTACAAGGAGATGGAAGTTTTCATGCAGTTCGCCAGCGACCTGGACGAAGCCACAAGGCGGCAGCTGGCATACGGGCAGGGCCTTATGTACCTGCTAAGGCAGGAAAAACACAAGCCCTTAAAGCTGCATGAGCAGATTGTTCTGCTGGTGGCGGCGCTAAACCGGGTAATGGAGGAAATCCCGCCCAGCAAAATAAAGGATTTTAAAACCGGGTTGATTCAGTATATCGGGGAAAAAGCCCCGTATATATATCAGGAAATCCAGCAGACTAAGGTGCTGAATGAAAAAACCAGAGATGATATCATCAAATACGCCAGGGAATACCTGAACCTGGCAGAGCAGCGCTAAGGCGGTTGTTTTAAATGGAAAACGCGAAAGAAATTCGGGCCAGGATTAAGAGCATCCGGGACACCGAAAAAATTACAAACGCCATGTATATGATTGCCTCCAGCAAGATGAGGAAGGCGAAAAACGACCTGGACAAAACAAGGCCGTATTTTGACGCTTTGGGCAGGGAAATAAAAAGGGTTTTCAGGACTGTTGAAGGGGTTGAAAGCCGTTATTTCTACCCCGATGACGCCAGCAAGCTGAGAAACGGCACCTACGGGCTTCTGGTAATCACCACCGACAAGGGGCTTGCGGGCGCATACAACAAAAGCGTTATAAAGGAAGCGGAAAGGCTGTTGAGCGAGCACCCTGATACCAAGCTGTTTGTTGTGGGTGAATACGGGCGCCGGTATTTCTTAAAACAAAACCGCGCTGTTGAGCGCAGCTTTTTGTATACCGCCCAAAACCCCACCATGGACAGGGCGCGGGAAATCAGCTATTACCTTCTGGATTTGTTCGACAGGGGGGAGCTGACCAAGATTTTTGTTGTTTACAGCGACCTTAAAAACAGCCTGACCACCAAGGCGGTATCCACCCGCCTGCTTCCCTTCCACCACCATAACAACTACCCGGCGCATTCAAACAAAAACGAACCGGAAGTATCTGTACCCTTTGAATTTTACCCGTCAGTTGAGGCTGTTGTGAACAGCGTGGTTAAAAGCTGGCTGTCAGGCTATATTTACAGCGCGCTGGTTGACAGTTTCTGCAGCGAGCAAAGCGCCCGCATGACCGCCATGAGCGTGGCTAACAAAAATGCGGAAAAGCTGCTTGAACTGCTCACTGTCCAATACAACCTGCTGCGCCAGGAGGCCATCACTGAGGAAATCACTGAGGTCATATCCGGCGCAAAGTCTCTTAAAAGAAAACGCAAAAGGGAAGTGCTGCAACCTTGAATACAGGAAAAATTGTTCAGATTTCCGGTTCCATTATAGATGTCGAGTTTAACAGCGGCTATTTGCCCAAAATCCGGGAAGCCCTGACCGTAAAGGTTGGGGATGAAACCCGGGTTATGGAGGTTGCCCAGCATGTGGGGAATAATACGGTGCGCTGCATTATCCTTGCCGAAAGCAAGGACCTTGCCCGGAATATGGAGGTAACTGCCACCGGGGGGTGCATCAGCGTTCCTGTGGGCAAATGCTCTTTGGGGCGTATGTTCAACGTGCTTGGGGAGCCAATAGACGACGGCCCGCCAATCCCCCGGGACGCCACCCGCTGGGAAATCCACAGAAAGCCCCCTTCCTTCCAGGAGCAGCGCCCCTCATATGAAATTCTTGAAACGGGCATTAAAGTTATCGACCTTCTGGAACCCTACCCGAAAGGCGGCAAAATCGGGCTTTTCGGGGGCGCAGGAGTCGGCAAGACTGTCTTGATTCAGGAGTTAATCCATAACGTCGCCATGAAGCATGGCGGGTATTCCATCTTTACGGGAGTGGGCGAGCGCAGCCGCGAGGGCAACGACCTCTGGCGAGAAATGCGTGAAAGCGGGGTTTTGGAAAAGACCGCCCTTGTTTTCGGGCAGATGAACGAATCCCCCGGCGTCCGCATGCGGGTTGCCCTGACGGGGCTTACCATGGCGGAGTATTTCCGGGATATCGAGCAAAAGGATGTGCTGCTGTTTATCGACAACATTTACCGCTTTGTCCAGGCTGGCAGCGAAGTATCAACCCTGCTCGGTCGCATGCCTTCAGCAGTTGGATACCAGCCCACCCTGGCGGAGGAAATGGGCGCGTTGCAGGAGCGTATTACCTCCACCTCCACAGGCTCCATCACCTCGGTTCAGGCGGTTTATGTCCCTGCCGACGACCTGACAGACCCGGCTCCTGCCACCACCTTCACACACCTTGACGCCACCACGGTTTTAAGCAGGAAAATCGCCGAACAGGGCATTTACCCCGCCGTTGACCCGCTGGAATCCACCTCCCGGATTCTGGAGCCGGATATTGTGGGCGAAGAGCATTACAATACCGCCAGAAAAGTGCAGGAAATACTGGAAAAATACAACGAGCTTCAGGATATAATCGCAATCCTTGGAATGGACGAATTAAGCGACGAGGATAAGCAGGTGGTAACCCGGGCGAGAAGGATTCAACGGTTCCTGTCGCAGCCTTTGCACGTGGCAGAAAGGTTTACAGGCCTTGCCGGCGTATATGTTCCGCTGAAGGAAACTATCAGAGGATGCAAAGCCATCATTGACGGCGAGATGGATTCCTACCCGGAAGCGGCGTTCTTCAATGTCGGCACCATTGAACAGGTTGTGGAAAAAGCCAAGACGTTGGGGTTTGAAAAATAGCCATGAGTACAATGAATACATTTAGTTTAAATATCCTGGCTGCCGACCGCCCCTTTTACAAGGGGCCCTGCGAATCCCTGATAGTGCCATCTCTTGACGGGCAGCACGGTATCCTTGCCAACCACTGCAATATGATTATCGCGGTGGAACCGGGAACACTGATTTACCGCCCTCCGGGGGAGGAAAACCAGATAGTCGCTGTATCCCACGGTGTTGTCAAGGTGGAAAACAACGATGTACTGGTTCTTGTGGACTCGGTTGAGCGGCTGGATGAAATTGACGCCAACCGGGCAAGGCGCGCCGCCGAAGCCGCCATGGAAGCCATGCTGCACACAAAAAGCATACGTGAATACCGTATTGCCCAGGCGCATCTGGCAAGGGCTTTAAACAGGCTTAAAGTTAAAGGGAATTACGACCTGTTCCAGGGTTTTGGCAAATAAAAAAGCCGCTGTTTTTTCACAGCGGCTTTTTTTGCTCGGCGCTTTTGGCATATTCAACTGCCTGCTTGCCGGTTAAATGCTCTATGTCTATTGCGATGATATGGGATTTAT
>DUMT01000040.1 GCA_012839705.1 Clostridiales bacterium | reverse complement strand
CTGGAAGTTGGCACGATTTCAGCCGCAGTATTGAAATAACGCGGTTTAGGCTGTATATTTATAGATATACTTTTTCTAAGGGGTGTCTGTGTTGGAAAAATATAAGGTTAAAGATATATTAAACTGGCTTGAAGGCTGGGCACCCACTTCCACAGCCGAGGAATGGGACAATGTGGGGTTGCTTGCAGGAAGCTGCGATACGGATGTTACAACAGTTGTCACCGCCCTTGACATATCTTTGGATGTGGTAAATCAGGCCGCAAAAGCCGGGGCAGAACTCATAATCAGCCACCATCCCGTGATATTTCGCCCTTTAAAGCGTTTATGGCTGGACAACCCCGCTTACCTGATTGCACGGCATGGAATGTCTGCCATTGCCATGCACACCAATATGGATAAAGCGGCGGGCGGCGTTAACGATATACTGGCAAAAAGGCTCGGGCTGAAAGATACCGTGGTGTTAAATGACGGGCTTTTGCGCCAGGGTGTACTGGATACCGGAATGGAGCCGGAAGAATTCGCAAAAATGGTTAAAGAACGGCTAGGGGTGCCCGACGGAGGCATCATGTGGTCAAAGGGCAGCAGGAAAATCCGCACAGTGGCGGTATGCAGCGGCGCCGGCGGGGATTATGTAAACGATTTGCCCCAAAATTCCGATGCCTATGTAACCGGCGAACTGCGCCACCATGAATGGCTGTATCCTGCGGAATCCACCATTGTGGCGGCGGGGCATTTTTACACCGAGCAAATCATAGCCGCCGAATTAGCTGAAAGGCTAACGCATGAGTTTAAAGGGTTGACGGTTATCACAGCCTGTGAGAGGTGCCCTTATAATTTCTTATAACCAGTTTTTGAAAGGAATGACGCTGTTAAATGGCATTGGACGGAGCATTTTTGAGCTGTTTGAAGGAAGAGCTCTCCGCTGTTTTAAAAGACTGCCGGGTAGATAAAATCCACCAGCCTTCCAGGGAGGAGCTGGTAATAACCCTGCGCACCCGGGGCGGCAATGAAAAGCTGTATTTGTCCGCCCGCTCAAATTCCCCCCGGGTGAACCTGACAAAATCTTCCCTTGAAAACCCCGCCGCCCCCCCCATGTTCTGCATGCTGCTGCGTAAATATCTTACAGCCGGCAGGATTGTAGATATCCGCCAGCCGGGGCTTGAACGAATCCTATTTATTGACCTGGACTGTTTCAATGAGATGGGGGATATCGTAAGGCTCACCCTGGCGGTTGAAATCATGGGCAGGCACTCAAACATAATCCTGATTGACTCAAACGGTGTTATTATCGACGCAATAAAGAGAATCGATTTTGAAATGTCAACTATCCACCCGGTATTGCCAGGGCTGCCCTATTCGCCCCCGCCAGCCCGGGCAGGCAGCATGGATTTGACCTTTCACAGCCCCGCCGAGATTATTAATTCTTTGGGCGCCATTAAAACTAAGCCGCTGTCGGAGGCGCTGCTGAATATATCACAGGGTTTATCCCCCCTCATCTGCCGGGAGGTTTCCTACCTTGCGACCCGTGGGCGGGATACCATTGTAAGCGAGCTTTCGGAGGAGGAAAAACAGCGGGCGGTTTTCTACCTTGAAAGGGTCAGGAAAGCGGTTATGGAAGGTGAAAACCGCTGCCCATACATCTTATACAACCAGAATAAAGAGCCGGTGGAATTCAGCTTTATGCCCATAACCCAGTACGGGCTTAACGCTATAGGCAGCGAGTTTTCCAGCTATTCCGAGCTTTTGGATGAATTCTATTCAAAGAAGGATGCCGCCCTACGGTTAAAACAGCAGTCACAGGACATATTAAAACTGCTCACCAACATTTCGGAGCGCATTACCCGCAAGCTTGAAAACCAGCGGAAGGATTTGTCCCGCTCCGAAAACCGCGAGCAGTACCGGATTTTCGGCGACCTGATAAACGCCAATATCCACAGCATCAAAAAAGGTGCCGACCATGCAGAAGTGGTTAACTACTACGAGCCCGACTGCCCCACCATAACCATTCCACTTGACCCTGCCCTTTCCCCTTCCCAGAATGCTCAGAAATATTATAAGGAATACCGCAAGGCACAAAATGCCGAAAAAATACTTGCAGAGCAAATCCGCCTTGGGGAGCAGGAGCTTGAATACATCGACACTGTTTTTGACGCCCTCTCCCGTGCCACAACCCTTCGGGAAATCAGCGAGCTGAGGCAGGAGCTGGTTTTAAGCGGATATATGCGCCAGCAGCGCTCAAAGCAAAAGCCCCCCGCGCCGCTGGGCCCCATAGAATTTAAATCGGATGACGGGTTTACTATTTTAGTCGGCAGGAATAACATCCAAAACGACCAGCTTACCCTTAAAACCGCAAAAGCCCGGGATATCTGGCTGCACACCAAAAATATCCCAGGCTCCCATGTGATTATTGTCACTAACGGCAAAACTCCCCCGGATACCACAATCGCACAGGCGGCGGTTATCGCGGCTCTCCATTCAAAGGCTTCCTCTTCCAGCCAGGTGCCGGTGGATTATACCGAGGTCAAAAACGTTAAAAAGCCCTCCGGCGCCCCTCCGGGAAAGGTGATTTACTCCACCAACCGCACCCTGTTCGTCACCCCGGATGCAAATCTCGCTAAAAGATTATTTGTAAAATAAAGGCAGAATACGCCGACAATTAGTATAATAATCCGAATGTATAACACGATGTATAATACAGATTGTATTATCTGCAAAAATTAAACAGCAGGTGAATCACCTGCTGTTATTTTTATATTTATTTAAAAGCTTTTGCTGAAGCTTTAAAACCTCATTTCGCCTTTTGGCTGTTTCCTCAAAATCCTTTACCCATCTGCCATCCTTTAAAACCACAATATCCCCCTGTTTGGAATCCGCAGGCAGGGCATACTTTTCTACATTTATACATTCCCCGTTATCATCCTGCAAAACGGCGAAACCTTCCTCAAACCTGTCTATTGAATACTTCATGCCATCACCCCGCCAGTTTTTCAAACCTTATGCTGTCGCCGTCCGAAATTACTGTTATATCCCCGTCCATGTCGGTTCTGAAATATGTAATATCAAGCCTTTTCAGGACAGATAAAACCTGAGGGTGAGGATGCCCGTAGCTGTTCCCAGCGCCGCAGGAAATAACGGCATAAAGGGGGTTCACCGCTTTTAAAAAACTTTCCTGGGATGAAGTACGGCTGCCGTGATGGCCGATTTTTATGAAATCAGCTTTAACATCCGCTCCGCTTTTAAGCAGGGAGTCTTCCTCTTCCTTTTCCGCGTCCCCCATAAACAAAAACCGCCTTTTTCCAAAATCCACCCGCAGCACCACCGACATATTATTGGTTGATTCAAACTCTGCAACCGGCGCCAGTATGGTAAACTCGGCCTTTCCAAGGGCAAAGCGGCTGTTTGGCACCGCTTCGGCAACTTCTACGCCGCTGCTGTCAAGGGCTTTCAGCAAATCAATATAAGTCCGCGTGGTAGGGGTAATGCTTTCGGGCATTATGGGCATGATGAATTTTTTAACTGGCACGCGGCTTATTACCACATCCATACCGCCGATATGGTCCGCATCGGGGTGGGTGGCAATTGCATAATCAAGGGACTTGACGCCCTGGCTGAGTATAAAATTTGCCACATCATCCCCATCGTTGTTTTCCCCTGCGTCTATCAGCATTGCGCTGTCCCCGTTCAACACCAAAACAGCGTCCGCATTACCCACGTCGATTATGTGGATTCTAAGCTCGGATGAATCGGGCTTAACCGAAAGCTCCTGCAGACCGCTGCATGACGATAAAAACAGTATAATCAGCAGGAAAACACTAAGGCTTTTAAGTTTAAGCTTCTTAAACTTCATAGGTTTTTCACCTGCGCTTTTTTCGGCCTGCACTATTCCTGTTTTTATTCATTGATAATCTTTCGCCCTTTTGCCGCCTGTTTTTGTCTTCCTTCGGGGCGGGTATAAGGCAGTTTGGGCCGTTACCGATTAGGTCGGTTCTGCCCTCGGAATTTAAAATAGATAATACCGTCTGATAGTTTTCCGGCTTGAAATACTGCAGCAGCGCCCGCTGTTTGGCTTTCTCCGCCGGAGTCCTGGGAACATAGACCGGCTCCAGGGTATAAGGGTCAAGCCCTGTATAAAACATGCAGGTTGAGACAGTTCCGGGAGTGGGGTAAAAATCCTGCACCTGTTCCGGCCGCAACCCCTGTTTTTTTAGGAAAACCGCCAGCTCGATAGCGTCCTTAAGGGTGCTTCCCGGATGTGATGACATAAGGTAAGGCACCAGATACTGCTCTTTTCCAAAGCTCTTGGTCAGCTCGTAAAACCTTTTCTGGAATTTAAGGTAAAGCTCAATATGTGGTTTGCCCATTTTATCAAGAACCGCCGCCGAGCAGTGCTCGGGCGCCACTTTTAGCTGCCCGCTGACGTGGTAGTTCACAAGTTCCTTGAAAAATGACTCGTCCGGGTCGTGGATTAGATAGTCATAGCGTATCCCCGAGCGGATAAAAACCCTTTTTACCCCCGGAAGCTTTCTAAGCCGCCTTAAAATGCGAAGGTATTCGCTGTGGTCTGGCTTTATGGCAGGGCAGATTTTGGGTGCTAAACACTTTTTGCCCTTGCACAGCCCCTTTTCAAGCTGGATTTTGCAGGAGGGGTTTCTGAAATTGGCGGTAGGGCCGCCCACATCGTGGATATACCCTTTAAAATCCGGCATTGCGGTTAACTTTTTTGCTTCCTCTATGATGGATTCCTCGCTCCTGCTGGCAATCTGCCTTCCCTGATGGAATGCTATGGAGCAGAAATTGCAGGCACCAAAACAACCCCGGTTGTGGGTTATGGAGAATTTAACCTCCTCAATCCCCGGTACTCCCCCTAAGGGGATATACATCGGGTGGTAATCCCGCTCGTAGGGCAGGCTGTAAACCCTGTCAAGCTCCTCCCGGCTCAGGGGCGGCATGGGCGGGTTTTGCACCACAATCCTGTCACCGTGCCGTTGGATTACTGTCTTGCCCCTGACTGCGTCCTGCTCGTCCTGCTGTATGCGGCAGGAGATTGCATACTGCCTTTTGTCCTGTTTTACCAGCTCAAAGCTCGGGCATTCTGCGCATGGGCGGGGCTGGTACTCCCTGACAGGCACAGAATAAGCTGTGCCACGCACATCGGTAATCGAAGTAACAGGCTCACCGAGGTTTAGCCTGTTTGCGATTTCCACCGACTGCTTTTCACCCATGCCGTAAACGAGGATATCCGCACCGCTGTCAATCAGAATCGACGGGCGGACGGCGTCATCCCAGTAATCATAATGGGCAAAACGGCGCAGGGATGCCTCAAGCCCGCCTATTATGACAGGTATATCCGGGAACTTCTCCCGAATCCAGCGGCAGTAAACAATAGTTGCCCTGTCGGGCCTTGCCCCCGCCTTGCCGCCGGGCGTATATGCGTCGTCGCTCCTTTTACGTTTTGCAGCGGTGTAATGCGCCACCATGGAATCAATATTCCCGCCAGTAACAAAAAAGCCCAGCCTCGGGCGGCCAAAACGCAAAAAATCCCCCGCATTTCGAGGCTGGGGAAGGACACAAACCTTAAACCCCTCAGCCTCCAGAACGCGGGTAATTATGGAGATACCGAAACTGGGATGGTCCACATACGCGTCGCCGGTGACGGCGACAATGTCAGGGCAATCCCAGCCCCGGGATTTCATTTCCTCTTTAGTTACCGGTAAAAACGGCATCTTTTACTCCTTCTAAGTACATAAACTGCGTAAAGACTGCGTAAAACTTTATATTGATTATTCCTCGCCGCTGCGGTTGTAATTCATCTCCAGCCATTGCTGGCGGGTAATCAGCACCTTACGGGGCTTGCTTCCTTCATAGGGCCCGATTATCCCCCGTTTTTCCATCTCGTCGATAAGACGCCCTGCCCTGGCATACCCAAGCCTGAACTGCCTTTGCAGCATTGAGGTGGAGGCTTGTCCGGCCTGGATTACAGCCTCGATTACCTGAGGGAGCATCTCATCGGTGTTTCCGTCGTCATCATCCCCGGATTTGTCAGAAGAATTGGCTGCGGCGGCCGCCTGCTTGTCGATTTCCTCTATAATGGATTCGTCATACCTGTGGCCCTGAGAATCCTTCAGGAAGTTTACAACTGCTTCCACCTCTTTGTTGCTTACAAAGCAGCCCTGAACGCGTATGGGCTTTGAATACCCCACAGGCATGAACAGCATGTCGCCGCGCCCAAGCAGCTTTTCGGCGCCGCCTGTGTCAAGAATGGTGCGGGAATCCACCGCGGACGCTACGGTTAATGCCAGGCGGGACGGGATATTCGCCTTAATCAATCCCGTAATTACATCCACCGACGGGCGTTGGGTGGCGATAACAAGGTGCATGCCCGCAGCGCGTGCCATCTGCGCAAGCCTTATTATTGCGTCCTCAACCTCGCTGGCGGCAGCCATCATCAAATCCGCCAGCTCGTCGATTACAATCAGAATCAGCGGCAGAGGGGTCAGGTTATCGCTGTTCCTTGCCAGCTCGTTATAGGAATTTAAATCCCTTACATTATTCTCTGCAAACAGTTTATATCGGTTAAGCATTTCGGTAACCGCCCAGCCCAAAGCACCGGCGGCTTTCCTCGGGTCGGTGACGACGGGCACCAGCAAATGCGGAATCCCGTTATACACCCCGAATTCCACCTGTTTCGGGTCGATAAGCAGCATGCGCACTTCCCTGGGCGATGCCTTGAAAAGCACGCTTTGAATCATGGCGTTGGTGCAAACCGATTTACCCGAACCGGTAGTACCCGCAATCAGTAGGTGGGGCATCTTTGCAAGGTCAGCCAGCACAAGCCCGCCACTAATATCCTTGCCGAGGGCAACCGTCAGGGGGCTTTGGGCGCTGGCAAACTCGTCGGTATCAAGAAGTTCCCGCAGGCACACTCCGGTGGGCTTGCGGTTTGGAACCTCTATACCCACAGCGGCTTTATTGGGTATCGGCGCTTCAATGCGCACCCCGGTGGTGGCAAGGCGCAGCGCCAGGTCGTCAGCAAGCCCTGTAATCCGGCTGATTTTAACCCCGGCACTTGGCTCCAGCTCGTACCTTGTAACCGTCGGGCCGGTGGATATATCCACAATCCTTGTGCTTATTCCGAAATCCTTGAGAGTCTTAACCAGCAGCTCGGCAGTGGCTTTCTGCTCCTGCATGGATGTGCCGCCTTTTGCCGCGCGGTTATCCTCCAAAAGGGAAATGGGCGGGTAGCAGTAGCTTTCATCCTCCGGCAAATTGGGGATTTCATCTTCCACCGCCGGCGGCGCTTTTTCCTCAACTGTTTCTTCCCCGCCAGTTTCAACCATTTCCGCCTCTTCCTCAGGCTTGTCCTCCTCAAGGGTGACAAGCTCCCTTGCAATTTTCTCAAACTGCTCGAGCTTTTCGGATTTTACGGGCTTGGCGGGGGTTTCGGTAAAGCCTTCGCCCAAATCTATGTCAATAACCTTTTTCTTCTCCTTTTCCTGCCTTTCCTGGCTTACAATCATCGCATGCTCGATGGAGCTTTTAGCCTTCTTGACAGGGAATACTGCCGCCTTAAACAGCCCGATTACGGTAGTTCCGGTAATCAGCATCAAAAATACCGCAATCAGCAGCACTATTATGATTTTCGCGCCAATATCAGAAAACAGCCGCACGAGGATATACCCGAAAATGGCGCCCGTTACGCCACCCCCGCGTATTTCCGCGCCTTCGGAAAAGCTTGTTTTTATGGTGCCAAAAAACGTCGCGTCCGTATCAAGCCTGTACATGAAAATTTGAATGGCGCTGGCAATCATCACGATAAGAAAGACCGACTGCCATAGCTTTGCGCTGACGCTTACAATCGGTTTTTCCAGCGCAGTTATCACGGATATGTAAACCATAAAAACCGGCAATATGTAAGCGCACACCCCGAATAACCCCAAAATCAGCTTATGGAAAAGCCCCCACAGGCTTTCTCCGGGTATCAGCGCAATGCAGAAAAATAATACCGCACTGGCAAGCAGCAGGATAGCCGCCGTTTGGCGCTTTGCCTTAGCGACTGCCGCGCTTTGTCTTTCGCTTTTTGCCGTATCGCGGCTGCGCGCTGAAGATGAAGCTTTTTTACCAGCCCGTTTCTTCGGCATAACGGGTTCATTCCTTTCCAAGAATTTGCGCTCATATATTCTGCTTATTATGTATATTCCCCGTTTCCGAGGGTTTTAAAGTTTATTTAGGCAGGCATTTTAGCCGCTTTTATCCTTTTCAATCATTTCATACAAAGCCTCAAGAGCCTTTGACAGAGTGCCAAGCTCGTCAATAAGCCCTTCCCTCACAGCCTTTTCCCCGTCAAGGACGCTGCCGATATCCAGCACCAGCTCGCCCGTATTCATGCAAAGCTCCACATACCGCTTGGCGTCCATTTTTGAATTTGCCGCCACAAACCCGGCAATGCGGTCCTGCATCCTCTGGAAATAGTTGAAAGTCTGGGGAACACCCAGGGTAACCCCTGTCATTCGGACGGGGTGCAGGGTCATGGTGGCGGTGGGAGCGATAAAGGATTTTTTAGCTGCAACCGCCAGGGGCACGCCGATGGAATGCCCTCCCCCAAGGACCAGGGAAACCGTTGGCTTTTTCATCCCGGCAATAAGCTCAGCCAAAGCCAGCCCCGCCTCGATATCCCCGCCCACAGTATTGAGGATAATCAGCATCCCTTCTATCGCCGGGTTTTCCTCGACGGCGATAAGCTGGGGTATCAAATGCTCATACTTTGTGCTTTTGCTGTTGGATGGCAGCAGGTAATGGCCTTCAATCTGCCCGATTATTGTAAGGCAGTATATAACATGACTTCCGTTGTTTGTTATAACCGAACCGGTTTCGGTAAACTGGCCAAGCTGATGGCGGAACTCGTCCGAATCCTGGGAATACTGCTCAGGCTCCTGCTCCGGGGAATCCTGTTCCTCCCTGTCGTCATCCTCCTGCCTGAATTCCGCTACCATTTTGCGCTTGGAATCGTAAGGGTTTTTATCGTTTAAGTTATACATCAAACCGCCTCCTTTCGAGTAGTAATTCCCAAAAAGAAGGCAGTTATGCAGTTATTAAAGTTTAAATCAGCTGCAGGTGTTGCAGGACTTGCATGAGCTGCAAGCCATTTCAGCTTCCGCCCCATCGTCCATTTCTGTTTCTATTTCTTCCGCACCTGCCGCAACAAGCCCCAGCTCGTTTCTCCTGGCGTTAGCAAGCATCAGCTTAATCCGGTTTTCCTGGTTTATGCGGGTAGCGCCGGGGTCGTAATCTATGCATACGATATTTGCCTGGGGCAGGTTATCCTTGATTTTGCGCACCATTCCCTTGCCCACAACATGGTTGGGCAGGCATCCGAAAGGCTGGGTACATACGATATTGTTAACCCCGGAATCGATGAGCTCCAGCATTTCGGCTGTCAGCAGCCAGCCCTCGCCCATCTTGTTCCCATAACCGAGGTAGCCTTTAACCAGTTTCTTAAGGTGTTCAAAGGTGCAGGGGGCGCGAAACTCAGGATACCGTTTTACTGCTTCAATCATGTATTTCTGCAGTTTCATGCAATACCATTTTAAAAACCCTGCGCCCACAAAAGTGGCGAATTTTCCGCCATATAACTGGTGGTCAACCACCCGGTTGTCGCATTTGAAGATAATGAAGTCGGTAAGCCCGGGGACAACAGGCTCGCAGCCTTCGGAAAGAAGGAATTCCTCAAGGTTATTATTGCCCAAAGGCGCAAATTTAACATATATCTCCCCAACTATCCCTACCTTAACCTTTGGAACCCGCTTTACCGGGATGGATGCAAAATCGTCGGCAATGAGGTTAAAGTTATTGCGGATATGGGAGGTTTTAAAGCTCCCCTTCTGCTTAAACTCGGCAGTCAGCCGGTTTACCCATTTATCTATGCGGAGGTCTGTTTCCCCTTCGATAATCTCATAGGGGCGGCACTGGTTCGCCATCCAGACAATCAAATCGCCATATATCATGGAATAGGCAAGCTGCCTTATCATCGTGAAGTCCAGCGAAAAACCCGGGTTTTTCTCAAGCCCTGACAGGTTTACCGAAACTACCGGGATATAATCATAACCCGCACGGTGCAGGGCTTTCCGAAGCAGGTGGATGTAGTTGGAAGCGCGGCAGCCGCCGCCCGTCTGGGTAATCAGCAGGGCAACCTTGTGGGGGTCATACTTGCCGCTCTTTATGGCGTCGATAAGCTGCCCGATAACCAACAGCGCCGGGTAGCATGTATCGTTGTGGACATATTTTAACCCCTCGTCCACTATGCCCCGGTGGTTGGTAGTCAGCAGTTCCACCTTATAGCCGTGAAGTTCCATAACATGCTTTAGCATAGTAAAATGAACAGGGAGCATCATTGGCATGAGCAGGGTATATTCCTGCTTCATCTCCTTGGTGAAAAGCAGGCGCCCCTCTTCATTGTATACAAGTTCGGCCATTGGAATTCTCCTTTTAAACAGTAGAAGTATCCGCCTCGCTGCTCTCGCGCGCCTCAACAGCCGCCAAAAGGCTGCGTATCCTAATCCGCACCGCACCGAGGTTGTTGATTTCGTCTATTTTAAGCTGGGTATAAATCTTGTTGCCCGATTCGAGTATACTCCTTACTTCATCGGTTGTGATGGCATCAATTCCGCAGCCGAAGGATACAAGCTGCACCAGCTCCATATCCGGCTGGGATTTAATATATTCCGCAGCACTGTAAAGCCTGCTGTGATAGGTCCACTGGTTCAGCACCTTTACATTGAATTTCGGCTGTTTGTAGGCAATGGCATCCTCGGTAATTACGCTAAGCCCAAAGGAGGTAATCAGGGAGTCGATGCCGTGGTTTATTTCGGGGTCGCAGTGATAGGGGCGCCCCGCCAGCACGATTATCTTGTTCCCGTTTTTGCGGGAATTCTGGATAATCTGATCTCCCTTTTCCCGCAGCATCCTGAGGTAGGCGTTATATGCGTTGAAAGCAGCCCTTGCCGCCGCCTTGACTTCGCCGGCAGGTATTCCGAAATTCTCATTAAAATATGCTGCGGCCTTTTTGGCAAAATCCCTGGGCCTGTGCAGCCCGAAATAGGGTATCAAATAACGGACCTTTTTAAGCTCGTTAACATTGGCGTTGATAAGCTCGGGATAATACGCCACCACAGGGCAGTTGTAATGGTTGTCGCCCTTTTTCTCGTTGAAGTTGTAGGGCAGGCATGGGTAGAAAATGGCATCCACGCCCATGTCAATAAGTTTTAATATATGCCCATGCACCAGCTTTGCGGGATAGCATACAGTATCCGAAGGGATTGTATGCTGTCCGTAGGCGTAAAGCGCCCTTGAGGATTCGGGTGACAAAACCACCTCAAACCCGAGTTTTGTAAAGAAGGTATACCAGAAGGGCAGGTTTTCAAACATATTCAAAACCATGGGTATCCCAATACGCCCCCGGAGGTTGTCGCCCCCCTGAAGGGAACGCAGGTATTCATATTTCCACTTCATCAGATTTGGCAGGCCGGTATGCTCTCCCTTGCCAAGGGGCCGTTCGCACCGGTTGCCCGAAATATACCGCCTACCTCCAGAGAAGGTGTTGACGGTAAGCTGGCAGTTATTTCCGCAAAGCCCGCATTTGGCAGATTTCGCGGTATGCTGGAATTTATCCAGCTCTTCCATAGTCAGCAGGGAGCTTTTTTCCTTTTTTAAAGCCTTTGCCGCAAGGGCGGCGCCGTAAGCCCCCATAATCCCCGCAATGGTGGGGCGGGTGACCTCGATTCCAAGCTCCAGCTCAAAGCTGCGCAGCACAGCGTCATTCAGGAAAGTGCCGCCCTGAACAACGATATTCCGCCCAAGCTCCGAGGGGCTGGAAGCGCGGATAACCTTGTAAATCGCGTTTTTGACAATACTAATCGAAAGGCCGGCTGAAATATCGTCTACCCCCGCACCTTCCTTTTGCGCCTGTTTAACAGATGAATTCATAAACACGGTGCATCGGGAGCCCAAATCCACCGGCTTTTCGGCAAACAGCCCCAGTTTTGCAAAGTCTGCAATGGTATAACCCAGAGCCTTTGCGAAAGTTTCGATAAAGGAGCCGCAGCCGGAGGAACACGCCTCATTCAGCAGTATGCTGTCAATCACGCCATTGCGGATTTTAAAGCATTTCATGTCCTGCCCGCCGATATCAATAATAAAATCAACATCAGGGTTAAAATGTGCCGCTGCCTTATAGTGGGCAACCGTTTCAACAAGCCCCAAATCGATGTTAAAGGCGTTTTTTATCAAATCTTCACCGTAACCGGTGGCGGCACTTCCCTTTATTGTTACCCTGCCACCGAAACGGCGGTATATCTCCTTTAGCTGCTCCAGGACAACCCCCACGGGATTGCCCCCGTTAGAGTCATAGAAAGTATAAAGCAGCCCGCCTTCGGGAGTTATCAGCACCAGCTTTGTGGTGGTAGAGCCAGCGTCAATACCAAGATATGCGTCGCCGGTGTAATTGTCCGCGTCCACGAAGGGCGGCTTGTGGCGGTTGTGCCGCTCCACAAACTGCTCATACTCTTCCCTGGATTTAAACAAAGGCGGCAGGGTCTGGGTCAGGTTTTTCTGCTCCGATGCGCTGCGAATACGCTGCATCACTTCGTCAAATTCCAAAGGGTTGGTGTTACCTGCGTATAAGGCGGCGCCTATAGCCACAAAAACATCCGCGTTATCCGGGAAAATGGCCTCTTCGGTTCCAAGCTTCAGGGTTTCCACAAACCGCTTGCGCAGCCCGCTTAAAAAGTGCAGGGGGCCGCCCAAAAACAGCACGTTGCCCTTTATCTCCCTGCCCTGTGCAAGCCCGGAAATCGTCTGGTTAACCACCGCCTGGAATATGCTGGCGGCAATGTCCTCTTTCCTGGCTCCCTGATTAAGCAGGGGCTGAATATCTGTTTTCGCAAAAACTCCGCACCTTGAGGCGATGGAGTATAGCTTTTCGCTTTTTTCGCTTAAAAGGTTCAGTTCGTCAGGGGTGACATTCAGAAGGGTCGCCATCTGGTCGATAAATGCGCCGGTACCGCCCGCACAGGAGCCGTTCATCCTCTCCTCCAGGCCGCCGGTCAAAAATATAATCTTGGCGTCCTCGCCGCCAAGCTCGATTACAACGTCTGTCCGGGGATAGAAGCGCTCCACCGCTCCGGCGGTTGCAAAAACCTCCTGGACAAATTCCAGCCCCGCGGCCTTAGAAACACCCAAACCCGCAGAGCCGGTAACAGCTACCTGAACCTGCTCGCCGCTAAGCTTATCCCTTAGCTGCTCCAGCATTTCGGCAGCCTTCTCCCTGACTTTGGACATATGCCTTTCGTATGACCTGAATATTATATTGTCATTATTATCAATCAACACCACTTTGACAGTGGTTGAACCTATATCAATCCCTATTCGCAAACCGAAGCCTCCTAACAAGATATGGTGGCAAATGAGATATACGGAGTACATCTTCTTTTTGGTTAATATAAAAAAACAATTTATAAAAATAATATGCATAAAATTTTCAGTTTTTGCACACATTATTATTTTATTATACCACCTTGGGAATCAAAGGGCAAGTATTACAATTTTACGCCGGTTTTTGAGCCTGCATCGCGCCCGTGTAACCATTATATGCTTGTACCCAAACTTTTGTAATCAATCCGGGGCACAAAAAAACAAAGCGCATATTCAGTCCGAAAATGCGCTTTGTTTTTATATATTAGGAGGTAGATATTAAGCTTATTTCCTGATTTCAGGCAAGCCTGCTGCCGCAACGCTCTGCCCAACACGGCGGCTTTTCTCATCCGGCAGCAGGATATTTATGTTCAGTTCGGGATACTCTTCTTTCAAAACCTGTTTGCAACGCTCGAGCATCCGCTCTCCGCCTTTACCGGAGGTGACCCTTCCCAAAAGCAGCAGGTTCTTGATATTGTAAAACCTTGCGTAGAAGGGCAGGGTGTGGCCGAGGTAACAGCCGATGGAATCGTATATGTCAAGGGCTACCGGGTCGTCCTGCTCGGCAAGCTTTTGAACTTCCTTGAGTTTTTCAGCCTGGGTGAGGTTTTCTCCAAAGGTAAGGCCGGCATTTCCGGCGAGCTTTACAACCCCGTCCTGGGAGAAGTATTTCACGCCGCAACCAATATCACCGGACCACTCATCCTCCATGGCATCGGGGTGGGCATCCACCGGGGCAAAGGCAAGCTCATTAAGCCAGCCTGTTACATTGCCTTTGATGTCGACATAACCCACTGCTTCGCTGGTACCCATGGCGATACCGAGAACCCCGGTATCCTTAAGCTCCATGGCGCCGGCAAGGGCGGTAACGTCCCCGTCGTTTGCCACTACGAAAGGAACATCCCCGATTTCGCGGCAGGCGCGCTCATAAATATCCTTTACCTTTGCGTCAAACAAATCCTTTGGCACCTTGATAAACAGGGATGCCAGCATAGTCCTGTTGTTTACATAAATACCTGCGGAGCTGATTCCTATGGCGTCAACCCTGGGCATTTTTGATGCCGCGGTTTTAAAGGCGGCGACAATTTCGTTGAAGTGGTAGTCCGGGTCCGAATTTACTTTTGGATGCCAGACCACTTCCTCGCTGTAAACCACTTCTCCGTCGATAACGGCGGATACCTTCCTGTCGCTTCCTCCAGCGTCAAAGCCTATCCTGCAGCCGTCAAAATGGCCGCCTAAGGACTTTGAGCTTTCATTCTCCGCTGGTTTCTGCTCGTAGGGCAGGTACAGCACCTCGAAGGGCTTTTCATATACATCAGACATCGTCTTGTAGTCGAAAGCCCTCTCCCCATCTGCGGAATACACCTTTTTGATGTATTCGTAGACTTCTTTGCTGCCGCAGATGGTGACTTTAAATCCTCCCCTTGCCCAGAGCAGGAATTTCACCAGCCTTTCGACATAGTAAAAATCCGCCTGCTGCATTTCGGGGGTTCCGTGGATAAAGGTATCGTAAACGCTGGTATAGCCGGATTCCCTCTCCACCGCAATGGCTAAAGGCTGCTTAGCGCCTTTCAGGTAAGCTCTTGTGAATTGCTCCATTGGAATGAACTGTGGGTCTAGTTTAGGTACGTTTTTGTAACTAACTTCGATGCCGCAACGGTTCATTTTGAAAACCTCCTGATACGGTTCTCTACATCTTTCCTGAAGCTCTCGATATACCTGTTGATGAAATCAAAATAATCCATATCGCTGTTTACAAGCTCTGTGATATCCAGGCCGTAGGAAAGGCTGTCAAAATCATCTGTATTATGGCTGGCGAAGAACGTGGCGTTGGCAAGGCGGCGTCCAAGGGCTGCGCTGTCATAGCGTTTTCCGCCTGCAATCTGGCTGTCGTAAACTCCAAGCAGGGCCGCGGCAAGATTCGGGTGCTGGGATGTGTCAAAGCATACCTTCTCGTCATCGTTTACCCAGTCAAGCCCGCGCCAGACTTCCATCGAATAAACCTTTTTCGGGCGCTGTTCTGCAGGCAGGCTGCGGATTGCGGCAATGGTGCGAAGGGCTACCGCAACGTGGGTATCGTGCTTGTCGGCGAGGTTGTGGGTGTAAACCACCTCAGGGCTGCAAGCCTTGATTATCTCGGCAATTTCCTCCACCGTTTTCAGGTTGGATGCGTCCTTTACCTCTGAGCTTGTGTAGCTGAGCAGGAACTGGGCGGCATATCCGCCAACACTTGCGGCGTTTTTCTGCTCAACAACCCTCACCTTTTTCATGTCTTCGTCGGTGTAGTCTGAGTAAATCCCGGTTCTTGGCGAGCCGGCGCCGTCGGTAACCGTAACACCGGTAAACCATTTGTCTTTAAGCCCGTAGCACTTGGCAATGGGGCCATATGCCATAATCTCGATATCATCCTGATGGGCGGCAATGCACAAATCTGTTGTGCGGCTCAACGCGGTTTTCTCGTCAACACCGTCTGGAATAAAAAGTTCTGCTTCCGGCTTGTTGAATTTCATTTCACCTTACCCCTTTAATTTTATTAGTCAACATTGCAGACTACTGTTAAATCATTATGAAGCTGAAGTATTGAAGCTGGTACCTGCGGAGTAATAGGCCCGTACAAAGCCTTTTCCAGTATTTCCTTTTTGTCAGCGCCGCTTGCAATCAGCAGCACTTTTTTGGCGGACATTATGGTTTTGATGCCCATGGTTATTGCCTGCCTTGGCACATCCTCTTTCCTTTCAAAAAAGCGGGAATTGGCGTCAATTGTGGACTGCTTTAAATCCACCAAATGGGTTCCCTTTTCAAAGAAGTCCTCCGGCTCATTAAAGCCAATATGGCCGTTGTGGCCTATTCCGAGAAGCTGAAGGTCAATCCCTCCAAGGCCTTCAATAAGCTGGTCATACCTTTTGCATTCCTGATTAAAATCAGAAGCGGTGCCGCTTGGCACATGGGTGTTAGCTTTGTCGATATTGACATGGTTGAAAAGGTTAACATCCATAAAATACCGGTAGCTCTGTTCGTGGCTGCCGTCAAGCCCGCAGTACTCATCCAGGTTTACGGTTGTAATCCTGGAAAAATCCAAATCACCTGATTTGCACATCTCAATCAGCCTTTTGTAAGTCCCTACAGGCGAAGAACCTGTCGCAAGCCCCAAAACCGAATCAGGCTTCAGGATTATCTGTGCTGCGATGATGTTGGCAGCAACACGGCTCATTTCTTCATAACTTCCGACTTTAATAACTCTCATTTTTCAAAAACTCCCTGGTAATTTAATATTTTTTATCTGTATTTTTTAACTATCTCCTGCATCAAACCCATCTTCTGCTCCATATCCTGCACCAGTTTGAACTGTGTGCGGCAGCGGTCAAGGTTATGGTGCTCCCGGTGGATTTTGAAGTAGACATCGCCGTTAAGATAGTCTGTCAGGAATCGTATTCCGCATTCAAAGGTCATTATTTTTGCCCCTATGGCAAGGCTTTCAAATTCCACGGGGGTCAAAAACTCCCTTGCGACACTTAAGTACCCCTTTGCAAATACCTCAAACAGCTCAAGGCTCATGGAAACCTTGCTCAAATCGGTTTCATCCTCGGCTGCAGTGCTGGCGCCAAACCTTATGCTGTCGCCAAAATCATAACAGGCGGCACCGGGCATAACGGTATCAAGGTCTATTACGCAAATGCCCTTGCCGGTCTTTTTGTCAATCAGGATATTGTTCAGCTTTGTGTCATTGTGGGTAACCCTGTAGGGCATTTTTCCGGATTCCAGCAGTTCCACCAGCGCCCCGGCATCCTTTTCCCTTTCCAGGGCAAATCTGATTTCCTCCTGAACCAGGCCTGCCCTTCCGGCTTTATCCTCGTTTATAGCCTGTTTTAAAGCCTCAAACCTTTTTACGGTGTTGTGGAAGTCGGGAATGGTTTCAACAAGCTTTGTGGTATCGTAATCGGAAAGCATCTGCTGGAACTTTCCGAAAGATATCCCGCAATTATAAAAATCCTCGGCATTGCGGCAGGATTGGTAGGTTAACGCGTTTTCAATGAATTTATATACCCGCCAGTAATTCCCCTCGCCGTCCTTGTAGAAATACTCCCCTGTTGTGGTGGGAATAACCGTCAGGGTCTCCCTCTCGGGGTCGCCGCCCTCGGCAGCAATCTTTTCCTTTAAAAAAGTAGTAACGCCTACGATATTATTCATAAGCCCAACCGGGTCTTTGAATACATAATGGTTTATCCGCTGTAGAATAATCCGGGTGATAACCCCCTCGTCATCCTGAAGGCAAACCGAATAAGTGTCGTTTATATGCCCTTCCCCATAGGGCAGTGCGTGAAGGAAGTCCTTATCAGTAATGAACCTTGAAACTATAAACTGAAAATCCGCCATTTCATCCGACCTTTCTTACAAACTCACTATTCCCACAGAGCCTTCGGATATTCGCCCTTTGCCACCTTTTCATGGATAGCCTTTACTACCTTTTCCTTGTCCTCCCTGTAGGTGACACCAAACCACTGGTCTTTTGTCTGCAATACCTTTACGGTGCACTGCCCACTGTCAATCATGTCCTTGACCACAAAGGGCAGGAAAAATTCGGCTTTCAGCAGGTTATCCCTGTTTTCGTCAAGGAAGTCTTTAAACCTCGCCTTTGTTTCCTCCAGAAAGGACGGTGAAAAACACCAGAAATTCATGGAGACTATGCTGTTTTCGTCCAAATCCACCCAGTTTTCGCCGTCTTCGGTGTACTGGACCTTTCCGTCACGCCTCATGATTTTTGTGCGTTCGGTGATATCCACAAGATAGCCGTTTTCATCAACCTCGCAGACACCCCTGGCAACATGGCCGTTTTCGGTAAGGGTGTTTTTAAGGATATAACCTGCCATGCAGTATTCAGGCGGGTTTTTGGAAAAATCAGCGGTATCTATCCATTGGGAGATTTTCTCAAAGGCTTCCCTGCCGTAAAAATCATCAGCATTTATGACCACAAAGGGGCTGTTGACAGCGCCGATACAGCTCATCACGGCGTGGGCGGTGCCCCAGGGCTTAGCCCTTCCTTCAGGCACAGAATACCCTTCGGGGAGATTGTCAAGCCTCTGATAGACATAGGAAACATCCATAAGCTCAGAAATGCGGTTCCCGATAATTTCGCGGAACAATTCGTCTATTTCATCTTTGATAACAAATACAACCTTGTTGAAACCAGCCATGCGGGCGTCATAAATCGAATAATCGATAATAAGCTCGCCGGATGGGCCGACTTTGTCTACCTGCTTTAACCCGCCATACCTGCTGCCCATACCTGCAGCCATGATTACGAGAGTTTTATCCATAAAATCAGCCTTTCTTATATGTTTCTGCATAACATTTATGTTTTCTGCACGGTTTATACTCTAACATAGATTTCCACAGATAAAAAAAATATAAGTATCCCTCGGATTATTAACTATTATATATTGTAAAAATTGCGTTTTCTATGTAAAATAGTATAGCACTTAGTAATTTAGTTCATTTTAAACTTAATTCTACTAATCCTATATAAATCTGAAAGGGTCGGGTATAATGGCTCAGGATGACCGGCTTGAAATGCTGTCCCTGTTGAGGGAACTGCATAATATTTCTGGATTCAGAATCTCCATCCATGATGTAAAATTCAACGAAATTGAAGCATACCCCAAGTCGCTTTCACCCTACTGCACGCTGATCCAAAGCACTGGTGACGGAAGGCGGATGTGCCTTGAAAACGACCGCCGGGCTTTTGAGCAGGTTAGCACCAATCCTGAAGTCTACCTTTACAAATGCTGTTTCGGCCTTTACGAGGCGGTAGCCCCGCTGTATATCCTCGGCAACGTGGTGGGATACCTGATGATGGGCCAGTCCATTGACGGCAGCCCGGAGAGCCGGGAGCTTATTATAAAAAGCGCCGAAAAGCTGGTTGGCGACAAAAAAGCAATTGAAAAGGCCGCCCAGTCAGTACATGTCTGCAGCAAGGACAAAATACTCTCCTGTATGAAAATACTGGATGTATGCGCCCAGTACATAACCTTGAGCAACCGTTTTCAATTGAACAAATCCCATATGTCCGACAAGGTGAAGGAATATCTGGAAAACCACTATAACGAGGATATCACTATTGACAGCCTGTGCCTTAAATTCTTCTGCAGCAGGACCAATCTTATGACATCCTTCAAGGCAAATTACGGCGTGGGTATTATAGAATACCTCACCCATGTCCGTATTCAAAAGGCAAAACAGCTATTGTGCTGTACCTCAAAAACCGTGAAAGAAATCGCGGAGGAATGCGGTTATTCCGACCAGAACTACTTCAGCAAGGTTTTCCTGAAACACTGCGGAATAACCCCCACCGCATACCGCAAAAAGAAGGCGGTTTTGTTATGACGCGCCAAACAACGACAGCAGCGCAGCGGCGCCGGTTTCCACATCGTCTATATCTAAAACCCGTTTTTCCATTGGGCAGGTATCGGTACCTGCCCTGTTTTTTATAAACGGCACCTTTTTGTTAAATTCCAGCTTTACGCCCGCCCTTTCCAGCACCGCAAGGGCGTGGGAGCTGATAACTTCGGCATAAACCTCCTTAACCCCGCCATATAAAAGAAGGAATGCGGCAGCCTTCCCCACGATTTTATCCGCAACCGAGCCGCCGCGCAGCAGTTCCGGCGAGTTTTTTAACAGATTTACTAAAGGCGCCAATCCCGGCTGGTACGAAACAAATTCCCCTCCTCCGTTTAACACCGCCAGGGCGCAGCCTTCCTCATGTAGTTTTTTCACTGCTTTTTCAAGTTGGCTTGTCATCTTTTCCAGTCCTTTTTATTTTCAGTTCATGCCGCCTGCCGGAGGGTTTTTACCTTTTATAGGGTAAACTCCCTCAAGTACGCGGCTTTTTTTAAGTAAAAATACCAGTGCGGGTATTAATATGATTTGGACTATTACCCCAATTACCCCGGCAGCCAGCGCTTCCAGCACAGCAGCGGGCCCGATTTGGGATACCCCGATCAAATCAGCCGCCACAAACAGGGCTAATGCATACAGCAGCCTGCCGAACACCATGGCGCCTAACAACGACACCAGCTCACCGAAACCACGCCTATATAATTTGCAGGTCCTGTATAAAAGCCCGCTCATAAACCCGTATCCCGCAAGCTCAAAAACCATAAATACAAGCCTGCCCACAGGCGGGGTCTGGGTTATTAAGAAGCTCAGCACCGGCGAAACCGCCCCTACTGCCAGCCCGAATACAGGCCCCAGGATAAACCCGCCAAGCAGCACCGGAATATGCATGGGCAGCAACATCCTGCCAAGGTCTGCCGCGCCAATAATATGCACAGCCTGGGGCAGGATTATTGACAGCGCAATAAAAAGCCCACCTAGTGCAGTCCTTCTGGTTATGCTCATCATTTTCCGCCTTTCATATTAGCTGGATTTTACAAGGCTGTCCAGTTCCTCCTGCAGGCGTTTCAAATCATCCCTTATATTAAGGCTTTGAGGGCATGCTTCCTCGCATTGCCCGCAGGAAATGCAGTTTTTCGCCTTTTCTTCTTCTTCGATATTGTTTTCCCACCGCCATACGGCAGACTGCCTGTTTTTGAAAATCCCGTATTCGTTCCAGATTTGAAAATTCTGAGGTATGTCAACACCAGCTGGGCAGGGCATGCAGTACCTGCACCCGGTGCAGCCGTTGTTTACCCTGCTTTTCAGGCTGTTTGCCAGCATTTCAACCATCTGGTATTCTTCCTCATTCAGGGGGTTAAAATCGCCAAAGGTATTCAAATTGTCCTCAAGCTGCTGCATTGTGGACATGCCGCTCAGCACAACCTTGACATTCGGCAGGCTGCCTATCCACCTGAACCCCCACGAGGCGACAGATGCGCCGGGTTTTGCCTGCCTTAATTCCCCGGTCACTTCATCCGGCAGGGTTGCCAGCATCCCGCCTTTCAGAGGTTCCATAATTATTACCGGAACCCCCAATTTCTCGGCAAGGCGGTACCCCTTCATTCCTGCCTGGTATTCGGTATCCATATAGTTTAATTGTATCTGGCAGAAATCCCATTCCCTGCTTGTAATGATTTCCTCAAACACGCTGTATTCGTCATGAAACGAAAAACCGAAATATTTTATTTTTCCCTGCTTTTTAAGGTTTTCGCAAAACTCCAAAACGCCCAGCTCCACCATCTTTTTCCATGTACCTTTGCCAAGGGAGTGGAGAAGGTAAAAATCAATATAATCGGTTCGCAGCCTTTCAAGCTGCTCGTAAAATATTCGCTGGGCGTCGTCAAGGTTTTTAACTTCCCAGCAGGGGAGCTTGTCGGCGATATAAAAACTGCTTCTGTCGTATTTTGACAAAGCCTTTCCCACAAAGGACTCGCTTTTCCCCGAATGATAGATATAAGCCGTGTCAAAATAATTTACCCCTTTGCTGTATGCCAAGTCCAGCAGCTTTTCCGCCTCAGCCTCATCTATTTCGCCGTTTTTGGTAGGAAACCGCATGCAGCCGTATCCCAGAAGGGATACCGATACATTGAGTTTTGGAAGTACCCTATATTCCATAGTAGGCCTCCTGTATTAATTGTGTTTTTTTATTATAATATAAAGAGTTAAATAATTAAAGGTTTGAAATGGGCAAAATCAAACCCTAAATTAAAAAGTGCGGGCAGCCGTTATTAGCTCCCCGCTGCCAGTTGACATCAATTTAGAGAGATGAGCAGCTCCTCCTGTAACTCCCTGCACTGCCCAAGCCGGCTTAAAAGCTGCCGCTTTTTCTGCTCAAGCATTGTAACAGTATTATTAATGGAACCCATCAAATCCCTCAAAGCGTTTATATTATCTATAATTTTACTGCGTACCGAAAGGTCGGTAAAAATATTGTCAAACCAGTAGTCCATCGCCCTCTCAAAAGCGGGAAAGCTGTTCATGTCAGGCATTTCAATCCCCTTAACATCCTGCAATTCGCTCCTAAGTATCTTCAGCTGGGAGTTTAACCTGCTTAGAGAGGATTCGGCGCTGTCTATATGGGAGTATTTCGCCATATGGGAAATTAACCCTCCCGAAGCCCATACGTCGTAAGCAGCCCAGCTTTCGGCATTCTCCAAAGCCTCAATGGCACTTTCTGCCGATTGCCTGGCGCGGTGTGCCGCAGCCAAAGCCTGTCCAGTTTCGGTCAGCTGTCCGGCCAGGGACTCTATTTCCCCTTCAAGCTGCCTGTACCTGTCCCCCTTTTCCCCCTCAAGGTGCATAACAGACTGTCTTCGCCTTTCCATTTCGGCCTGATACTGTATCTCAAGGCGGCGCAGCTCCAAAAGGTTTTCTTCAAGCTCTTCTTTTTCACGTTTTAATTCCTTAAGCTCAGCCACCGCCCTGTCATAATTCAGCTTTGCTTCAATCTCTTCCCGCTCCTCTTTTTCAAGCCTGCCCTCAAATCTTCTAAAAAGCCTCAGTAAATAAAAATACAGAGAATCCCTCTGCATTTTCTGCACATCAAGCTTTTCTTTTTCGTATTTCTCCAGCAGTTTCCGGGTTTTTTCCTCCGCCTCTTTCAATCTTAAATTATATGAAGCCAGCTTATTCTCCAAGGCACCTATGGCACTGATTTTTACCTTAATATCAGAAAGTTCATCCATCTTTTCATATTACCTCCGCAATTCAAGGACTAGCATAATAATAGATACTATCCCCCACCGGCTTTTATGATAATAATTAGCAAAGCCACTTTACAGGAATATATTAACATTTATTTCGATGAATTGTCCAGTATTTTTGAAATATTTGAATAAAATTTGTGAATATGATATATGGCGCTTGTATTATTTTTTGACAAATTGCAGATAATAATAGCTTGAGTTTTCAATCTGCAATCCTCGACAAATTCCCAAATATTAATATAGGCCTACTTTTAATCCACCATTGATGGTATTATATGGGTAATCAATGCGGAAAATCATCGAAAACTGGCATATGATTCAGTTGAGTGCTTTTGATATTATAAATTCAACAAGAAAGAATGGTGAACAAATTGTCACACATTACAACATATTCGAAGATTCATTTTAACCCAATAGACCCAAAAGCAGAAGATATCAAAATTGAGGATATTGCCCATGCTTTGTCGCTGCTGTGCCGGGCTAATGGCCATTTTGAGCGGTTCTTTTCGGTAGCGCAGCATTCAATCAACTGCGCAAAAGAGGCAGCAGCAAGAAGATATACAAAGCGTGTACAGCTCGCCTGCCTGCTGCATGACGCAAGCGAAGCCTATATATCTGACATCACGCGCCCGGTAAAACCATACCTGCCCAAATACCTTGAATTTGAAAAAAGGCTGCAAAACATGATTTGGGAAAAGTTCCTAGGCGGGCCTCTTAATGCTGACGAACAAAAGCTGGTTTTTGAAATTGACGATGCAGAGTTTTTCCATGAGTTTTTACATTTTATGGGCGAAAAAGCGTATGAAACGCCGCCTGTCCTGATGGGTAAGCCGGATTATGAAACCCGGGATTTCAAATCAGTAGAAAACCGGTTCCTGTCTGTTTTCCGCAGCCTGACGGAAAATCGGGATTGATGGATATAAAGGGCAAACTGGGCACTGAATGCGCTTCTATATGCAGATTGTAGTGGCTGATATTTAACGCTTTTTTATAAATTCAATTAAATCTCTCAGGTTTTGGTTTTGTAATTGTACTTTACACTTTATGCGATACTAATTAAAATATAGTTTATAATTAACTTGAAATGATTTTAAAGGGAGTAATAGTTGGGTATGAAATATTTAATCGTTGTTGACATGCAAAACGATTTCATTGACGGGGCTTTGGGAACCGAAGAAGCTGTGAAAATTGTTGGAAATTCTGTGAAAAAAGTGAAAAACTTCGACGGCCATGTAATTTTTACACAGGACACCCACAGCACTGATTATCTTAACACCCAGGAAGGAAAAAATCTGCCGGTGGAACATTGCATAAAAAGCACACCGGGATGGGAAATTCGGAAAGAAATCCTTGACGCCGCAAAAGACCCCATGATTTTTGAAAAGGGCACCTTTGGCTCCCCTGAACTTGCTGAATACCTTAAAAAGCAGAATGTGGACAGCATCGAGCTGATTGGCATATGCACCGACATCTGCGTCATTTCAAACGCCCTGCTGCTAAAAGCGCACATGCCGGAAGTCCCCATCTCGGTAGATGCGAGATGCTGCGCCGGAGTTACTCCAGAAAGCCACAGGAAGGCGCTTGATATCATGAAAATGTGCCATATTGAAGTGAAGGGATTAGAAGATTAAGCGAAACGCTGAAAATGCCGCCCGGTAAAATAGCCCGGACGGCACTTGGGAAGATAAAGGTACTTATAAGCGAAAACGCCTGTAAACCAACCAGTTTACAGGCGTTTTTGGAGCTGGTGGACGGACTTGAACCCCCGACCTGCTGATTACAAGTCAG
>DUMT01000039.1 GCA_012839705.1 Clostridiales bacterium | reverse complement strand
CCTTGACAAGGGAATAACCTTGTGATAATATATTAAACGCTGTTCTTCCACAGACAGCAGGTGAAACCAGCGGTTTCATAATGGAATTGATATTCCGCATGGAATATTTTCCGCCTGCCGAGGACGATGGCCAGAAACTTGTATAGACTGCATGTGGCTATTATTAGCCGCAGTCTGCCTGTTTGCTAATCCATCCTCCCTGTGGTAACAGGGAGGATTTTTTGTTAAACAAATTCTTTTGGTTTATCGCTGAGGAAAACAGCAAATGTTTCCCTAAATAACAAGCGGAGGTGAAATAGTTTGCCTAGCGAGAAGATTCTGCAGCAAAAGCAGGAGTATGTGGAGCAGCTGGCTGAAAAGCTCCGTAACGCTGTTACCGGCGTTGTTGTCAGCTACAAGGGCATCAACGTTGCTGACGACACAAAGCTGCGCCGTGAGCTTCGCGAGGCCGGTGTGGATTACTTTGTAGTTAAAAACACAATGCTCCACCTGGCAGCCGAAAAAGTAGGGTTAAGCGACCTTGACCCGGTATTAAACGGCACAACTGCTATAGCCCTTGGAAGCGACCATGTTTCCGCAGCAAAGATTCTGTCCAAGTTTGCCGAAACCAACAAAAACCTTCAGATTAAAGCAGGTTTCGTTGAGGGCAAGGTCATTGACGAAAAAGCAGTCGACCAGCTTGCCAAAATGCCCAGCAAGGAAGTCCTGGTTGCCCAGGCCCTTGGCGGCTTGAACGCACCGATTACAAGCTTCATCTATGTGCTGAATGCAAACCTCAGAGGCCTTGTAGTAGCACTGAACGCAATTGCAGAAAAGAAAGGCGCATAATTGCCTTTTGGTTTTGCATTATCAAAATTCAAACAAATTAAAAATATTAAAAATGGAGGATTATACGATGTCTGATAAAGTATTAAAGTTAATCGAAGATGTTAAGTCCCTTACTGTTCTTGAGCTTTCCGAGCTCGTAAAAGCCCTTGAAGAGGAATTCGGCGTATCTGCTGCTGCTCCTGTTGCAGTTGCTGCTGCTCCTGCTGCCGCTGCCGCTGCTGCTCCTGCTGCTGAGGAGAAGACCGAGTTTGACGCAATCCTCGCTGAAGTTGGCGCAAACAAGATCAACGTTATCAAGGTTGTCCGCGAAATCACCGGCCTCGGCCTGAAGGAAGCAAAGGACCTTGTAGACGGCGCTCCGAAGCCCATCAAGGAAGGCGTATCAAAGGAAGAAGCCGAAGAGATCAAGAAGAAGCTGGAAGAAGCCGGCGCAAAAGTAGAACTGAAGTAATTTTGCAAAAAACCCACGCAGTGTTAACTGCGTGGGTTTTCCCGTATTATTCGACAATATAATCCCTGAATAACTCCAAAAGGCGGGAGCCGATGGTTGCACTCATCAAAATTCCCTCGGGAGTGAACTCCTCTTTTTCCACGGCGCCTTCCTGCCGGCATTGCTGGGCAAGGTTGCCTTTGTTGTAGGGGAAAAGGAGGGTTACCTTTTTCCTGTCCGGCGGCATGGCGGCAGAAATTGCCGACAATAAATCCGGCAAACCTTCGCCCGTCAGTGCGCTGATGCGCACTGCATGGGGGATAGACCCTGCAACATCAGCAGGCGCAATATCGCATTTATTCAAAACCGGGATAACAGGGCGGCCGCTAAAGCCTATTTGGCTGAGAACCGAGTTGGTAACTTCAAGATGCTCCAAAAATTCGGGGCTTGATGCGTCGCAGATATTGAGGATTACGTCCGCCTGGGCGGCTTCCTCCAGGGTTGAACGGAAAGCATCCACCAGTTGGTGGGGCAGCCTGCGGACAAAACCGACGGTGTCAATTAACAGCACCTGGCGCCCGTCGGGAAGTTTTAAAGCCCGGGCGGTAGGGTCAAGGGTGGCAAACAACTTGTTTTCCGCCAGTACCCCGGCGTTTGTCAGGGCGTTCATCAGGGTGGATTTCCCTGCGTTTGTGTATCCCACAAGGGCAACGGTGTTCACCCCGTCCTTTTTACGGCGGAAACGCACTTTTTCCCGGCGCCTTTCAATTTCGGCAAGCTCTTCCTTTAGCTTCTTTATTCGCCACCGTATATGCCTGCGGTCGGTTTCAAGCTTGGTTTCGCCCGGGCCGCGGGTTCCAATACCGCCGCCAAGTCGGGACAAATCAATCCCTTTTCCTGAGAGCCTCGGCAGCAAATATTCAAGCTGTGCAAGCTCCACCTGAAGGCGCCCTTCGGCGGAACGGGCACGGCTGGCGAAAATATCAAGGATTAGCATGGTGCGGTCGATTACACTGCAGTTGGTGGCATCCTCGATATTGCGTATCTGGCTGGCTGAAAGCTCCCGGTCGAATATAATCAAATCAATTTCATTGGCTGCTACAATTTCGGCTATTTCCTGAAGCCTGCCTGCGCCTATGCAGGTTGCGGTGTCGGGGGATTTACGTTTTTGGATTACCATGCCCCGAACCTCTGCGCCGGCGGTGGATGCCAGCTCCGCAAGCTCGTTAATCGAGGTTTCCGCGTCAAATTCGCCGGTATCTACAGATACCAGCAGGGCAGTCTGCCTTTCGTTTGTTTCAAATCCTTCCAACAGCAAATCCTCCAGTATTTTTTGAATCTTAGTATAACATTATAAGATTAAAATTGTGCATTGTCCATATATTAATATTCAGAGTTAAGAAAAATTTTCGTGACGAAAAATTCCGCAAAAAATAACATTTTTATCGGTTTTGTGGTACAATCTAAATTGTTAAGAATAATAAAAAGGGGAAATTGGATTGTCAGACGTAAAAGCCGGCGAGATAATTTTCAATCAGGAAACTGCAGTCGCCCCACTCAAGCTTATTGCAATGCAGGGTTGCAAAGAGCTGGGGGATAAAATTAATAGCCATCTTGTTGAATGGGCTGCTAACAGCAATAATCCTACTGAAACTTTTCTTGTAGAAGCGGAATGCCCCCGGTTTTCTTCCGGTGACGCAAAGGGCATTATTCATTCAAGTATCAGGGGAGACGATTTGTATATTTTAGTGGACGTTGGTAACTACAGCATTACGTACAAAATTTTCGGCCGCGAGAACCACATGTCTCCCGACGACCACTATATGGACTTAAAACGTATTATCCAGGCCGCGGGCGGGAAGGCGCACCGCATCAATGTTATTATGCCCATACTTTACGGCGGCAGGCAGCACCGCCGCAATTACAGGGAGTCCCTGGACTGCGCAGTTGCGCTGCAGGAACTTTTTAATATGGGCGTTTCAAATATAATTACCTTTGATGCCCATGACCCGAGGGTACAAAACGCTGTGCCGCTTATGGGCTTTGACAACGTGATTCCATATTACCAGGTTTTAAAGGCACTGTTCAACAACAAGCCCGACATCAAACCCGACAGGGACCATTTGATGGTTGTAAGCCCGGACGAGGGCGCCATGAGCCGTAATATGTTCTACGCTTCGATTCTGGGCGTGGACCTTGGAATGTTCTACAAGCGCCGTGATTACGCAACCATAATCAACGGCAGAAACCCGATTGTTGCACACGAATATCTCGGCAACTCGGTAGAGGGCAAGGATGTATTTATCGCCGACGATATCATTTCATCAGGCGAGTCCATGCTGGATATTGCCTATGAGTTAAAGAAGCGCAAGGCGCGCAATATTTACGCCTATGCAACATATGCGATATTCACCAACGGGCTTGAGAAATTCGACAAGGCGTATGAGGAAGGGGTTATTGCGGGAGTGCTTGGCACAAACCTCACCTACCGCACCGAAGCCCTCAAGAGCCGCGAGTGGTTCTATGAAGTTGACGTTTCCAAATATATCGCATATTTCATCGCCGCGCTCAATCACGATGTGTCGGTTAGCACGATTATCGATCCTCGTAAAAAGATTGAAAATCTGCTGAAAAGGTTTAGATAAAGGGCAGGATTTGGCCTGCAAAAGGCGGGTGTAATGCTCGCCTTAAATTATATAAACAGCTGCATCCGTGTCAGGATGCCAATTCAACGCGGAGGGTCCCTTGCAACATGAAGAATGAGTACGATGTGCTGATTGCCGGCACCGGCGTTGCCGGGCTGTATGCTGCTTTGAATTTTGATCCTGAAGTCCGTGTACTGGTATTGAGCAAAAAAGAGGTTGGTATCTGCAACAGTATGTTAGCCCAGGGTGGTGTGGCGGCGGTTGTGGATAAAACCAACGACGATTACCGCCTGCATATTGCCGACACCCTTATTGCGGGGGGATATAAAAATGACCTGCGAAGCCTTGAAATTCTGGTGAACGAAGGCCCTGAGGACGTCCTCCGCCTTATCAAGGAGATGGGCGTGGAATTCGACAGGGACGAAACCATGAATATTTCAATGACCCTGGAAGGGGGCCATTCCCGCAGGAGGATTTTGCACCATAAGGATTCCACAGGCCGGGAAATTACCGAAAAGCTTTTGGCGGCTGCCAGGTCAAAGCCGAATATAAAAATTTTGGAGTATGCCCATCTTGCTACCCTTACCCGCTCCGGTGGAGGGTTCTGGGCAGGCGTGCTGGTAAACGGTGAATTTCAGTATATTTCCTGCTCCTACTGTATTTTGTGCACCGGGGGTATTGGCAGGGTTTACGCTTACACAACCAACTCCGCCACAGCCACCGGGGACGGTATTACCCTTGCCTATGAACTTGGCGCGCGGATAAAGAATTTAAGGCTGATTCAGTTTCATCCCACAGCCTTTGCGGCGGCACAGGGGAGGGAGCGTTTCCTCATTTCCGAAGCCGTCCGCGGGGAAGGCGCCCTGCTGCTGAATTGCCATGGCGAAAGGTTTATGCACAGGTATGATGAAAGGGGCGAGCTTGCCCCCAGGGATGTGGTTTCCCGCAGCATTATGCTGGAGACCGCCCGCACCGGCAGCGACAAATTCTACCTCGACATCACCGGCAGGGGTGAGGATTTCATCCGCAACCGCTTCCCCATGATTTATAAGCGCTGCCTTGAGGAAGGGGTGGACATCACCCGGAAATATATCCCTGTTTTCCCCTGCCAGCATTACCTTATGGGCGGCATTGACGTGAATGTTTACGGAGACACCACGGTGGATAGGCTTTACGCAGCGGGTGAATGCTCCCATACCGGGGTTCACGGCAGGAACAGGCTCGCCAGCAACTCCCTTCTGGAAGCCCTTGTGTTTGCCCGCCGATGCACCTATGATATCAGCCGCCGCATGAGGCACGAGGAAAGCGGGGTCGATGGCCCGCCGCCAGCCCCGCCGGCAGGCAGCAGGCAATTGCCTAAGGGTTACCGCACCGCTATCCGCAGCATTATGCAGAAGGCGTGGTTTGTAATCCCTGATTATGAAGCGGTAAGGGAAGGCATTGTTCAGGCTAAGGAAATTCTTGAGGATTTGAGGAACGGCGATTATGCTGTCACTTCCGATTACCTTGAGGCAAAAAGCCTTGCCACCATCTGCACAATCATTCTTAATGAAGTGCTGGAAAACCAGGGCAAAGAAGATTTGCTTGATTAAGGTTTGTAGAATAGATTGTAATTATACAATATGTATATTTATAAGGGGTTGAATTAATGGTTCTGCCAAAATTTTATGTGGATGATATCATCAAAACCGCCCTGAAAGAGGACATAAACTACATTGACACCACCACCGATTTGATGATACCCGAGGAGTCCTGGAGCGCCGCAACATTTATTGCGAAGGCGGAAGGGGTTCTCTGCGGAATTGAAGTTGCCATAAGGGTTTTCACACTGCTGGATGACAGCGTAAAATTCACCCTTTACAAAAAGGACGGGGACAGGATAAGCTTCGGCGATAAAATAGCCGATATCGAAGGCCCTACCCGGGAGCTGCTGAAAGGTGAGAGGACAGCGTTAAACCTGTTGCAGCACATGTCGGGCATTGCCACCAAAACTAATCAGTGTGTGCAGATTGTAAAGGGCACCAGGGCGGCAATAACCGATACCCGCAAGACAATGCCGGGGCTCAGGGCTTTGCAGAAATATGCGGTTACAGTCGGCGGGGGGAAGAACCACCGGTTTAACCTGTCGGATGGCGCAATGCTCAAGGATAACCACATAGACGCCGCCGGGGGAATTACAGCCGCGGTAAAGGCGATACGCAGCAGGCTGGGGCATATGGTCAGGCTTGAGGTGGAAACCAGAAACCTGGACGAGGTCAGGGAAGCTATAGAAGCCGGCGCCGACATCATAATGCTGGATAACATGAACTGCGAGCAGATGAAGGAAGCGGTTCAGCTTGCCAACGGGCGGGCTTTGATGGAAGCCAGCGGCGGCATAACTGAGGAGAATCTCAGGGAAGTTGCCGAAACCGGAGTGGATATCATATCCCTCGGCGCCCTGACCCATTCTGTCAAGGCATTGGACATATCAATGAAAATAATCTCGAAAATTTCGAAGTAAAAAACTGGCTTAGCGGCTGTGCTAAGCCAGTTTTTTCGCAGTTTTTTACCCATTCACGGTGACTTTATAAGTTCCAATAACCTTGTCGTTATACCGCAGTTCCACAACCTTCTCGCCTGTGGTGGTGAACTTTCTGCCCTGATATAATTCTACGGTTTTTGAGGTGAAGAATTTAATTTTATCATTGTGAGTTTTTCATATCCCTTAAATTCGGTTTTCCGCAAAATGCTTGAATTCAGGAGTGAAAAAACAGCTAGCGTTTTTGCTAGCGGCTTTTTGCGGTTGTTATTAATTTACCTCTGCCATAAGGGAGCAGATTTTGTTGGTAAAGTCCACAGGGTCGTCAATTGGCAGACCTTCAATCAACAATGCCTGGGTATACAAAAGCTGGGCATAATCTTTCAGTTTTTCGGGGTTTTCATCATTAAGGCGCACCAGAACAGGGAAAATGGGGTGGGATTCGTTTATTTCCAGAATCCGTTCGGCTTTAACCTTGTTTTCGGTGGGCATGGCGTTCAGGATTTTCTCCATTTCAAGTGACAGCGCCCCCTCGGTGGAAATGCAGACGGGATGGGTCTTTAATCTCTTTGAAAGCCTTACGGCTTTTACCTTGCCTTCCAACGCCTTTGCCATGTTCTCAAACAGGCTTTTGTTTTCCTCTTCTTTAACTTTGTTATCGCTTTCTTCGGATGTTTCAAAGCCGAGGTCCCCTGAAGATACCGATTTGAATTCCTTGCCGCCATATTCATGCAGCATGCGCAGGGCGAATTCGTCGATATCGTCGGTGCAATACAGGATTTCATACCCTTTATCCCGGACAACCTCGGTCTGGGGCAGCTTGTCTATCTTTTCGACAGACTCGCCGCAGGCGTAATAGATGAATTTCTGGTCTTCCTTCATCCTGCCAGCATATTCGGACAGGGTGACCAGCTTTTTCTCAGTGGAGGAATAAAACAGGATTAAATCCTTCAAAACGTCCTTGTGCATCCCAAAGTCGCTGTAAAGCCCGTATTTAAGCTGCAGCCCGAAGTTTTTGAAGAATTTTTCGTAGTTCTCCCTATCGTTTTCAAGCATGGAGGATAGCTCGTTTTTGATTTTCTTTTCAATCCTCTGGGCGATGAGTTTAAGCTGGCGGTCCTGCTGCAGCATTTCGCGGGAGATGTTAAGGGACAAATCCTGTGAATCCACAAGCCCCTTGACAAAACTGAAATGGTCCGGCAAGAGGTCGGGGCAGCGCTCCATAATCAGAACGCCGTTGGCATAAAGCTGCAACCCCTTCTCATATTCCCGGGTGTAGTAGTTAAAGGGGGTCCTGCCGGGGATGAACAGCAGGGCGTGATATGTCGCGGCGCCCTCTCCGCTGCTGTGGATAACCCGGGCGGGCTTTTCATAATCGTAGAATTTATCCTTATAGAAATTAAAATAGTCTTCTTCGCTGAGTTCGTTTTTGTTCCGCTTCCAAAGGGGGACCATGCTGTTGATGGTCTCAGTTTCGGTAACGGTTTCATATTCGCCTTCCACATCTTTTTTGGGTACCGTTTTTTCAATGTCCATCAAAATCGGATAGCGGATGTAATCGGAGTATTTTTTTACAATGGAGCGGATTCGGTATGTGTCAAGATACTGGTCGTAATCCTCTTCATCGGCGTTTTGCTTGATTTTCAAAATAATCTGTGTACCGTGGCTGTCTTTTTCCGCAGGCTCGATTGTATAGCCTTCCACGCCTTTAGATTCCCAGCGCCAGGCCTCGTCCGAGCCATAGGCGCGGCTGATAACTGTAACACATTCGCTGACCATGAAAGCGGAGTAAAAACCGACGCCGAACTGGCCGATAATGTCGATGTCCTCTTTGGATTCCATCTCTTTTTTAAATGCCAGTGAGCCGCTTCTTGCTATGGTGCCGAGGTTGGATTCCAGCTCTTCCATGGTCATTCCGCAGCCGTTGTCGGTGATTGTAAGGGTCCTGGCCTCTTTATCAATATCCAGGCGGATAAAAAAATCTTCACGCCTTACACCAGTCAGGCCCTCCGACAGCGAGCGGTAATAGAGCTTGTCTATCGCGTCGCTGGCGTTTGAAATAAGCTCCCTAAGGAAAATCTCCTTGTTGGAGTAAATTGAGTTAATCATGAGTTCCAGTAGCCGTTTTGATTCTGCCTTGAACTGTTTGGTTTTCATAAACATCCCTCGAAAGCAAAATGGATTAGCACTCTAAAAAGTAGAGTGCTAATCCATAATAGCCTTAAAATATCAAAAATACAAGAGGTACAAATGTAAATATTTTGAAAATTATTAATATGTTAATTTGTTTATCTTGGCGGAGAACTTCCGATTTGATGTAATCAAGCGTTTAGCGGATATCTTCAACAACTTCTTCGGGAGGGGAGTCCAGCATCCATGGGTTTTTAAAAATCTTCTGAATCAGCTTGAAAACCCCGGCATAATAAAAGCCGTCACAGATGCGGTCGTCCAAGGTGAGAGTAAACTGCATAAGCCTTGAAGATTCCCCGCGGTATCTGGTGCCGAATGCCAGAAAGGCGGAAATGGTTCCAAAATCGTATAAATGGTGGTTAACAGGGGGAAGCCCAATGGAGCCCAAATCCGAAATGAAAATGCTTCCGTGGAAGGGGCTTAAGTCAATCAGCTTTTTTGGCAGCAGCCCGAAATAATCCAGAAACTCAATAATTTTGATTACAAAACTTAACAGTATCCCGGGTACATAGTTTAATATCCGGGCAGCCTTGTCGGTATTGTTGGAATCCCCCTTAATCTTTGCCTCCTCGATGGTTTTTTGAACTTTTTGGTAAACTATGTCGATGGTGTCTGTAGGCTCAAAGAAGATTTTTATGGTGGTTTCCTGCCCATCCACAGTCATTTCCTTTTTAACCGCAAGGCATACCGAAATATCGGTGTGGGCGTAAATCTTCCGCCCGGCAACAAAACGGTTTATGGCAGGTTTCTGGGATACAACCCGGACATATGCCGCAATAAAAAAGTGAAGCAAACCAAGCCCGGGCATGTTTTCCCGCCTTTTTGCCCGTATATATTTTTCAACCTCGGAAATGTTTAATGTCCCGGTAAAATGATTGGCGGCACCGTTCCTGGTTTTCATAATATGGGCTGCCACGTTGAAAAGCGGGTCGATTGTCCTGAGCCTTCTGCCATCAGGGCGGTCCCCGAAACGGCGGCGGTACTTAACCCTATTCCTCATAAATTCAACGCCCCTCGGTATAATTTGTTAGACGATATACAGGTAGTTAAAACCGGCTGAATACACCCCAGGCTTTTTACAGGGTAATCCCGAAAAGGCGACAGGCATTTTCACAGGTTTTGCCAAGCAGCTGGTCAACAGTAACGCCGCGTATTTCAGCGATTTTTTGCGCTGTATAAGCGATAAGCCCTGAATGGCAACGGGTGCCGCGAAAGGGTACAGGCGCCAGGTATGGGGCATCGGTTTCCAAAACCAGGCGGTCTTCAGGTACCATGGCGGCAACCTCTACCGGTTTTTTGGCGTTTTTAAAGGTGACAGCGCCTCCAAGGCTGATATACATTCCAAGGGACAAAACCTCCCTTGCCATTTCCACACTGCCGGAGAAACAGTGAACTACGCCTTTAGGGCGGTATTTTCTCAACATGTCCAAGGTGTCCTGGTGGGCTTCGCGGTCATGTATGATGACAGGCTTGTCCATTTTGACAGCCAAATCAAGCTGCCGTTCAAACCAGCCAATCTGGACATCCCTCGGTGAATTGTTGTAGTAATAATCAAGCCCGATTTCGCCAAGGGCCACAACCCTGGGGTGGGTTAGGAGTGCTTTTAGGGTTTCAATGGCGTTTTCGGGGGCTTTGCCCACTTCGTGGGGGTGAATCCCGACGGATGCCCAGATAAAGGGGTATTTTTCAGCTAAAGCGATGCCTGCCCGGGATGATTCAATGTCGCTTGCCGCATTCACTACTGCGCAGACATTCTGTTCTTTCAGCGAAGGGATCAAGGTATCCCTGTCGCTGTCAAAAGCCGGGTCATCGTAATGCGCGTGAGTGTCGAAAATATATGCCAATTTACAATAACTCCTTAAACTATCCTGATATTATCTGATTTTGCTGCCCGGGGCAATGCCGTCAACAAAAATTACCTTAACATCGTCCCCATCCTCGGCAGCCAGTATCATGCCCTGGCTTTCAACGCCGCATAAAACAGCGGGTTTTAAGTTGGATACCAGTATTACGCTTTTACCCTTCAAATCCTCAGGGGAGTACCAGGGCGCAATTCCCGAACACACAGTCCTGGGAGTTCCGCTGCCATCATTTACGGTGAGTTTAAGCAGCTTTTTGGATTTCTTTATCGGCTCACAGTCCTCTATCAAAGCCACCCTCAAATCAACTTTGGCAAATTCGTCAATCCCAATCTGAGGTAGGAAGGCCACATTTTCAGCCTCTTTTTTATCATCTTTTTCTTCTTTTGCTTCAATTGCGGGGGCACCAAGCTCGGCTTCAATTTCCGCCAGCTTTTTCTCCGCATCGATACGGGCAAAGAGAGGTTCAGGGGTGCCAACTGAAAATCTTTCCGCAGTGCCGAATCCGGATATTACCGAATCAATTGAGGTAAGCCCCTCCGGCACATTTATCTGAGCCAGAATCTTGTCTGAAGTGGCGGGCATGAAGGGCTTGAACAGTATACCGATAATCCTGATGGACTCAATCAGGTTGTAAAGCACCGCGTTCAGCCTGTCGCTGGCTTCAGGGTCCTTTGCCAGCACCCAGGGGGCAGTTTCATCTATATACTTGTTGCAGCGGTGGGCAAGCTGAATCACATAATCCGCTGCGTCAGCGGTGTGGTATATGTCCATAAGCCGGATATACTCTTTTACGCAGTTTTCGGCTGTGCTGATAAGGTCTGAATCCAAATCAGTCCGCTCAGCCGGGCGGGAAACCCTGCCCTCAAAATATTTGTTTGCCATTGCGATGCTTCTGTTTACAAGGTTGCCCAGGGTATTCGCAAGGTCGGCATTGTATTTGTTTATCATGCTCTCATAGGTGATGGAGCCATCCTGTGCGAAGGGGATTTCGGTAAGCAGGTAATAGCGGACAGCGTCCACTCCGAAATGGCGGGCAAGGTCATCGGCATAAATCACATTGCCTTTGGACTTGCTCATCTTGTCCTCGCCCACAAGGAGCCACGGATGGCCTAATACCTGTTTGGGCAGCGGCTCGCCCAGCGCCATAAGGATTATGGGCCAATAGATGGTGTGGAAACGGACAATGTCCTTGCCAATGACGTGAAGGTCGGCAGGCCAGTATTTTTTGTAAAGGTCGCTGCTGCCGTCCGGGTTGTAGCCAACACCGGTAATATAGTTTGAAAGGGCGTCAATCCACACATAGATAACATGCCCCGGGTCGAATTCCACAGGAATTCCCCATTTAAAGGAGGTGCGGGAAACGCACAAATCCTGAAGCCCAGGTTTTAAGAAGTTGTTTATCATCTCAGCACGGCGGGAATCGGGCTTGATGAAATCGGGGTTGGATTCAAAGTATTCCATCAGCCTGTCCTGGTATTTGCTGAGCCTGAGGAAATACGCCTCTTCCTTGGCATCGGTGACTTCACGGCCGCAGTCGGGGCATTTGCCGTCCACCAGCTGCGAGGGGGTGAAGAAGGATTCGCAGGGAACGCAGTATTTCCCTACATATTCGCTTTTATATATGTCGCCCTGCTCATACAGCTTTTTAAATATCTTCTGAACGGCTTCCTGGTGGTCGGAATCGGTGGTGCGGATAAACCTGTCATAGCTGGTGTTCATGCAGTCCCAAATTTCCTTGATTTGGGCTGCAACCCTGTCCACATATTCCTTAGGCTCCAGTCCCTGAGCCTTTGCGCATTCTTCGATTTTCTGCCCGTGCTCGTCCGAGCCGGTCAGGAAAAACACGTCATAACCCATCATCCTCTTGTACCTTGCGATGGTATCCGCAAGTACAGGGTCGTAAGTATTCCCGATATGGGGTTTGCGGGAAGTATAGGCAATGGCGGTTGTAATATAGAATTTTTTATTGTCAGTATTCACAATTACCCTCCTGTGCCCAAAAAATGGGCAAGTCGTTTCAAGTCGTTATTATTATATTTTACCAAATTGTTGAAAAAATACAAGGATGAATTCTGCCGTAACCGGCTGCTAATTATACAAACTTTGATTGACATTTTTTGCAGGATTTCGGTAATATATATTTATTAAAGTTTGGAAAGCGGGTATCAATATGTTCAGGGAAATGAGAAGGATAAAACAACTGCTGCCAAGGGAGGATACCGAGGCGGTGCTTTTCAGG
>DUMT01000038.1 GCA_012839705.1 Clostridiales bacterium | reverse complement strand
ATCTTTTCAGAAATATATTCCATTGTGGTCACCTTTTTGTATTATACATGTGTTATTATATTCCAAACCTCGAATAATAGCAATATATCTTTATTTGTTTGGCCTGGATTAGTGAATCTATACGAAACTAATCTGTTTGATTAAGTAAAAAAGCTAACTGACTGAAAATCAATCAGTTAGCTTTTACTAAAATAATAAATCCAAAACGCTGCATGGTGATTAATAATTTAGAAATCAGTTCACTTACTTCAATTACCGGTAAATCAACTCATCCCGTCCGGGGCCGTTTGAAACCATTGTAATCGGAACACCAAGCTGGCTCTCGATAAATTCAATATAATTGCGGCATTCGGCGGGAAGATCCTCGTACTTTTTAATTCCCCTTACATCAGTTTTCCAGCCGGGAAGGGTCTCCAAGACCGGCTTGCAGCGCTCCAATACAGGAGTGGTGGGGAAGTCCTTGATAATCTTGCCGTTTACCTCGTAGCCGACACATACAGGGATTTCATCGAGATAACCCAAAGCGTCAACAACAGTTAGCGCCACCTGGGTTGCTCCCTGTACCTGGACGCCGTAGCGGGATGCGACGCAATCAAACCAGCCCATGCGGCGTGGACGGCCTGTTGTGGCGCCGAATTCGCCCGCGTCTCCGCCTCTCATACGCAGTTCATGTGCCTCATCGCCGAATATTTCGCTCACGAATGCACCAGCCCCTACGGCGCTGGAATAGGCCTTTACGACCGCGATAATATCCTTTATCTCATAAGGCGGGATTCCTGCCCCTACGGCTCCGTAACCGGCAAGAGTGGACGAAGAAGTGACCATCGGGTAAATCCCGAAGTCGGGGTCCTTCAAGGCACCGAGCTGCCCTTCCAGCAGGATATTCTTGCCTTCCTTAATGGCTTTGCGAAGGAATTGGAATACATCACCGACATATGGCGCGATTTTATCCCGGAGAATTAAAAGCTCGGTGAAAACTTCATCAGCATCGAGTACAGGTTTATTGTATAACTGCTTAAGCAGCAAATTCTTCACAGCCAGCACGTTTTTCAGCTTTTCATAAGCGGTTTTTTCGTCAAACAGCTCGCAGATCTCAAACCCGATTTTTGCGTATTTGTCCGAATAGAACGGTGCAATTCCGGATTTGGTGGAACCAAAGGATTTGCCGCCAAGCCTTTCCTCCTCGTACCTGTCAAACAGGACGTGATAAGGCATTACTATCTGGACACGGTCGGAAACCATCAATTTGGGATGTACATTTTTAGCAGCCAGCGCCTCAACTTCATTCAGGAATTTTTCAATATCCAGCGCTACTCCGTTTCCGATAATGTTAGTGATATGCGGATGAAATACCCCTGATGGAAGCTGGTGCAAGGCAAACTTTCCATACTCGTTGATAATGGTATGCCCGGCATTGCTGCCTCCCTGAAACCGGATTACTACATCCGATTCGCTAGCCAGGACATCGGTAATCTTGCCTTTGCCCTCATCTCCCCAGTTTGCGCCTACTATTGCTCGAACCATTGAGTGCTGCCTCCTTATATTGCTATGTTGTTTTAGCGTGTTAATACACCAAACTATTTTATTATATCTGCTGCGGCATGAAAAATCAAGGTTTGTATAATGCCTATTAAGCCTTTCTTGAAATGAATAGTAACATATCCCGCTCACAACTCATATTATATAATAAAAAAGCTTTTTGAAAGGTAGGAAATATATGAGAAATTGGGATTCTGATCCGTTTGGCTATTTTAATAAAGACCGCTCTGCCGATTTCGGGCCCGACCCGTTTGTAATCGATATTGAACAGGAGACAAAGGAAAACCGGTATTTCCGCTCCGCTTTATGGACGGGGGAACACCTGCAGCTTACTTTAATGAGCATTAATCCCGGAGAAGATATTGGGCTTGAAATCCATCCCGACTTAGACCAGTTTTTGCGGATTGAACAAGGCCAGGGTATTGTTGTAATGGGTAAAGACAGGAACAACATGAATTTTAAAAGGAAGGTTTATGAAGATTACGCCATCATAATCCCTGCGGGGACATGGCACAACCTTTACAATACAGGCCGGGTACCTATTAAGCTGTATTCAATCTATGCGCCGCCCCAGCACCCATTTGGAACATTACATAAAACAAAAGCGGACGCCGAGGCAGCGGAAGGGCATTAATTATACAGGCAAACGACAATCCCCTGCAAAATTTTTTGCAGGGGATTGTCTACTATATGCAATATCAAGAAATAATATAACGCTCAGTAAAATTACTTAATATACAAAGCTAAAAATTCCGCAAACTCCTTTGGTATTTCATACCTTGAGATAAAGCCTATATTCGGGTAATAGATGGTATCAAAATATATTCCAGTGCGGTTAAAAATCCTGATTGTTACAGAATCCGCCAGGGCGTTTGCTGCTCTGCCCGGGGTGCCTGGGGTGGAACCGCCAAAGCCTTGATGGTCTGGCCCGCCGTCTATTATGCTGTCTGTGGCTTGGATGCCGGAAGCCGCGTTATCATTGAAATTAAAAAGCCTGTCAAAATATTTGTCGCTGGAATTCTTTAAAGGTGAGTAAAAATCATAAAATTTTGCGATATTCAGGTTGTCGGTTAGCTCTGCTTTAACATTTAAAACTCCGCTGAGTTTGGACTGTTCGTCGTAAACTATAAACTGGATTCTAGAAATATCAGAAGCACGTTTAATACCGTACAGCTCCAGATATTCAGCCGCGTCCTCATCCTGGTTGTTGTTATAACTGTCAAAGGACAGGAATTTAAACAGGCGGTATTCATTACCCTGCTTTACAGCGACAATCGCCTGGCAGCCTGCCGGCTTATAGTAATAAACATCGCAGCCGTCAAGGGTTTTATCTGCGCTTGAGTTAATGGTTGCGATTTTTTCGCCTATATCGCTGTCGGCTATTTGTTCAGGGAGATTGGCGCTTTTCCTATAATCGCCGCTGAGCAGCAAATAGTTTTTTTCCCCGATTTTAAACTGGTCGGTAATGGGGGCAACCATATCCTCTCTGCCGTCGTCCCTGGGGGAAAGGTTGCTGTCCTTTGCCAAATCGCCTTCTGTTGTTTTTGGCGGCGTGTTTAAAAAACTATTCATAGCGAAAACGGTGCCTGCTGCCAACACTGCAATTATAAAGCCGGCGGCAATTCTTTTAAATTTTCTGGTTACCCCGAAATCCGCCTTTGTTATATTGCTTTGTGACAGGATATTTATCAGCATTTTATTTTTCTGTTCTTCAGTGGGCAGTATTGCGTCAAAGGCTTGTTTTAAGTCGGATTTTTTCATAAGGAATCATCCTCCATTTCCATTTTTAATAGTTTTCTGCCTTTGTGAAGGTAGTTTCTGACTGTTGATTCATTCTTGCCGAGTATTTTGGCAATTTCCGGAGTTGAATAGCCTTCGTAGTAATACAGGTAGATTGCTGTCCGGTATTTAGGGGGCAGTTTTTTAACCTTTTCAATGGTATAATCGATTTCAAAGGAGAAAGTTTCAGCCGGCTGCCCAATGTCCTCCAGATATGCTGTCCTCGCCCACGGGCTGCGGAAATGGTCAATACAAAGGTTGGTGGCTGTCCGGATCAGCCATGCCTTTTCATGTTCCGCGCTTTCAAACCGCGTGCCGTCCTTTATAAGCCTGATAAAGGTATTTTGTACCATGTCTTCGGTGTCGTGGGCATTTTTCATATACATAAAACAGATACGGTACACGGTATCAACGTGGCGGCAGTATATCTGTGTCAGCTCTTTATCCGTACGAAATAAAGGCAATTTTTGCACTTTTTCTCCCCCTCTCATTAAGTAATACGAATCAGGTGACCAAAACGTTTAGAAAAATATAAATTTTTAACCAAAATAAATTATAAGTGAGCAGATTTGTTGATTGGCGGGTTATTTTAAGGTATAGTATATAATACAATAAGTAGCGCAACAATTGTTGTGGTATCGTTGTGATAATTTTGAACGGGATTTTAGCTTAGGAGGTTAAATATGAACAAAATCCAAATGACAACCCCCCTTGTCGAGATGGACGGGGACGAAATGACCCGGATACTCTGGAAGGCTATTAAGGACAAGCTTCTTTTACCCTTTGTGGACCTTAAGACCGAATATTATGACCTCGGGTTGCCGAACAGGGATAAAACCGAGGACCAGGTTACAGTTGATGCTGCCAACGCCATAAAGAAGTACGGAGTAGGCGTGAAATGCGCCACAATCACCCCCAACGCCCAGCGGGTGGAGGAGTATAACCTGAAGCAGATGTGGAAAAGCCCTAACGGCACAATCCGCGCCATGCTGGATGGCACGGTTTTCCGCGCACCGGTTCTTGTAAAGGGGATAGCGCCCACGGTATCCACATGGAAGAAACCCATTACAATCGCCCGTCATGCCTATGGCGATGTTTATAAAAACACCGAGATGAAGGTAAGCGCCGGCTCCAAGGCAGAACTGGTGGTCACAACTCCGGACGGCAAGGAAATCCGCCAGGCTATCCATGATTTTACCGGCGACGGCGTTATTATGGGCATGCACAACACCGACAAGTCCATTGCGAGCTTTGCCCGTTCGTGCTTTAACTATGCCCTGTCCGTAAAACAGGATTTGTGGTTCGCGACCAAGGACACTATTTCAAAGACTTATGACCACAGGTTTAAGGATATATTCAACGAAATCTTCGAAAACGAGTTTAAAGCCGCTTTTGAGCAGGCAGGCATAGAATATTTCTACACCCTGATTGACGACGCTGTGGCCCGCGTAGTGCGCTCTGAGGGCGGTTTTATCTGGGCATGCAAGAACTATGACGGCGACGTTATGAGCGACATGGTTGCCACCGCCTTTGGCTCCCTTGCCATGATGACAAGCGTCCTTGTATCACCCGACGGCAAATATGAATACGAGGCAGCCCACGGCACTGTCACCCGCCATTATTACCGCCATCTCAAGGGCGAATCCACTTCCACCAACTCGGTGGCAACTATCTTCGCCTGGTCCGGCGCCCTTAAGAAACGCGCCGAATTGGATGGCATTAACGACCTTGCCGATTTTGCCGACAAGCTTGAGAAAGCCACTTTGGAAACCATTGAAAGCGGCATAATGACAAAGGACCTTGTCCAGCTTTCAACCCTGCCGGAAAAACGCCCTGTGGATTCCATGGAATTCCTTGACGCTATTGCCGAAAGGCTCGCAGGAATGATGTAATGATATAAGCTCCCCCGTTTGAAAATGCGGGGGAGCGGTTTTTAAATAACCGTCAAATCCGCCTTTAGGCAGGAAGGTATGGACAAGTAATTTAAGGAAAATGGTTTATTTGCTATTGACAATTTAATAAAAGCATGGTATATTATCACTTGCGCTTGATTAATGCGCCTTAATTAAATATGGATCTGGGGGAATTCCCGAGTGGCCAAAGGGGGCAGACTGTAAATCTGTTGTCGCTGACTTCGGTGGTTCGAATCCACCTTCCCCCACCAGAACCGATAAGCCTAGCAATAATGCGGGTTTATCGGTTTTTTTGTGTTTGTCTGTGATGTTGAGATTTGGACTGTGATTTTAAAACATTACACAAAATATCACACTTTATTTCATTCATATGTCTGTATCCACTATTTGGTCAAACCTAACTGGTTGCTATTATTCTCGGCTAATTGTGGGATAAGGGTTTTTCCTTGTGTGTACCACATATAGAAAGTAAATGTGGGGATTTTAAATCCCCGATTGACTTTACCAATAAGTTTCCACGAAATCCCAAATGGGCATTTTCCGTTATCTATTGCAGCTCTTAAGCCTTCATCCGACATACCAAGAAAACTGGCAAGAACATTTAGTGGGATGTATAATGGATATTCCTCGACAAGTTTGTTTAATTCTTCCCACCGTTCCACGATGGGTTTAGGTATTTCAGGTAACATAATATTCCCCTTTCTTTGTTGCAATATTGAGATAATATGATATAATGCTACCATAAATAAACCGCGGGAGACATTTGCATGGAATCAGCAGGGAAGTTGTACTATAAAAACGGGCGTTAAGTTTATTTTTGCAGCGGCGGAGATTATTTTGCCATTGGCATATTGTATTTTGGCATATAGGGCAAGTTTGTTTCCCTCCTGAACCCTTTTGGTTTGGGAGGGTTTTCTTTGCTAAAAACTCTTATACAGGGTAAATTTTACGAAAAACAGCAACAAAAAACCTTAATAGGATAAAACTGTATCAATTGTAAAATATATACAATTAATTTTGTGAAAATTTGTTGAAAATAACTGTTAATCTTACTAAAATATTATGTATAAAACTTTTACTTTCAAATATTTTTACTCTAAAGTTTTCTCGGTTTAAAGCGAAATATTATGCAAGGGATAAAACCTATCCTTACAGGTTATAAGGTAATCAAGGAATGTAATGAAAGAGGGGCAAAAATGAGAAGCATTAAAACAAAACTGATAGTAAACTTTTCGATAATAATCCTTATAGGTTCCTTTCTTCTGGGATTCATATCGGTCAAAAGGGCGAAGGATGCCATTAATATAGAAGGCAGAAAAACCCTTACCTCATTGGCTGTTGATTCGGCTAAGCTGACAGCCAGCAGGATGGAAAACCTTCTAACTTCCCTTCAGGCTATTGCGTTGACTGACGACATCAAAAGCATGAAATGGAAGCAACAGCAGCCGCTGTTAAAAAGGCAGCTGGAGAATACCAGGTTTCTTGATTTGGCGGTAGTCTTTCCGGACGGGACAGCCCATTATCCTGATGGGACTACCAGCCAGCTTGGGGACAGGGAATATGTTATAAAGGCCTTTAATGGCCAGGCAAATTATTCGGATCTTATCCTAAGCAGGGTCACCAACAGCCTTGTAATTATGTTTGCGGTACCTATAACCAATGATGGGAAAGTGGTTGGCGTCCTGATAGGCCGCAGCGACAGCGATACGTTGAGCGAAGTCGCCCGGGATTCAGGGTATGGCAGCAACGGCTATGGGTTTGTTATCAATAACGAGGGGATTGTAGTGGGGCATCCGGACCAGGAAAAGGTGAATTCCCGGTTTAACCCCATTGAGGATAGCAAAACAGACGATGGTTTGGAATCCATGGCGAAATTTTTCAAAACGGTTTTGTCAGAAAAGCAGGGGTTTGGGAAATACAAACTGGAAGGTACTGAGTATTACGCCTCCTTTGCCCCCATTGAGGGGACAAACTGACCTTTATTATGACTGCGGACAAAGATGAGGTATTATCCTCCATCCCGTCTTTGAGAAGGGATTTAATCATAATAGCTTTGGTGGTATTCGCGTTTTGCGTGGGGTTGACATTTTTAAACGGAAATGCGATTGCAAAGCCCATTCTGGAAGTGGCAAAAGGCTCGGAATACATAGGCAAGCTGGATATAACCCATAATCTGCCGGAATATACCCTTAAACGCAATGACGAAATCGGGGATTTGGCAAGGTCCATCCAATCGGTAATTGACAACCTTAATGAATTTATAGCTGAAATCAGCAGTTCTGCCGACCAGGTGGCAGTTGGGGCAAAACAGCTTTCTGATTCCAGCATGACACTGTCCCAGGGCGCTACGGAGCAGGCGAGCACCATTGAGGAGCTGACCGCCGCGATTGAGGAAATACTGTCCCAAGTTAAGCTTAACGCTGAAAACGCCGGTATCGCCAACGAGCTTACTAATACCGCCAAAAACGATGCTGAAGAAGGCAACCTGCATATGCAGAAAATGCTTGAAGCTATGGAAGAAATCAACCAGTCTTCCGCAAGCATTTCAAAGATAATCAAGGTAATCGATGAGATAGCCTTCCAGACCAACATACTTGCCCTTAACGCAGCGGTAGAAGCCGCAAGGGCAGGGCAGTATGGAAAAGGGTTCGCAGTGGTTGCCGACGAGGTCAGAAGCCTGGCTATGCGCTCCGCCAAGGCGGCAAAAGAGACTGCCGATTTGATTGAAGGCTCCATTGAAAAGGTCACAAACGGAACCAGGATCGCCAACGATACCGCCAGTTCCCTGAATAAAATAATGGAGAATACCGCAAAAACCGCCGAATTGATTACAAATATCAGCATTGCGTCAAAAGAGCAGTCGGTGGGCATTTCCCAGATAAACGAAGGGATTTCACAGGTATCCCAGGTGGTGCAGCTTAACTCAGCCACCGCCGAGGAGGAGGCCGCCGCAAGCGAGGAGCTGGCAGGGCAGGCAGAGCTTTTAAGGCAGACCGTCGGAAAATTCAGGTACAAAAAGTCAAACGGCAACCAAATCGATATACATTTTTCTCAAGTACAACATCAGGATGAGGTTGCAGAAAATGAGCTAATCGATATAACCCAGTGGTAAAACAGCAAAGGCCGTGCCAAAACTCTGGCGCGGCCCTTTGTTATGCGCATATTATGCAATTTGCTGTTCCTGCTGCTCGGCGGGTTCTTCCATTTGCAGCCTGGATTTATCAACCGCAGTCAGTACAACAGTTTCCGGCTCAATTAAAAGCCCAATCCTGCTGTTTTTGGCTATATCGAGGTCTTCCACCTTGATAACGCTGCCAGGGGTTAACCCTTCCAGGTCGATATATACCTTATCCACCAAATCGGAGGGATATGCCCTGTAGGGTATTTCGAGCAATGACTGCTGGATTAAGCAGGGCGTCTTATCTTTATTGACAAGGACGATATTAGCGGTGCTTGTTACCATTTCGTTTTCAATCAGGTTCTGGAAGCTGATATACTCTACCGTGTTTGTAAGTATGTCGTAGGTATAATCCTTAATCAGGCAGGTGAAGTCTTT
>DUMT01000037.1 GCA_012839705.1 Clostridiales bacterium | reverse complement strand
ACATTGCAGCTTTCCGCTGATAAAGGGGCAGAAAAGGTGATAACCCTGTGGATTACGCTGGCGGGCGTGGCCGCCTCCTCCATCATTTCCGCCCTTGCGGGTCTGATAACCCCGTGGCTGCTGATTCTCACCATAATTGTTGGTGTAATAACCGTAGTTGCCGCCATATGGTATCCGCCGGAATATGCCCGGCATTTTAAGGGCAGCTTTGACGGATATGCCATCAGGGCAACCACCGGAGTGTTTATAAAGAAGGAATTGTTCGTACCCGTTAAGGCGCTGCGGACCTTCGAGCTTTGTTCCACACCGGTCCAGCGCCTTTTTGGCTGCCGCACCGTGATTCTGCGCTTTGCGGGAGGTGCGGCACTTCTACCCCTGCTGCCGGCAGGGCAGGCTGAAAAGCTGGTTTCGGAACTTGAACGTATTGAAGACTGCGACTGCTAAACTATTTTCGACTGTAAAACAGATTTCATCTGTTTAAACAAGGAGGTAGGTTTTTGCAACGCCCCCACCCTCTGTACTTATACTATGACATAAAAAAATGGCTGCTGCTTTTGCTGTTGCCCATTTTCCGCGCAATTTTCGCAAACCACGACACCATAACAGTGATTTTATCCTCCATCCGGGATGTGGCGATGGCTACCGCCCTGATAGCCTATTCGGCAATCAAATGGAATAAAGCGGGGTATTTATTAAATAACGGGCTGATATTAAAACAAGGGCTAATCTATCAACGGCGAATCAGGGTTCTGGCAAAGGATGCCGCATCCATAGAAATCGAGCGCAACCCGCTTATGTGGCTGTCGGGAGGCAGGAGGGTCCGCATCAACACCGCGGGGCTTAAACGCCGCGCCGACGCCACTGTCTATATGCCGGCAAAAGCGGCAAAAATTTTCTCGCAGCATCAAACCCCCGGGCATATTAAACGGGTTTACTCAAGGATAATCCCGGTGGTAATCCTGTCTGCCTCCAGTTCCAACGCCGCCCTGGGGCTATTAACCCTTGCCCCCGCCTTAAAACAGGCAGGGCAGATTCTGGGCCGGGAAGTCTCCGGGGAAGTCTACGGGCTGATAAACAGGATTATATCCCTGGGGTTGCCCCCGCTGTTCAATACCATTGCAAATATTCTGGTGCTGGGCTGGTGCTTTGCGTTTTTGCGCACCTTTACCCGTACCGCCGGATTTACCGCCGAAAGGGAGGGCAGCAGAATCCACCTGGTTTCCGGGCTGCTTACCACCCGCAATATTTATATAGACGGCACGCGCATAACATCCCTTGAACTCAGGCAAACCCTGTTTATGCGGCTTTTCGGGCTGCATACGGTAACCATCACCGCCGCAGGATACGGCCGGGAAAAGGGCGCCCGCCCGGTTATCGTCCCCGCCGCCCGCCCTAAAGAGCTTTGCAAGGCGCTGGACGCGCTGCTGCCGGAATACCCAACCTGCCCCGCCACCGTCCACCCTCCCCTTAAAGCCCTTGCAGGTTACGCCCTTCCGCCCCTTATGTTTACTCTGGGTAGTTTTTTTCCTCTTTATACAGGAGGGATATGGAATATGTTTGCGGCTGTCTGGTTTATACTGGGGATTTGGTGGATGATTGTAAGGCTTATAGGGTATCAGCGGGCAGGTTTTGGGGTTAACGAAGGGGCGGTTACCATGAGATACTCAATCGGCCTTGCCCTTTATGAAATTCACCTGCCAAGGGAATCAGCGGACTGCGTCCGGATTACCCAGATGCCATGGCAGAAAAGGGGCGGCACCTGCACGGTGGAGCTGCGCAGTTTTGGCGAAAAGCGCAGGCACCACAGGGTCCGGGCCCTGCCTTATAACGAGGCAAAAAGGCTTGTGGAAATGCTGGCAGGAATTCCTCGAAATGAGAAATAAAAAAGGTGATGCCTGCAAGGTTATATTGATGTCATCAAACGCGGCAATCCATCACTTGGCAAGAATGGATAATTGTATTATTATATTGCCATGATACCATTCTTCACCGGCGAATATGACAAAAAGGAGGTTACCACTATGTGCGGGCGTTATACCCTTGCATCGGCTGAGGATTTGAGCGATTTTGAAGATATAATAAACGAAATACAGCGCAGTGAAACGGCAAGAAAAGATATCCTGCAAGGGGATATCTACCCTACCGATTTGGCTCCCGTGCTGATTCCCGAAAACCGTATGGCCATTCCAAAACTTGTGGTGTGGGGATTTCCGGGTTTTAAGGGCAAGGGAGTAATCATAAACGCCAGGGCTGAAACTGCGCCTTCAAAGCCCTTGTTTAGCGGGGCATTATCCTATGGCCGGTGTGTAATCCCGTCCACAGGATTTTTTGAATGGGATAAACGGACTAAACAAAAATATCAGTTCAACCTGCCAGACAGCAGGGCATTGTATATGGCTGGATTAGTACGGGAGTTTGAAGGCCAGCGCAGATTCGTCATTCTTACAACCTCCGCCAACGAGTCCATGCAGGACATTCACGACCGCATGCCGGTGATACTGGATAAAAATGATATTGAAGCCTGGCTTTACGACAGCAGCTATACCGGGTATTTCCTGCAGCGCACTCCCCCGGTATTGGAAAAGCGCGCGGTATAAATAAATACTTTTATTTAATATCTCTATATTTATATGCTTAAATTTGACAAGGGGTTATATTATAATGGGCAAGAAAAAAGATATTAAACTTTACAATATGTTATTTCCATTGTGGATGCTGCTACTATTCCCACAGGCATGGTTGATTGTTTTGCCAGGTAACTTTATAATCGACAGCTTGGTTTTTCTCATTAGTAGCTATTGTTAAAAATCAGTAATAAAAAACAATGGTATATAAAGCATATAGTGAAGATCTATATCTTTGGTTTGCTCGCTGATATTATAGGTTCAGCATATATGCTGATAATGGCGTTTGTATTTCATGTTGGCCGTTTAGGAGACGAACTTTACTTAACCGTCCCGGGACTCGTCATATCTGCCGTTTTGATTTTTGTGTTTAATTACTTTATTACTTTTAAAAAAATCGACAAAACTACAAGACAACTGTTGTCCCTTATTCTTGCGGTTGTTACTGCACCTTATACATTTTTGGTTCCATCAAGTTGGGTGCATTGATCCAATTTCTTGTCAAAAAAGCAAATAGGCTCTATAGGGCTGTTTCCACAACCCGAAGAGCCTATTATCGTTAATTATTACCCTAAAAATCATGTCAGTGTGCAAAATAAAACTACACACCCATTCAGATACAAATAGTATCGAAACGGGTGTGTAGTTTTGGTTGCGGAAGAAGGATTCGAACCCTCACAAGCAGAGTCAGAGTCTGCCGTGCTACCCTTACACAATTCCGCAATATCTATTAATAATTATTCCCCAAACGGCTTTTTCTATTATAATGATTTTAACGGATTTGTCAAGAGTTATAATAAAAACTTTCACTATTTTTAATTTACAAACCTGAATCAAATTTATATCCGCCCTTTATGCAAAATATACTTTTGTATTTTTCCGAAAAGTGGTATATAATATATTTTGCGCTTTTATTAGCATCAGGGCTTGTGTACTGAAGCTTATTCATATTTCGACAAGCCTCCCGAGTATAATATTCTATTATTTTTTGCATTATATGATTAGCAATTAATATTTAATAAAAATAAAAGGCGCGGGTGATGTGATGGAGTATTATGCCGATTATAAGCCTGACGAGCTTGAGTTTTTCATAAACTGCGTCAAGCCTATTTTGGAATATGAGCCTGTCAAAATGATGGATAGCTTTATACAGCACGGCAGTACCTCGTGCCTGAAACACAGCCTTGCCGTTTCCTTTTACAGCTACATTGTCTGCAAGCGCCTGCACCTTAAATGCGACCTTAAGGCTGTTATCCGGGGTGCATTGCTCCACGATTTCTTCCTTTATGACTGGCATATCCGTGACAAAAAACGCCGCTGGCACGGGTTTACCCACCCGCGGACTGCCCTTGAAAACGCCAGGAAATACTTTTGCCTTAGCAAAAAGGAAGAAGACATAATTTTAAAGCATATGTGGCCCTTAACATTTAAATTTCCACGGTTTATCGAGTCATTTATCGTCTGCATGGCTGATAAAATCTGCTCGATTTTTGAAATCTTTGAATTTATTCACGGATACCGTTTATATGCCACCATGCCGGCATTCGCCGATTAAATTTAATCTGTTACAACTGTTAATAGGAGGTGGATAATGTGAACAACCAGCTTGCCAAAATCATCCGTAACAGGGAATGGTCAACGCAGGAAGGCAGGAAAATGCTGGTTCGCAGATACTGGCATTCAGTGTTATTTATCGGATTTCTGATTCTGTATGCCGAGTTCTCGCTGCTTGAAAAACACATTGTTCCCCTTCACTGGGTTAGCTGCTCCTTTGATGACCTTATACCCTTTGTTCCGGTATTTGTGATACCGTATGTTTTGTGGTTTCCGCTAATTGCGATTGTCCTTATACAGCTTTGCTTCAGTGACCGGGGCGATTTTGTGAGAACAATCATGCTGGTTTACGCCGGTATGGCTACCGCAATGGTTATATATATCATTTATCCCCACGGCCAGCCTTTGCGCCCTGATGTTTTAGAGGATGACTTTTTCAGCAATATAGTCAGGCGCATGATTTATGCCAACGACACAAATACCAACTGCTGCCCAAGCATACATGTGCTGAATCAGCTTGCCATCCATATCGGGGTTTGCAAGTCAAAGCTTTTTAAAAACCGCAGGGGCTGGAAGCTGGCATCCCTTATACTCACAATTTTTATTTGTGCTTCCACTGTTTTTATCAAGCAGCACTCAATCATAGATGTGGTTCTCGCCGCAGCCCTGGAGCCGTTGTTATACCTTATTGTGTTTAAGCTCCCCTGGGCGAATCTGGTGCCTGTAAAGCTGAAAGCCAGGGTGCAGCAGTGGGAACTGCAGGATACCGCGAACCTGTAAAAACCGGAACAGCAACGCTGTTCCGGTTTTT
>DUMT01000036.1 GCA_012839705.1 Clostridiales bacterium | reverse complement strand
TCTCAATTGCAAACCAAAAATGAGTTGGTTATAATATTTCTGCTTTACACTTATTAAGATTAAGAAGCGTTTTATGTAAGCATAGTTTTTTAGTTAGGAGATTTGCCATGCAGATAGGTTCTGTTAAAATAAACGGATATGCCGCCCTGGCGCCCATGGCAGGGGTGGCGGACAGGGCGTTCAGGCTGATATGCGCCGAATTCGGAGCGGCTTATGTCGTGGGGGAAATGGTCAGCAGCAAAGGGATAGTTTATGGAGACAGGAAAAGCGAGGAACTGCTTGAGCTCGATGACAGGGAGCGCCCTGCCGCCGTTCAGCTTTTTGGCGATGACCCAGACACCATGGCACGGGCGGCGGAGCGGGCGCTGAAATTCCGCCCCGATGTAATAGACATAAACATGGGCTGCCCTGCCCCTAAAGTAGCAGGGAACAACTGCGGCAGCGCGCTGATGCGGGATCCGGACCTTTGCCGCAGGATTGTGGCGGCAGTGGTCTCCGCAGTGGATGTGCCTGTAACCGCAAAAATCAGGAAAGGGTATACCGCCCAGTCTGTCAACGCCGTGGAGGTTGCCCTTGCCTGCGAAGCCGGGGGGGCGTCAGCCATCGCTGTCCACGGCAGGACCCGGGAACAGATGTATTCCCCGCCGGTGGACTGGGATATTATCCGTCAGGTAAAGCAGGCGGTGAAAATCCCTGTTATAGGCAACGGGGATGTAACTTCTGCCCAGAAGGCGGCGGAGATGTACCAGCAAACGGGCTGCGACCTTGTGATGGTGGGCAGGGGGGCGCTGGGCGCCCCCTGGATTTTCTCCCAAATCAACGCTTATTTTGAAAAAGGGGAAATACTGCCCGACCCGCCGGTTGAGGAGCGGATGGAAATACTGATGAGGCAGGTGGCGCTGGCGGTGGAGTTTAAGGGCGAGAGAAGGGCCATGCTGGAAGCCAGGAAGCATGCGGGCTGGGCGATGCGGGGCTTGCCGGGGGCCGCAACACTTCGGGCAGAGGCGGGAAGGATTTCCACCTTTGACGAGCTGAAAGAGTTGTGCCGAAGGGTTTGTGAAATTAGCAGCCAAAAGGAGTAAAATTTCACCAAAAATTTGGTTACCTTTTTTTTAAAAAAGGGCTGGTAATTTTATTCAAGTAACGTATAATGGAGCCGTGATTAATCCCTGCCGGTTGGCGGGAAGGGGTATTGATATGTTTCAGATAAGGTGGTTATGGCAGAACACCGATAAGAAACACAGGGTAATATTTATTATCGCAATGGTTTTCTCTGCCGTAACCAGTGCGGCTCTTCTGATTAACCCTTTTTTAACCTCCATCCTTGTGGATGAGGTGATTGTGGCTAAAGATACCAAACTGCTTCTGCCGGTGCTCTCTGGTATCCTGGTGGTTCAGGTTTTACGCCAGGGGCTTCGGTATGCCATGGTAATGATGCTGGAGAGTTCATCCCAGAAAACCGTTTACAACATCCGTTCCAAACTTTTTACCAATTTGCAGTATCAGGAAATCAGGTTTTTCGACACCCACCGGACAGGGGATTTGATGACCCGCATGACCGGCGACCGGGAATGGTGCCGCCACTGCATGGCATTCATTTCCTATTCGGTGGTGGATTCCCTCGTAATGTTCGTTTCCACCCTGATTTTTTTCTTTTTTATAAACTGGAAGCTGACCCTGATACTCGCAGCGGTAGCCCCGTTGCTATTGAAGGTTACACGGGACTATTCCAAAATAATACGCCCTCAGTTTATTGAAATGAGGGAAAGGCTGTCGGAGATGAACACAGCCGCCCAGGAAAACATTGCCGGGAACAGGGTTGTTAAAGCCTTCTCCAGGGAGGAGTACGAGTGCGGGAAGTTCAGGGAAAAAAACCGGAATTTCCGCGACTCAAACCTTCATATAAACAAGTTATGGCTTAAGCATTTCCCGGTTATCGAAGGGCTTGCCAACTTTATGACATTGGCAACTGTATTCCTGGGCGGGTTTTTTATTATACAAAAACAGCTGACCCCGGGGGAACTGACCATATTTACATCCCTGTCCTGGGCGCTGGCTAACCCGATGCGCAACCTTGGAACGCTGATAAACGATATTCAAAGGTTTTTCTCCTGCGCCAGCAAGGTTATTGAAATCTTTTACGCCCGCCCCCTTATCACCGACAGGGAGGACGCAGCCGACCACCCGGAGCCAAAGGGGCATATTGAGTTTAAAAACGTCAGCTTTTCCTTTAATAACACAAAGGTTTTGGAAAATATAAGTTTTGAGGTTAAGGAAGGGGAAACCCTGGGTATTATCGGCCCCACGGGTTCGGGCAAAACGACGATTGTAAACCTCCTTGCAAGGCTGTATGACGTGGACAGCGGCGAGATACTGCTGGACGGATGCAATATCAGGATGTGGAAACTCCAGCAGCTAAGGGGTGCAATCGGTACCGCTACCCAGGATGTTTTCCTGTTTTCCGACACCGTTGACGGGAATATCGCCTTCGGCAATCAGGGTTTAACCGAGGAAGAAGTCAGGGATTTTGCCCGCCGTGCCGCCGCCGACGGGTTTATAAACAAGATGCCCGAAGGGTATGAGACCATCATAGGCGAACGGGGAGTAGGCCTGTCAGGAGGGCAGAAACAGCGTATTGCCTTAGCCCGTGCCCTGGCCACCCGCCCCGCGGTGCTGGTGCTGGACGATACCACATCGGCGCTGGATAATGAGACAGAGAAATACATACAGCAGCAGTTGGCGGAATTGCCCTTTAAATGCACCAGGATTATTATCTCCCAGCGGGTTTCCTCCGTTAAGGACGCCGACCAGATTATAGTTTTGGAAAACGGCAGGATTACTGAAAAGGGAAAACACGAGGATTTAATCCGCCGCAGGGGTTATTACTGTGAAACCTATGCGCTGCAAAACGATTTGCCGGTGGATTTTGAAGCTGCGAAGGCGGGATGCGAATAATGGCAAGGAATAAATTCGATGTTGACGAAACCCTTGAATCCCCTTTTAGTTTTGCCCATTTAAAACGCGCCTCGGTATACATCCGCAGGCACCGGTATAAAATGCTGCTGGCGCTCCTGCTTAGCATGTTTGCAAGCATTACCGGGCTTTTCGGGCCTAAAATCATGGAATGGGTATTTGACATTGCGGTACCCAATGAAGATATCCGCCTGCTGATTTTGCTGGCAGTTGCCTATACCGCCATCGTCATAATCGGGATACTGTTTACAACCATCCGCGCCCGGATTATGGCTTATGTAAGCCAGGATATTGTTTATGAAATACGGCAGGATTTGTTTGCCCACCTGCAAAAGCTGCCATTCAGCTATTATGACAGCAGGCCTGCCGGGAAAATCCTCGTCAGGGTCATAAACTATGTAAACTCCGTGGCGGATATGCTTTCCAACGGGATTATAAACACCATACTGGAGTTTATAAACCTGGTGGTTATCCTTATATTCATGTTCAATACTAGTGTCACCCTGTCGTGGATGGTTATTGCGGGGTTGCCGGTTTTTTTGGCTGTTTTGATGTTTATCAAACCCCGCCAGCGCAGGGCATGGCAGCAGCAGTCAAACAAAAACTCCAACTACAACGCATATCTTGCGGAAAGCATTGACGGCGTGAGGGTCACACAGCTTTTTGCAAGGCAGGAAGTGAATATTTCCATAATGCAGCGGCTGATTGCAGCCTGCAAAACCGCCTGGATGAATGCGGTGAAAATCAGCAACTGCGTATGGCTCAGCGCCGAGATTATTTCGACCCTGGTTTTGATACTGATGTATATTGCCGGCGTTTACTGGCTTGGGGGCGCAATAGTTTCCTTCGGTGTAATCCTTGCCATGGGGCAGTATGTCAGCCGTTTCTGGCAGCCGATAATAAACCTTGCCAATATATACAACATGTTTATTAACAACGTCGCCTATCTCGAGCGGATTTTTGAAACCATGGACGAACCTGTTGTTGTGGACGATATCCCCGGTGCTGTCGAACTTCCACCCATTCGGGGGGATGTGGAATTTAAAAACGTCACCTTTGCCTATGAGCCGGGAATTAATGTTTTGGAAAATATAAGCTTTATTGTGAAAGCAGGGCAGAGCATTGCCCTTGTTGGACCCACCGGAGCGGGGAAAACTACAATAGTGAACCTTATCAGCAGGTTTTATAACCTCACCGGCGGGGAGATTACAATCGACGGGGAATATGATATATCAAAAGTAACGTTAAAATCCCTCCGCTCCCAGATGGGGATAATGATGCAGGACAGCTTTATATTCAGCGGCACTATAATGGACAATATCCGATACGGACGGCTTGAGGCCACCGACGATGAGGTTATAGAGGCGGCAAAGGCTGTCCGCGCCCATGAGTTTATAATGGAGATGGAAAACGGGTATTACACCGAGGTAAACGAGCGGGGCAGCCGCCTGTCGGCAGGGCAGAAGCAGCTTATCTCTTTCGCACGTACCCTGCTTGCAGACCCAAAAATTTTAATCCTGGATGAAGCTACCTCCTCTATCGACACAAAAACCGAGCGGCTGGTGCAGGAGGGTATCAGGGTTATCCTTAAAGGGCGCACATCCTTCATTATTGCCCACAGGCTGTCCACTATAAAATCCTGCGACAAGATTTTTTACATAGCCGACAAGGGCATAGCCGAGGCCGGAAATCACGACGAGCTGATGGAGAAAAAGGGGCTTTACTATAAGCTGTATACCTCCCAATTGCAGGATGGAGCAAAACCAGAACCATTGGTGGTTTAAGCAATAAAACTGGGGACATAAAAAACAGGGGCTTGCGAAAAGCCCCTGTTTTTGTAAAAACTTAAGTACTCAAAGCTTTGAGTACTTAAGTTTTTATTGCGGCTGGTACATGCCCTGGCTCTTCATATACTGGAAGATTGCCTCGCCGTGTTTTTGTTCTTCCTTTTGAATGTGGTTCAATACATCACGAACCCGAGGGTCCTGGAACTCGAAAATTGTGGTGTCGTAAGTGCCGGATACGTATTTTTCGGTCATCAGCATATCGGTGCACATATCTTTATCGGTTTTTACAGCGGTGGATTGCTGCGTGTTGGATGTGCCTGCCTGTGATTGCTGCTGCATGCCCTGGTTTTGGCTTTGCCCTTGATTCTGTTGGCTTTGCTGGTTCATCTGGGGGATTGTGCCGTTAAGAAGCTGGTTGATGGTGTTCAGGTGTTCCTGCTCGCCCTGGCAGTTTGCATTGAAAATCTGTTTTAACTGGGGGCACGATGTCTGGTTTGCGTAGTTCTTATACTTCTCAATGCAAATCTGCTCGTGGTTTTTCTGGTCCTCAAGCAGCATCCGTTCCTTCTGGGTGAGTTGGAAATCCATAGGTTTACCTCCTTTTATTTTTGGTATTATTTTTCACTCCTTTCGCCAAATTATACGGTATAAATACAGTTTAACAAAATATACAAACAGCAGAAACAATAGTTAAATTAACGATTAGTATAACGAAACATAACTAAGAAACGCCGAAAGTAATCCTTTCGGCGTTATATTATGCGTTGGAATATAATCTTAGCGGCTTCCCTGGCGGAAATATTGCTCACATCAATTTTATCCGTATCCATTTGATAATAATTTTTTAATCTTGGGACGCTTCTGTTTATAACGTCCTTAGCCCTTAATCCCATTTTAATATCCTTTTCAATCCGTGAAATTAATGCCTGTTCAGTGCATACCAGAGAAAATTTATATAATGTATAATGTATAATCATGATTATTTAACCGGGTCAGTATATCATCAATAATGCTTTGTTCATGCATGACCCAGCAAAATACAATGTTTTCGAACACAGAACAGGAAATGAAATTATTTAAGAGATAGCAAATATTATCAATTACCATATTTTTTGTTTCATCGTTCACAATAAAAGGAGACATGTCCCAGCACCAGTCACCATCCAGAAAGGCGCAGTTTGGCAAAAGCTTTTGCAGTTCTTTGCTTGTCGCTGTTTTTCCCACGCCCATAGTACCGTTAATAAAGATTAGATTTTTCATCTTCAACTCACCAATCATCAAAACTAAGAACACCTGACTTACAATATTATATCAACAAAAACAGAAACCGCCAAAGGTATAAACCATTGGCGGTTGAATGTCTGTGATGCAAAAATTATCGCTTTGAGAACTGGGGAGCGCGGCGGGCGCCTTTGAGACCGTACTTTTTGCGTTCCTTCATTCTCGGATCCCTGGTCAGGAACCCTGACTGTTTCAGCAGCGGGCGAAGCTCTTCGCTGTTGTACTGGAGCAGAGCGCGTGCAATGCCGTGGCGGATAGCGCCGGCCTGGCCGGTAACGCCGCCGCCGGCTACACGGCAAACAACGTCGAATTTATCCAGTGTACCGGTAAGGGCCAGAGGCTGACGGACGATCAATTTCAAGGTCTCAAGACCGAAATACTCATCGATATCGCGGTCGTTGATGGTGATAGAACCTGTTCCAGCATACAGACGTACGCGGGCCACCGAGGTCTTTCTTCTGCCGGTTCCGTAGAAATAAGGTCTTTTATTGTAATCCATCTTCAGCAGCCTCCTTTCTTAAAACTCAAACTTTTCGGGTTTCTGTGCAGCATGCATATGCTCAGCTCCTGCATAAACACGCAGGCGGGTCCTTGCCGCACGACCGATGGTGTTGTTGGGGATCATGCCGTTAACAGCAAGCTGCATGGCTTTTTCCGGACGTGTTGCCATTAAGGTTGAATATTTAACGGCTTTAAGTCCGCCCGGCCATCCGGAGTGGCGGTACCAAACCTTCTGATGCAGCTTGTTGCCTGTCAGTATAGCCTTGCTGCAGTTGATTATGATGACATGGTCACCGCAATCAACATGCGGGGTATATTCCGGTTTATGCTTGCCGCGAAGAAGAACAGCAGCCTGAGCAGCAACCCGCCCAAGAGGCTTTCCGGCGGCGTCAAGGATATACCACTTGCGGGTAATCTCGCCCGCTTTTGCCATATATGTGGACATCTCTATACCTCCCGTATCCTTTGTATACATTTTATCTACATTATAATAACACTTTGAGCGCAACCTCGCAGAACACTTATACGCGTGTGCAGGACGCTCAGACGCAGGTATGATAATACCATACCTGAAAAAGGCTGTCAATACCAAAATCCCCCGATTTTTAATTTACAGCTCTCTCACGCCTGTTTTCTCGCCCAATTGCGTCCGTTTGCGCGTTTGCTCGCTTTTCATTTCACTTTTTTTAAATTTTTTTCAGTGAATTTTTGCTTCTTGACATACCCTATCAAAAATATATAATTTAAACTTGACACATCCGGGGATAAACCCCGTAATCCGGTTTTACAGAAAGGGATATCTTATGGCAGACGCATTGGACAAGCTGCTTTCCCCCTTCAGGGCGGCAGTGGACAGGTATGAAATGATAAAGCCCGGCGACCATATAGCGGTAGGGTTGTCAGGAGGAAAGGACAGCGTGGCGCTGCTGGTTCTTCTCCACCGTTTGCAGCGGTTTTATCCAGCTGAATTTAAAATCACCGCCATCACCGCCGACCCATGTTTCGGGGGCAGGGAGACCGACTACAGCCCTGTGACCGCCCTTTGTGAGCAGCTTGGCATACAGCATGTGGTAAGGAGGACAAGGCTTGGCGAAATCGTGTTCGAGGAACTCAAAGAAAGCAACCCCTGCAGCCTTTGCGCCAGGATGAGAAGGGGCATCCTTCACAAAATGGCGCAGGAACTGGGTTGCAATTCGGTAGCTTTAGGGCATCATAAGAATGACGCCGCCGAGACTTTGCTGATGAACCTGTTTTCCGGCGGGAGAATCGGCTGTTTTGCGCCGGTGACCGAGCTTACCCGCAGGGAATTGAAATTAATCCGCCCGCTTATATTCATTGACGAGAATAAAATTGCCTCCGCCGCGGCAAGGTGCGGGCTGCCGATTGTCAAATCCGGCTGCCCTGTGGACGGGCATACCCACCGCCAGTATATAGGCGACCTTATTGACGAGCTTTCAAAACAGTACGGTTCCCTGAATGACAGGCTTGTTGGTGCGTTGCAGAAAGGGAATATCAGCGGTTGGTAAATTACTTGCTGAAATCGCTGAACCCCTCACCAAGCACATCATCGGTGGAAACTACAATTAAAAAAGCTTTCGGGTCTATATCGTAAACAATGGTCCTGAGCCTGTAAACCTCCGAGGGGCGGACAGCGCACAAAAGCACATCAAAACCGCTGCCCGAATATCCCCCGGCGCCTTTGAGCATTGTCACACCCCGCTGCATTTTTTCAATTATCTCCTTTGAAACCTGCCGGTAGTGGTTTGTAACGATAATCAGCATTTTTCCCTTGTTTTTGCCGTAAATCATGGTATCCATAACAACCGCGGATACATAAATCAGGATTATCGCATAAAGGGCGCTTTGAAAATTGCGGTAAACTGCCGCGGCGATTATCACGACGATGGCGTCCACAATAAGTATCAGGCGCCCCACGGGTATATGGGTGTATTTTCGGCTAATCAGCCTTGCGATAACCTCGCTGCCGCCGGTGGTCCCTCCCCGCATATATATCAGCCCAAGCCCCACTCCCGACAAAACCCCGCCGAATACTGAAGTTAGGATGATATCACCGTGAAACGGCGGGACGAACAGCTCGAAAACATCTATCAGGACGGATACCAGTGCTGTTGCGATGGTGGTGCGGATGGTGAAATCCATCCCTATCCGCTTCCACGCCGCAAACATTAAGGGTATATTCATAGCGAGCATTGCCGCTCCGGTGGGTATGGGGGAAAGGTAGCTTATCAGGGTTGCTACACCTGTCAGACCTCCGGGGGAAATGTTGTTGGGCGATATGAAAATTACCACCGACAGGGCATAAAGCGTGCTGCCTAAAAGGTAAATAAAGCCATCGGAGAGTATACGGACGGTTTTGCCTCTCACCATAGCTGCAATCCCTTTCTTTTATAAGGATACCTGTATTGTTTCCAGAATTTGAATATATATTAAAACTCCAGCAACCCATTTAGAGTTGCTGGAGTTTATTTTCTATGTTGTGTATTTTATAAAACAGGAACCTCAACCGTTCGATGTTTCCGGTAAGGTAAAGGTATCCGAACAGAGCCTCCAGCCCGGTGGCACGGTGGTAATCGCTGCCGCTGCGCTGGGTATGGGCGTTACGCCCGCGGCGGTATACCGCTTCCTCCTGCTCGGTTAAAAGCGGCAGCAGGGTTTCCATCGCCGCCGACTGGGCTTCCGCCCGGACCAGATTAACCGAAAGCTTATGAAGCTCGCCGTTTGGGCGGTTTGCCTGGCTGGCGAGCATTTCCCTTACCATCAGCTCATAAACACCGTCGCCTACAAAGGCGAGGGTAAGGGGGCTTAATGTCCGAACATCCACCTCGGCAGGGAACAATCGTTCCATACTAATCTTTTCCTTTCAGCAAGCCTGTAACAGGCTGTCATTCCACAAACTCAAATTCAAAATCGTAAATTGATACCGTATCCCCGTCCTTAACGCCGGCATCCCTTAAGGCGTCAATTACCCCGCTGGATTGCAGGATTCGGTGGAAGTGCTGCAGGCTGTCGTATTCGTCCATATTGACTCCGCGAAGGTACCTGAGCAGCCATTCCCCCTCCACAATGAACACGCCGTCGCTGTCCCGGGTGATGCTGACTTCGCGGCGGTTGCCTTCTGTTTCAAAATCAGGTTCGGGGTCAGGGGTGTATTGTTTTATCGGGGGCAGTTTGGAAAGAAGTTCTGCGCAGCGCTTAATCAGCGGCTCGGTGCCGTGGGCGATTGCCGCCATTATGGGGAAGAACTCGTAGCCCTTAGCTTTTACGGCGGCTGCAAATTCCTCCACCTGCCTGTCATCCACAAGGTCGCACTTGTTGCCGGCGATTATCATCGGGCGTGAGGCAAGCTCGGGATTAAACTCCTCCAGCTCACGGTTGATTATCTCGATATCCTGAAGAGGGTCCCGCCCCTCGCTGCCGGAAACGTCCACAACATGGACAAGGAGCCTGCACCGCTCGATATGCCGCAGGAATTCATGTCCAAGCCCCGCCCCCTGGCTTGCCCCCTCGATAATGCCGGGGATGTCAGCCATGACGAAGGAGACTCCTTCCGCTACCCGCACTACTCCAAGCACCGGGGTGAGGGTGGTAAAGTGATAGTTGGCAACCTGCGGGCGCGCTTCGCTAACCACCGATAAAAGGGAGGATTTGCCCACATTCGGGAAGCCTACCAGCCCCACATCCGCAAGGAGTTTTAGCTCAAGCCTTACTTCCAGCTCCTCGCCGGGCATGCCGGGCTTTGCGAAATTTGGAACCTGGCGGACGGGGGTGGCAAAATGGCTGTTTCCCCATCCGCCCCGCCCGCCCCTGGCGGCGATAAAGGGCTCGTCCGAGGAAATATCCGCCAGCAGCCTGCCGGTTTTGTTGTCATAAACAAGTGTGCCCCGGGGGACGCGGATAATCAGGTCAGCCCCATTTTTACCGAAACGTTTCCTTGTCCCGCCCGGGCTGCCGTTTTCGGCAAAGTATTTTCTGCGGTGCCTGAAATCCACAAGGGTGTTAAGCCCATCATCGGCGACAAAAACCACGTCGCCGCCCTTGCCGCCGTCCCCGCCGTCGGGGCCGCCGGCGGCAACATATTTTTCCCGGTGGAATGAAACGGCGCCGTCCCCGCCGTCTCCTGCCTTTATCTTAATTACCGCGGTATCTACAAACATAAATTAACCATCCTTTTAAAATACAAGGTCAAATTTATTAAGGTAATATATATAATACCCTGTATTTGTTAACATAACAATGGCTCAAATTTTTTAAAGCTTTAAAACTTAAAAAATCCCCGCCACAGCGGCGGGGATAAAGGCCCAAGAGATTCGGATTAGTGCTCGACAGCGTAAACGGAAACGCGCTTGCGGTCCCTGCCCATGCGCTCGAACTTAACTCTGCCGTCAATAAGGGCGAACAGGGTATAATCAGAACCGATACCAACATTGTTACCGGGATGGATTTTGGTACCGCGCTGACGGACGAGAATATTGCCAGCCAGAACAAACTGGCCGTCTGCACGCTTTACGCCAAGGCGCTTTGACTCGGAGTCACGGCCGTTCTTTGTGGAGCTAACACCTTTTTTATGGGCGAAGAGCTGGATATTTATCTTAAGCATTGGTTACACCTCCGTAAATAACTTTTAAGCTGTGTGGATACTGTTTCTCAAGTTCTGCCAGGTGCAAAGACAATCCTCTGAGCAGTTCCTGGCAGCGTTTTGAGTCGTTGACGGACAACATTAATTTTAAATAGCCGTCTTTCTCAATTATTTGCGCCGGTATGCCGTATATTTCGGTGATGGTGTTGGCGGCCATAAGTGCCGCCGAGGAAATGGCTGCGCACACAATGTCGCTGCCGTACCTGCCGGCGCAGGCGTGGCCTGAAATTTCAAATCCGACGATAGTTCCCTGATTTATAAAGAACTTACTCAGCGTCATCGGCTTTCTCGGCTTTTGCAGCCTTCGGGTTGATGGCTTCAATCTGAATCTTTGTGTAGGGCTGGCGGTGGCCAACTGCACGTTTGCTGCCTTTCTTGGGGCGGTAGGTGAAAACGGTGATTTTCTTGCCCTTTCCGTTTTTCAATACGCGTGCATCAACTGTGGCGCCCTTAATATAAGGATTGCCGAGTTTAAGTGTTTTTCCGTTGTGTACAGCAAGCACCTTGTCAAAGGTTACAGCGGATTCTTCGCTGGCGTCCAGCTTTTCGACAAACAGAATGTCGCCGCTCTGTACCTTGTACTGCTTGCCGCCTGTTTCGATAATTGCGTACATTTTTGCACCTGCTTTTCTGTTAGACTCGCTGTTACAGGCGGGGAAAACCCACTTAGAGCCTGGAACATGCGGCACTCGACATTGTAACATGCAAAACTTAAGTTGTCAAGCTCCAGGGCGCCTTTTGCTGCTATTATTTGCATAATATTTTAAATATCAGGGAATTTTTTAATAACGCAAAAGGCTTATTCACCACTTGACACAAAAGGTCGGCTGTATTATAATTTTATAGCCGGATAATTCAATATTTCGGGGTGTGGCGCAGCTGGTAGCGCGCTTGCTTTGGGAGCAAGATGCCGCAGGTTCAAATCCTGTCACTCCGACCAATCGAAGCAGCCATAACATCCGATATGGCTGCTTTCTTATTTGCTTTGAAATCCCGTACAAGATTTTAATCGTAAGATGCCGATTCTATTGCAGACGGCATTTTTGCATGGCAAAAATATTCGTCTGATTCCTGGTTAGTATAAAATATTATATTTGATTTTTTGACAGTTTTTGGATACATTATAATTATCAGCAATTCATCCCGGGTACGAGTCTTTGATGTTCCGGACAAATTCCGTTTGCAGGAAGCAATTGACTCAACAGCGAATTTAAAAATGAGCGATTATACCCCGGAAACATGGGGAAACCTGAAATCAAAACTATCTTACGCAAATTAGGTTAAAACCAGTACAAATGTGACGCAGGCAGTTGTAAATAAAACAACCCTTGACTTGAAAATAGCTGTCATTAACCTTGAAAAGAAGCCCGAGCCGGCAGATATTCTGTCGCCAAATCAAACAGCACGGTTTCTGACGTTTCGGAGACACCTTACCCAAAAAACAGCGGTGGGTGTATGCTCACCGTTTAATTATATCCGAAATTAATAAACAGTTTTCAGCATACCAAATAAATATAATATTTGCTGTCTTTATGGGTATCTACGGTTAAGAACCTTCCTCTAAAGGTTGATGGCTTAAAACAAAACCGGGAGTGCCATTTTGGGCAACAGGCTGATTAGAATTAAAATAATATAACCTTTGTCTGTTTGCACCCTGTTTTTAATGCGCAATCTTCTGCCTGACATTAATAAACCATGTTCTAAAAAATCTCCAAAATTACAAATTAAACAGAGCAAATAAAAAGGAACTGGAAAACCCGGTGCCTTTTTTGTTTGCAAATGCAGGCTGAAATCATGGGATTTTGTCAGTTCCTGTAGATTGTACCTAAATAGTTTTATTATCACCAAAAAAATTTCAAAAACAGCCTTAATTAGATGAATAATCCAACCAAAATTTTACAAAAATTAAATGGAAATAGTTGTAAATTAATTACTTGATGTTGATAAAAAGTATATATCATCCAGGCGGTGAGACAGGTGGAACAGATCGAACCAAGATTAAATTTTTATAAAAAAATAAGTATTCTGCTCGGCATACTGCTGTGCATAGTTTTAGCCGCCCTGTTCGGATTAAAGATTTACAGCTATTTTTCCCGGCAAAAAGCTGTTTATGTAGCACCGGACAACATTATCACAATTGAAACAAAGGGTTTGGAAAACAGCCCTTCGAATTCCAGAAACCTGCTTTTTGGCGCAAGCACAGATTTGAATGGTTCAGTTTTAAAGCTAAGCAATGAAAAAACTGATAATCTGGCTGCCGGATTCTTATTAAGCGCTAAAAAGCCTGAGTATAACGTTCCTTTCCAATCCCTTAACCTTTTTCCGGGGGACAGTGAGACTAAATACTACAGCGTGAAATTCACATATAAGAACACCATAACCATCCGGTTCCGTGCAGATATCCATCCCGGTTCCGAAAAGCTGGCGGAAGTCCTGAAATGCAAAGTGGTTCTGTTGTCCACGGGACAGGTTATGTACGACGGGCTGATGCGTGATATGCCAAAATCCTTAAATTATACCCTTACATCTCCCAAAAAAACAACAAGCGAAGCATTATATGAAATTACCACATATCATGACACCAGCGTCGGAAACGATTATCAGGAAAAGGAGTTACGGGCAGATTTTGTATGGTGGGTGGAGGAAGTCCAAAATCTGAACCCGAAAACGGGAGTCCTGGCTAACCCTTTGCTGCCGGCTGTCTTATTCGCATCCCTCCTTGCACTGGGAGTCCTGGGGGTTAGGCACAGGAAGGGGGCAAGGGTATGAAACGCCATACCGCACGAAAGTTTGCTAACGGTGTTGCCAGTGTAATAATACTTTCCATCTGCCTTATTATCAGCACCATAGCATTAATGTTTGAAACCTTTATGGTAAGTGATAACCTCTTCCGAACCGGGAGGGTGAAGATTGATTTAAACGGCGGAAAGCCTGTAATTTCCGAGCATGAACTGTTGTTTGAGCCGGGAATGACAATAAAACGGAATTTCTATATCGAGAACCTTAGCTCTGAGGAGGTTCATTACAGAATTTATTTTAAGACAGTCGAAGGGGGACTTGCGGATATTCTGGAAATCACCATAAGCGATGAAGATACGATTTTATACAAAGGCACTGCTTCGGATTTTACCCAGGAACTTGCCGCCCTTTCCAAAACAGCTCTGGGCATCAATGAGCATAAGGAACTTACAGCTACATTTCATTTTCCCGAAAATTCCGGTAACAACGCACAGAATAAAACTCTTTCCTTTGATTTGTGTGCCGATGCGGTACAAACCCGAAACAATCCGGATAAGTTGTTTGATTAAAGGGTGGGAGATAAATGATTAAGGCCGTAAAAATTGTTAAAACCATTTTCACCTGCGTTACCGTTGCATTTGCCATCTGCATGACAGTTTTCACCCTGGTTTCGGTCAACACATTCAACCGCACCGACCGAAAGTTTTTTGGTTACAGGGCATTTGTGGTCCTGAGCGATTCCATGAGTGCCACCGATTTCAGGGCGGGGGATCTCGTCCTGGCAAAGGTGGTTGACCCCACCACATTGAAGGAGGGGGATATAATCTCCTTTATTTCCCAAAATGATGCCAATTTCGGCCAAACTGTCACCCATAAAATCAGGCGGCGGGCAACTGATGTATATGGCAACCCGGGATTCATTACCTACGGTACGACCACCGGTGTTGATGATGAAGAAATTGTTACTTACCCTTATGTCCTCGGTAAGTATCAATGGCGAATACCCAGACTGGGAGCTTTCTTTCAATTCCTGAAAACCGTCCCAGGATATACAACTTGTATTTTGCTTCCGTTTTTATTACTAATAGTAATACAAGTGACAAACAGCATAAGGCTTTTCCGCAGGTATAAAGCAGAGCAGATGCAAGAATTGAAAGCCGAGCGTGAAAAAATCGAGGCGGAGCGGGCGGAAGCCCAGAAAATTTTAGCCGAGCTGGCGGAATTGAAAGCAAAGCTTGGGCTTGACGAAGCCAATCAATCTGTTGAAACCCAATGACGATAACTTGTTTTTGGCTAAATAATAATGGGAGGACAAAAAAATATGCAAAAATTCTCAACAAAACGGGCACTGCTGCTTAATATCCTTTCAATATTAGCTTGCTGTGCACTGATCGCCGGCACGACGCTTGCCTGGTTTACCGATACGGTAGCAAGCTATAGAAACCGCATCGTGGCTGGCAACCTGAAAGTTGACCTGCTCATGAGGGGCGAAAACGGGGAGTACGAATCCATCGCCAACGGTGAGGGCAACATCTTCAGCGGTGGCGACAACGTAAACCCGACCAACCACTCCTTATGGGAGCCAGGAAAAACCCAGGTGGTCTACCTTGCCGTAAGGAACCTTGGAACCCTGGCTCTGCGCTACAACATCCTGCTTGATATTGAGGATAAAGGGCTTGCCGACGCGCTGGAATTTGTAGTTGTCAACGGCGATGAATCCTCGGTTGTTGAAAGCTGGGATTCTGTTGCAGGGCAGGCTCAGAACCTCGGCGAGCTCCTTGCAAGCCAGGGCAAACGTATTATAGCCGCGCCCTATGGACAGCTTGATGAGGAAGGGGCCACAGACTACTTTGCGCTGGTTGTTCATATGAGGGAAGATGCCGGCAACCAGTTCCAGGGCAAGAATATAATTATCAACGTGACGGTTGTAGCCACCCAGGCTGCTGTTGAATCCGACAGCTTTGACAACAAGTATGATGCTGGAGCCTCGTTCCCTGTTACAACAAGCGAAGATTTGGCAAAAGCATAGCTTCCGCGAAACCCGGCGATATAATCCATCTGGCACCGGGAGAATTCAGTATCCCCGATATAAATGTGGAAGGAATAAGCCTGGTTGGAGCTGTTAAAGAGGATGGAAGCCCCGCGTCTTCAGTTGCGTTTTATCAGGACAGCAATGGCGATATTGATACGCTTAAAATCACAAAGAACAATGTGAGCATTTCCAATATAGAATTCGTTGCCGGAGATAGCGTTAATGGTGACACGATAATTTATGTCGCTGGCCTCAATGTAAATATTAACAACTGCACATTTAGTGCTGATACAAATATTAACTGCCTCCATTTTGTGGGCAGCGGAAAAATATCCAACTGCACATTTTAAGGTGGTACGCGCCAGATTGGCTGGGCTGAAGCAGTAGGCACAGTTATAATCGAGAACTGCACTTTTGAAGGTGCAGACTTTGGCATCCACTTTGATGGCGGTACCTCAAACGTTATTGTCCGCAACTGCGTACTTGCCGCCAAGAACAGCTTCGCTCAAACATTAAATAATGTATTATTTGTGAACTGTTATTTCAAGGATGGCGGCAATTCCAAGTTCCTGGTCGGACAGAGCGGCATTACCCTGACTGCCAACAGCAGCACCCTGCTTTCAGGAAAAACCTTTAAGCAGACTGTCCAAGACAGCATGGCTGGCAGCTCTTATAACCTCACCCTTATAGAAAACGGCACCACGTATAACATGAGCGCTTAAACTTGAGGCCGCCTATCCCTCGCAGGATAGGCGGCAATCAAAGGGCATAAGTGATTAATTAACATTTGTGCCCTTTGATTGCCAAAAGAAATAATAATGGAATTATGGAATTATGGAGGATGGCACAATGAACCTGTTTGCTAAAGTATTTAATAAATTAAAAAACAGGTATCTGCGCCATTTTATATACAGCGCGGCGGCAATCTACTTTTGCCTGCTTATTGTAACCATCACAGGATGGGGGTTGTTCAGCAGTACGGTTTCCGCCGGAAAATCAGTGATAGAAGCCGCTGTATACGGCGTTGAAGTGGAAATTTCGGATGAGGATGGCAATACCATAAAAACCGAAGGGCTTGTGTCAGAGGAGGAATACACCCTCGCACTATCCCCGGGCAAATATAATATTACCCTTGCTGCCGACGGCACGGTTTCTGAAAAGGTGAGCGGGTATGGCAAGGTTGTAATAGGCTCTGATAATCCGCGTTACACAATGCCGATGCATAAAGGCGACAGGATTAATTTTACGGTTATGATCGACCAGGAAACCGATATATCCTTTAGTTTTGGCTGGGGGAGCCTTAATGGTGAAGGGGATATTGCCGACGGTGATGTTATAGACAAAACAGCCAAAAAGCTGAAATCGGCGCCGACAACTGCTCAAACCACCACCCAAACCACAATTGAAACCTTGCCAGCTACCACCGGTTTCACCACTACCCAAACGGCACCAACCACAACAAAGACCGAAAAAACTGCAAAAACAAGCCAAACTGCCGGCACTTCCAGCCATGTTACTACAACCGCCACAACATCCACACAGTTTGAAACAACAACAGGCTCTACAACTACAACGGGCACCACTGATATTGAATAGTTTGGCAACCTTATGTTGCAAAAACCGCCGGAAGGCTGTAAGCCCTCCGGCGGTTTTTTAAGCGTTAGTTTGATTCTTAAGCATGGTTTTTAACGCAAATAATCCAATCACCATAATGGCAGGGAAAACCATTCCTGTTAAAAGCCCAATATTCAGGCTGAAGGAGTCAGCGATAACCCCTGAAATCCAGGGCCCTGCAGAACAGCCCAAATCTCCGCCGATTGCCAGCATGGCAAACATCGCTGTGCCGCCGCCAGGGTATCCTGCGGCTGTTATGCTGAGCGTTCCCGGCCACATGAGGCTGACACTAAGCCCGCAAAGGGCGCAGCCCATCAGGGATATAACCGGGCTTGGCGCCAGCGCCGCCAGGGCATAGGACAGGATACATAGGAACGAGCAGGCGGCAAGAGTGTTTAACATATTGATTTTCTGCCCCTTAATTCCGTAAAAGGTACGGGCGCTGCCCATCATTATTGCAAACAGGCAAGGGCCAAACAGGTCCCCAAGGGTTTTGGAAATCCCCAACCCCTTTTCGGCAAAGAGGGAAGCCCATTGCGCCATGGACTGCTCTGCAGCGCCGGAACACACCAAAAGCAGCAGTGCAGTCAGGAAAATTTTTGATGCCAGCAGCTTTTTCGCCGGGGTTGGCCCGCCTTCCCCGTGAGGTTCAATGAGTGGGACTCTGGTAAATTTAAAAAGGGTGAAAACCGGAAGGATTGACCAGAGCAGGGGGAGCATAAACCAGTTATCTTCCCCTATGATTTTGAGTGTTACTGTTGAGAGCACTATGACCAGAACCTGCCCCCAGCTGTAAAACGAGTGGAGCAGGCTCATGGATGCCGCTTTCGCCTCGCTGGGCAGGCTTTCCACAATAGGGCTGACAAGTACCTCAATAAGCCCGCCTCCTATTGAAAACAGCAGATAAGAAATTATAAGCCCCAGGTAGGGCAGAGGCATTATCCGCGGCAAGAAGGCGAAGGAAACCATTCCGGCGGCGGCAAACAGGTGGGCAATTACAGCCGATGCCCGGTACCCGATTTTATCTACAAATCTTATTGCCATGGCGTCTACAACCAACTGGGTGATGAAGATTATTAAAACAAGGCTGCCAAGCAGGGTGTAGGAAAGCCCGAACTTTTCCTTAAAAACCACAAATAGCAGCGGCGGAAGGTTTACTATCAGCGCCTGGGTTATATAGCCCAAATAACAGGCATGCAAAGTGCTTTTATAGTTCTGGTTTTGCATAAGTTAACTCCTGGATGGTTAGTTAATTTTTTATACAACCATTACATAACGTTATCACATTAAAGCGAATTTTGTCAATCAGCGTGGTGAAAACATTGACATGTCATGATTGTATCATAGGATTGGAACAGCAAATTATGTATATATGCCAATATCAATACGAAATCAGGCTGGAATCCATTTCGCGATTCCTGCTTTTTTGTGCAACGAAGTTGTATTATATGTGAAATCATAGTATGCTTATAAAAAAGAAGCATGTTATTACCCTAGTTTATCCCCTTTTTCCACAGGCTGTTCGGGCTGGATTAATACTACCCCCTGTTTTGAATACGTGCCGAGTATCAATACTTCCGAAATGAAGTCGGCAATCTGTTTCGGCGGAAAATTTACCACCCCTAAAACCTGCCTGCCTACAAGCTCGTCCACTTTATAGCATTGGGTGATTTGTGCGCTGGATCTCTTAATTCCGATTTCGTCGCCAAAATCCACCCACAATTTATATGCGGGCTTTTTCGCCTTTTCAAAAACCACCGCCTTGATTATTTCGCCAACCCTGATATCCAGTTTCAAAAAGTCCTCAAATGTCGCCATGTATATACCTCCTGTATGGTGGCTGGTTTGCCTCAATTTATAACTTGCTTTTTCTATGCGGTACCTTAATAACATAATAAATTTTAAATTCAATTTCAAGGGGGCTTTGAATTATGAATCGGTTGTTATTTTCAATACCGAAGGTGTTTTACATTAATCGGGCTACACCTATCCCCGGAAGAGCTGATGGAGTTATTAATCAATTCTGATGATGGAAATATTAATGAGAACGAGTTTCTAAAAGGCTCGGAAGTGAAATTTAAAGGAATTAAAACACTCTGCCAGCAGTTAGGAACTGGGAAGCGTTTTATTGTTAAGGGATAAGGAAATATTAGAAAATAACGAAGAATATATATGAATTAGAATATTTTGAAGGGTAAAAAGATAAAATTATATTATGCTTATTAAAAAATGCAGAAATGAAGGTAAGTTGTAAAATGAATTGCCCAAATAAATAAAAAAAAGACCCATTACGGTCAAAACCAGTTATACTTAAGTTGAAGACAAAAGCAACTGGAGGGAAACCGTAATGGATCAAAGACAGTATA
>DUMT01000035.1 GCA_012839705.1 Clostridiales bacterium | reverse complement strand
TGAAAAATGGTATGATTTCACCATGAGAACATCTCTCCTTTTTGGGAGGTACAGTGTTTTGTGGTGAAACCATTGTACCAAAAGGGCTGAGGTGTTCTCAACTTTCATTTAACTTTACAGTACGTATGATTGTCATTGGAGGTAATTTATGGTGTTGAAATTAAGAAAGATTTATAAAAGTCCTCTGGTAATTTTTCTGTCGTTGTTGCTTATCGCAAACATGGCGTTTACAGCATCAGCAGCAAATCTTGAAGAATCGATGCAGGCGCTTTCATTTACTGACAGCAAGGGAACCGTTTTACCGTATCGCCTGTATGTACCCGATGATTATGATAGCGGAAAAGAGTATCCCCTTCTTTTATTCCTGCATGGTGCGGGCGAACGAGGTTCGGATAATACCGTTCAGATAAAATATAATGTTAAAATTTTGGATCGCATTGTCGACAGCGCTGATAGCGGGCATGATTGCATTATCGTTGCGCCTCAATGTGCAAGCAACCATCAGTGGGTGAATACCCCATGGGGAAATGGCTCGTATAATCAGGACCAAGTCCCGATAAGCAAATATATGGCCGCTACGGTTGAACTGTTGAAGAATATACAAAACGAGTACAGCGTTGATGAAAATCGGCTTTATGTAACAGGTCTTTCAATGGGCGGTTACGGCACTTGGGATATAATTATCCGTTATCCTGACATGTTTGCAGCAGCATTGCCAGTATGCGGAGCTGGAGACCCGTCCAAAGCCGAGCTGATAAAGGATGTGGCTATCTGGGCCTTCCACGGTGATAAAGACGATGTTGTGCCTGTTTCAGGGTCGCGCGATATGGCAGCTGCATTAGAGGAATGCGGCGGCAATATCACTTATTCCGAGTATGAAGGAGTCAACCATTTTTCATGGCATAATGCCTATGCGGAACCCGACTTGCTTTCTTGGTTGTTTGAACAGTCAAGACAGGAGCAAGATGTACCGGAACCGCCTGAATCGACAACATCGCTAGTGCCTACAGAAACCACTGGTGGCTACCCGACAGAAACCACTGATGGCGACCCGACAGAAACCACTGATGGCGACCCGACAGAAACCACTGATGGCGACCCGACAGAAACCGCCAAAGATTCCGGCACACCGAAAACAGGAGCCGGCAGCTTTACTACCATTTTATTCATATTGGTCATTGCTTCTTTGATGACCGTACTTTGCTATGTCGTGAAAAAGAGAAAAGCAGAATAAGCCGCGGGTGTGAATTTTGACAACTATGCTAGGTTAAGCAGCCGTATTGATTAATTGCTGCTATATGCCGGCAATTTATGCTGAGAGGAAGTGAATTAAACCACTTATGAATGATATTAAATTTTTTATTGATTCTCGAAACATTCGAGGCTACAGCGAATATGCAATAACCAAGACAATTCAAGGAATAGTCAATAGAACATCTCCCCGCTTGTATATATTGGGCGATTCATTTGCATATTCCAATACCGACCGTGAATGGATGGAGTATTACAAAAGCAGCAAGAACTGCTGTTTTGAAGAGCTGTTGTCGGTTAAGGAAATAATTTTAAAGTTTATAGACAGCTTTTCCGGAATTATCACTTTTAATCATAAAATAAGGGGTCATTCAGAGTGGAGTGTACCTTTAGCCGATACGGCGGCTGTAATTGCTGGTATTACAGGGGTATTGCCGGTGCTGGCCAAGGATGCGGAAAGTATTTCTAAAGAAACAGGTCTGAAGATCTTAGATAGCGTTATGTTAACCAATTCCAATGAAAGCAAGACCATAACTGCCCGCCTCGAAACGCTAAATCTCAATACATATACCGAGGTCTATGAGTGGCAGGTCGATAATCTGCTGCCTTTCGTCAATCAAAACGAATATATGCTGATGACATGGGAAGGTCTTGATCTTGCGGTTCAAAGAAAAATGCTGTTTCTTGACCTGCATATTTGTACTAATAAGCAGGATAAATCCCTAGAAGAAAAGGTAAATCGCTATTTTGGCGATAATAATGATGTTTTTTATGTATGGGGATGGGTTGAAGATGAATATGTGGGCATACACAGCCTATCCACCGCAGGCGGAGTATTGAAATGTATAGCCAGCAACAATTTATCGTTTCATGCAGTGGTGCCATCACAGATTCGCGAATTTAAACAGAAAACCAATATAGAAGAATTTACTGTTGAACCGAATAAATTTTACATAACATTCTATGCTTCGGAAGCTGATACAGTAAAAGCGCCACTGTCATTTAACCATGGTGGATATCTTTCGCCCGAAAGAGGAAAAATTGCCATCAACTGGGGTATGCCTGCAAACACTATTGAGGATTTTCCCTCCATTGCCGAGTATTACCAGAACACTGCTACTGAAAATGATTATTTTTACACAACAGGCGGTACATACGAGGGTTATGCGGATTATCCTGTATTGCCCGAAAAAAGCAAACAAAAGCTTATTGAGAATTCAAAGGTACTTAGCAAAAAATCAGACCAGCCGTATTTAGATTATTTTGCGTTTTGCTTCCATGACATTAATAAGCAGGCTTACAGCGAGTTTGCTAAAAGGGCAGGAATCATGGGATTGTCAGGTCGCTCAAACAACGCTTATACCGAAATTGAGCGCTGGGACGGCGTGCTGGCGGTAGACCGTTATTATTCTTATATCAATCACTCGCCGGCTTTATGCGACAGGCGGATTTTTAAAGGCGATTTCGTCGAAAAAGACGGTAAGCTATACGGCACCATGCCCGAGAATTTTTTTATGTGTTATGTCGCTTACGATTGCCTTACCATACATTTGACTGTTGACTACAATTATGATACGTCTGGTGTCGTATCAATACGCGGGTTTATAAATACCGAAATGGATACATACTATGAAGCAAGGATATCAGAGGGTAAAAGAATAGAACTGGCAAGAGTTATAAAAGGCGATGAAGTGATTCTTTCCTCTTACCCTGCAAATATTTCTCCAAATACCTCATATTCTGTGCGTATGTATTTGGACGGCGAAACAATAAAAGTGGCATTTGGAGAAAATTCGCGGTTAAATTACATAATGAATATTTACGATAATTCAATCACCAAAGGTACATATGGATTATACAGCACAAACACCACGGCGGCTTTTAGCAAATTCACATGCACTCCATATAAAGGCTGGCAAGAGGTTTACAACAACATCTTGCGGGAAACAGTTAACACCGATAAAAATGGAGGAATCTGCGCGGGCTTTTATGGGGTTATTGTGAATGAAGACGTTACAACTTCTCAGTTTCATGTTGAAAACAGCTGTGGTCAATGGATTCTAATGAGTCCGACTGACTTGAAAAGGGTAATGGATAAACTCGAACAGAAATATCCGGGAAAATTTGAAGCAGTTACCTTGGATAAATTTATGCTTGCTGCACGATATTTTGAAAGCCTAAATAGCACCAATACTACAAGGAAGGAATAGTGATAGATATGGAAGACATAAAAATTATTGGAAAAAACTGTCCCAACATGCCTTGGGAGGATAAGCCGGCAGGCTATCAATATCCGATCTGGAGATATTCCAATAATCCAATAACAAAATTTAACCATACCAAAAGCTGTGCAAGAATCTTTAACAGTGGAGTTATCACTTATAAAGATGGATTTATCGGAGTTTTTAGGGCGGAACACAGAACTGGTGCGCCTCAACTTCATGTTGGTACGAGTAAAGACGGGCTTAACTGGGATATAAATGATGATTATATCCGCTTTATTGATACCGAAGGGAAACCCTTTCAGCCTCAGCATCCATATGATCCCCGTCTTGTAGAAATAGATGGCGTTTACTATATAATCTGGTGCACACATTTTCACGGGCCGACAATTGGGCTGGCAAAAACTACCGACTTTAAAACTTTTATTCGTTTGGAAAATGCTTTTCTTCCATATAACCGTAACGGTGTGTTGTTTCCGCGCAAAATCAATGAAAATTATGTGATGTTATCACGGCCAAGTGATACCAGCCATACACCGTTTGGCGATATATTCCTAAGCGAATCGCCCGATTTAATTTATTGGGGCAAGCACAGGCATGTAATGTCAAGAGGAGGCAGCGGCTGGTGGCAATGCTTGAAAATTGGACCAGGGACTATACCGATTGAAACAAATAAGGGATGGCTTCTTTTCTATCATGGTGTAGTAAATAACTGCAATTGTTTTGTTTATTCAATTGGCGCGGCACTGCTTGATATAAATACCCCGTCAAAGGTGTTATACAGAACAGACGGATATCTCCTCACCCCGGAGCTTCCATACGAAACAGTGGGCAATGTGCCGAATGTCTGCTTTCCCTGTGCGGCTGTATATGATGCTCAAACAGGCCGTATTGCTATTTACTACGGAGCGGCCGATACATATATCGCTGTTGCTTTCACTACTGTTTCGGAGATTTACCAGAACTTACTGGAAAACAATTATTTAGTAAGTGGTGATGAGCTAGACGGCAGGGTATAAATTTTCTAAATACTTACCGGAGGTAAAACAATATGCTCGATGTAGATGTTGAACAGTTCTGGAAAGACGACGAGCTGGCGCATAAAGACAACTGCTTTAGTCCTGAGGCTCCGCAAGTAGCGTTGGGGATTAGAATGAGCGAAGAATGCGTTTTTGCGGAACTAAACGAACCCGGGGACCCGTGGGCCTATAATCTCCCGCTCGAACGAAGGATTGAATTAAATAAGAGATACAATGATAAAGCTGAGAAAATCGTTGGGAGACGGCTTTTAAGAGAGGAATTTCCTGAACTAAACCCTGAATGCAGATTTCCAGCAAGAAAAAGCATAGAGGAAGTCTTTGAATGCAGGATTGTGTACCAGGGCGGCACATACTGGGTTGAAAGCGACTGCGATACGCCGCAAAAGCTGGAAAAACTGCTGGACAGGGTTGAAAAGCTGGATTTAAGAAAATTCTTATTGCCGCCCAACTGGGAAGCAGAAAAAAAGAGAATTTATGAAGAATACGGGAGAAAGCCCGATTTATTAAGAGGAATAAGAGGGCCGGTAACTCTTGCGACTTCAATATACGGCGTTGAGAACCTTATTTTCCTTATCATTGACCAACCTGATCTTGCCAAGCGTTTCAGCCAGGTAATATCGGACACCCTTTTTAAAATGGCGACGATTTTTGATGAGGAAGCGGGATATGTTTACCCAAATGTACCTCACGGCTTCAGTTTTTATGATGATAATTGCTGTATGCTTACAGCCGAGATGTATGAGTTTTTCGGGTACCCGATATTAAAAAGAATGTTTGACCATTGGTCGCCAGACCCCGGGGACGAACGTTATCAGCATTCCGATTCGGCAATGGGGCACCTGCTTCCGGTATTAGCAAAATTAAATCTAACCGGATGTAATTTTGGCCCCACTCTTACAGTTTCGGAAATTAGAAAACATATGCCTAAAACGAGGATTGACGGCCAGCTTGCTCCGTTTACATTTATGAGCAACGATGAAGAGGCAATAATAGCCGAGGTAAAAAGGGATTGCGAAATGGCAAAGGAAAGCAGAGGGCTGAATCTTTGCACTGCAGGCTCTATTAATAACGGTACCTTATTGACGAGCATGCGCGCAGTAATGTATGCAATTCAAAAATACGGTAGATATTAATTCAAAGATATTTTTTGAATTAAATCAAAATAAACTAAATTTCAACAACATTAATAAAGGATGGCAGTAATGATAAATATAGAAAGACTAGGTGTTGTTCTAGAGAGCAACGATGAATTAGAGGCAAAGTTTAACGCTGGAATGGTATTGGATAATGGTAAAGTTCATATGCTTTACAGAAAAGGCTTTTTGGGCAAGCGATTATCAGACAGCATAATTAGGTATTCTTTAAATCAGATACATTATGCTTTGTTGGATTACGATGGCTTACTTATAAGGGAAGATTCTGAGGTGCCGGTAATTGCTCCCGGAGATGACTCTGACAGAGCAGGTTGCGAGGATCCGCGAATTGTCAAATTTGAAGGGCGTTTCTACATATTTTACACAGCTTATGACGGTGTAACTCCAAGAGTTGCAGTCGCTGTTACAGATGACTTCGAGAGTTATACAAAATTAGGGGTTATCCCCACTTTGGTAGGGGATAAGGATGCATTCATTTTCCCCGAAAGAATTAACAATAAAATTGCTTATATACATAGAATTGAACCCGATATACAAATAGACTATTTTGATAGTATTGAAGACCTTTTTGATAAAGACTATTGGCAGAATTATGAGCCGCATGAAAAAATTCTATTAAAAGGTATTCATAAATGGGAAAATATAAAAATTGGAGGCGGTGTTCCGCCAATTCGCACGGATGAAGGCTGGCTGTTTATATATCACGGGGTATCAGACGACAGAACGCCATTTTGCTATCGTGTCGGAGCAGCGCTATTGGATTTGGAAAATCCATCAATAGTGCTGTCAAGATTATCTAAACCTTTACTAGAGCCGACTGAAGGCTATGAACGGTATGGCGATGTAAATGAAGTTGTGTTCCCGCAAGGCGCATACATGAAAAGTAATTGGCTTTACATTTCATATGGTGCAGCAGATAAACGGGTCGCTTTAGCCAGGATAGATTTTAATGATTTAATGAATGCGCTTAAATTAAAAAAAGTCGAAGTATTAAAAAAGTAAAAAATGAAAGATGGTTGAAGGGATGACGGAAAAGGAGCGTTTCATTAAAGCTTTAAAAAGGGAACCCATAACAGGTTTAGTACCACATTTTGAGCTTGTATTTTATCTGACTATGGAAGCTCTCGGCAAGGTGCATCCAACTCATAGGGTATTTCACCAGTGGGACCAAATGAGCCGGGAAGAAAAAAGGGCACAAATCTTAGATATTGCACAGGTTTATGTAGATACTGCAAAAAAATATGGGCACAGTGCGATTTTTGTACAATCGGATGCTTCTGATTATGATATGATTGCGCCTGTTTTGGAAGTTATCCGAGAGCTTAGCGGCGATGAATACTTTGTTATGCTGCACGGCGACCCTACATATGGAATTCCAGACGGGGATTCTATGATGGATTTTACGGTTCAGCTATACGAAGAACCGGACAAAATACATGAAACATCCAAAAGAAAATTGGAAGCATATACGCAGTGGGCAGAGAAATTTGAGGGCTCCGGGCTTTTGGATGGCTTTGCATTGTGTTCAGACTATTGTTTTAATACAAATCCCTTTTTCAGTACTGATATGTTTGATGAGTTTATTGTTCCCTATTTAAAAGAGGTTTTACATAACTATCGAAAGATGGGTTATTACACGATAAAACATACAGACGGTAATATTATGCCTATTCTGCAACAACTGGTTGATTGTGGACCGGATGCACTACATTCACTAGACCCGCAAGGAGGCGTTGATTTAGGGGAGGTTAAAAAGAAAGTAGGTGATAGAGTATGCTTAATTGGCAATGTAAACTGCGCGTTACTTCAAACTGGCAAGGAGGAAGAATGCATAAATGATATCAAGCGCTCTCTTAAACAAGGCATGCAGGGCTGGGGCTATATTTTTTCAACCTCGAATTGCGTGTATACAGGGATGCCGCTGAAACGGTATGAATTGATGCTACAAATTTGGAGAAAATACGGCATTTATACCGATAGAAATGGTGATACACAAACTGTTAATTAGTAATTTGAATATTATAATATAGCTTCCGCAGCGTAAAATAGGGTAATTATTACTGGCGTTCCCATCTTTCAAATAAATTTTAGTATTAAAATTTAAGGAGGATTTGTAGTGAAAAAGATTCTTTCCATAGCTTTGGCTGTCCTTGTGCTGATAAGTTCGGCAGCAGTCTTTATTAACGCTTTAGCAGAAACCGCAGTAATCTACCTAAGCAATAAGGCTGCGGATTATATTATTCATAAAGAGGTTTACAAAGTATCTGAGCAGGATGATACATTGGTAATCGATTACCCTGGCTATATTTCTATTTGTGAGCTTAAGGGTGTTTCAGCCAAAAACCTCGAACTTAACTTCAGTATGAAATTCGAGGATATTAACGCCGTTGATGATGGCAGTGATTTCTTTTTTGAAATAGCCTTTAGGGCTCAGGACCCGACAACTTATTTGTGGGCAAAACCAGAATCATATTCGTTAAAATTTACCGTACGTGATGTAGGTGAAAAGAAATATGTCAAGTCATTCTTTAAGACAAATCTCGGCAACAATAAAGATGACCGTGGATGGGGTTTCTGTGATGATTTGCTTGAAATAGTTAACGACACAATAGAGCTTACCCATTTTACTGTTAGAATTACCTCTACCGGCGGCGATACAAGATTTGAGTTATTGGTTAACGGTATAAAGAGAGTTGATACGACTCAAAAAGAAAATGATTTGCCGGCCGGTTCCATCGTGTTTAATACCATGAAATGCAAGACGACCATATATGGTGAAAAGACTCCGTCAGTGACTCTGAGCACAAAGATTAATGATTATATAATGCATGCTGAAAGTGAAAAAGCCTCGGAAGTTGGAGACTCCCTTGTTATCGATACCCCCGGCTATATGGCTAATTTTCAACTTAAGAATGCAGAAGTAAAAGATATTGAGCTGAGCTTTAATCTTAAACTTGAGGATATTGTTAATGCAAGCAGCGATTATTATTTTGAAATTTCTGTAAGAAATCAGGACCCAACGAAGTGGCTGTGGGAAAAAGCCGATTCATTTTCACTGCTGATGGCTCCCTATTTAAATGATGATGGAAAATACTACGTTAAATCTTATTTTAAGAAAAACTTCGGCGGTGATGACGACCAAGGATTCGGTTTCTATGACTACCTTTTTGAAATTGTAGATGGAAAAACACAGTCAAGGGACATAACTATTAAGATTACAACAAGTAATGGCAACACAACATTCGTATTGATTGTTGACGGTATTGAAAGAATAAATGTCGTTAAAGAGGGATACGATATGCAAGCCGGCGCAGTGGTGTTTAACACGTTTAATTGTAAAACAATTATCAGCCCTCCCGCTATAGCGCCTCCGCCGGAAAGAAGAACCCTTAACTTGAGCAACAAGGCATCGCATTATGCCAAGATTTATGAAGGAGACAAGATGGTAGAGCAGGGGCACGCTTTAGTTATTGACAAACCCGAACAAGTTTCTGCTTACCAACTAAATATGATTACAGTAAAAGATGTTGAACTTTCCTTTAACATAAAATTTGAGGATATTGTTGCAAATCACGATGAGGTCATTTTTGAAATATCAGCAAGAAATCAAGACCCGACAAAATATCTTAATGAAATAGCGGAATCATATTCATTGCAGTTTATTGTGAATGATGAAGGCGACAAAAAATACGTCAAGTCTTTATTCAAAATCAATAACGACGGTGAGGATGATGTGAGCTTTGGTTATTGCGATCAATTAATGGAGATAATTGACGGTGAAACAGAAAGCACCAATATTAAAATTGTCATTGATACAGAAAACGGCGATACGACCTTTGTTTTATATGCGAATCATGAAGAAAAAGTTAGAGAAGTAAAAGAAGGCTGTGACAAGATAGCCGGCGCGTTAGTTATTAATACACAAAAATGTGTTACAAAAATATTGCCCAGTATCCCGGCGATCAATGAATATCTGGCAAACGAGGGCAACGGTGAACGCATAGCAGCTGCAATGAGAAAAGCATTGGCTGGAGAGGATATAACCATCGGGTTTATCGGCGGCTCTATAACTGTCGGCGACGGAGCAAACAACAAGAACACAAAATCATATGCGGCAGTTGTAAGAGACTGGTGGATAAATAAATTCCCGAATATAACTGTAAATTATGTAAATGCAGGTATCGGCGCGACGGATTCGATTTACGGAGCCTGCCGTGTAGAAAGAGATTTGCTGAGCCAAAAACCTGATTTTGTTGTTGTAGAATTCGCCGTCAATGATTTGGGTCGTACGAATATAACCGAAGCATATGAAGGTTTGCTCCGCCAGATATTGAATTCTGAAAATCATCCCGGTGTTATATCTCTGTCGTTCATGATTCAAAGCGGCGCATCTGCTCAGAATATGCATTTGCCTGCTGTTAAACACTATGCTGTACCAATGGTAAGTTATTGTGATGCGCTTTTGCCGCTGATAGAAACAGGCGATATTGTTTGGAACCAATTGACTGCAGACTCGACCCATCCAACAGATTACGGCCATTATCTTGCCGGAACGCTTATAAATTGGAAGCTGGATGAAATCTATCGTCAACTTGATAGCATACCGGAACCGGACTATACACTTCCCGACCCACTGACAGATAACGGTTTAGAGAATGCAACCGTAATTGACGCATGTGATGTCAATATTATTTCTAAAGGCAACTGGACTAGGTCGGGCAATGGTATGGCGACCTCAACCCCGGGCGGTGAACCGATGGTGGTAGAGGTAGACGCTGATTATATCTATCTGATGTTTGAGGCAATAGCAAACGGCACCGGCGGGAAGTGCATTGTAGATATTGACGGTGAAAGTCAAGTTACACTTGATGCCGATTTTTCGGGAGGATGGGGCAATTATCTCAAAGTACAAGAAGCCCTTAGAACCGATACCAATGAGAAGCATACTTTGACATTTACGTTTGATTCCTCTAATGAAGGCAAGGTTTTCATATTGAAATCCTTCTTGCTTGGTAATATCGAATTAGATGATGACGACAACGACAATGACAATGACAATGACAATGACAACGATAACGACAAAGACGAAGATGATGACAAAGACGAAGATGATGACAAAGACGAAGATGATGACAAAGGCAACAAGAAGGATGATGACGACAAAACTTCACCGCCTACAGGCCATACCTCAATTACCATTGTTATGGCAATAACAGCGTTAGCCGGCATTGTTATCGCATTTATATCAAGAAAGTCAGTATATAGCCGTTTAATGTCCACACTTTCGTTTGACCGATAAACATTAATTTAGGAAACGCCAGGAAAATAGGCAGGGCTGACGCAAAAATCAACCCTGACGATATAACAAAAAAATACCGCCAAACTTGGTGCGCTTGGGCGGTATTTTCTTGTATTATGGTGATGTCAGTGGCAGTTGTAAGCAGTCAAGTAAAATGCACAGATTTTCGCCACAAAGTGCACAGTGATCACGTGATAGATTTGCGATGTTCGAGACGGTAGCTGTTGCCGGTCATATTGATGATTTCACAATGGTGGATTAAGCGGTCGAGAATAGCGGTTGTGATGGTGGCGTCACCGAGAAAATCCACCCACTCGTCAAAGCCCTTGTTGGAAGTAATAATAAGGGAGGTTTTCTCTGACATGCTGGAAACAATATAATGCTCCCCATTGTCAAGACAGTTTTTTAGCTTTTCTAAGTTAGCTCTCCTTTCTTATTTTTGTATAATCTTTACAACTGTGCACTCTGTTGGAGGATGTCAAGGGCGAGCGTAAGCGAGT
>DUMT01000034.1 GCA_012839705.1 Clostridiales bacterium | reverse complement strand
TACGAAATTTTAGAAAAGGAGTAATCAGTATGAAAACCTTTAAGAAAATCGCCGCAATTATAATGAGTGTTGTTTTACTGCTTTCATTTGCATCCTGCAGCAAAGAAGATTCAAATTCAAATCAGGAAAAAACCCTAAAAATAGGGGTAATCCAGTTCGCACCACATCCTTCCCTCGACAACTGCTATAACGGCTTAATCCAGGGTTTGAAAGAAGCCGGGTTTGAGGACGGGAAAAATATCAAAATAGATTTTCAAAACGCCCAGGGCGAAGATTCAAACAGCGATTTGTATGCAAAAACCATGGTCACTTCAAAATATGACATGATAATCGGTATCGCAACCCCAGCCGCCCTGTCGGCATACAGCGCGGCAAAGGATGCCGGGATTCCGGTGGTCTTCAGCGCGGTATCCGACCCCGTCAGGCCGGGGCTTGTAAAAACCATTGAAAAGCCTCTGAATAACTGCACCGGCACTTCCGACGTGCTGCCCCTTGAAAAACAGATTCAGATGATAAGGGAATTCCTTCCCAATGCGAAAAAAATAGGCATCCTTTATACCACAAGCGAGCCGAATTCATTGACCCACCTTGCCGCATTCAGGGATCTTGCCCCGAAATACGGGTTTGAGATTGAGGCTTTAGGCGTTACAAATGCATCTGAAGTTGCCTCCGCCGCTGTCACCCTTACATCAAAAGGGGTTGACTGCATCAACAATTTCACCGATAATAATGTAGTAAACAATCTCCCCTCGGTAATCAACGCCGCTAACCAGGCGAAAATCCCCGTATTCGGTTCCGAGGTTGAACAGGTTAAAAACGGCTGCATTGCCGCTGAAAGCATTGATTATGTAAGCCTTGGCGTTGAAACCGGAAAAATGGCCGCCCAGATATTGAAAGGCGAGGTCAAGGCAGGGGAGTTGGCTGTAAAGCTGATTTCCGACAGCAAGCCGGTTTATAATAAGCAGGTAATGGACTCCCTTGGTATAACCCTTCCCGAAAAATACAAGGACGCGGAACAGGTTGAATCCAACAGGTAATACTTAATGTTATGGAAAAGAGGATAGCGGATGGATATTCTGCTTATAAAAAACATACTTGAAGAAGGCTTCATCTATGGCATTATGGCCATGGGGGTGTTTATAACCTACAGCGTGCTGGATTTTCCGGATTTGTCGGTGGACGGGACATTCCCCCTCGGGATGTGCGCCACCGCCGCCCTGATCCTTGCCGGTGTTAACCCTCTTTTAGCCTGCCTTATAGCGTTCCTGGCAGGTGCCACCGCCGGAGCGGTCACAGGCCTGCTGCACGTGAAGCTCAAAATCACCAATCTGCTATCCGGTATCCTCACCATGACCGCCTTGTGGTCGGTGAACCTTGTGATAAACAAGGGAAGTTCTTCGGTGACCTACTTTAATATGGGCACCATCTTTAATTCCGGCCCTGTAAAGCTGCTTGAGTTTTCAAGCGATGCCTACAGTTTCAGGTTTGTGATTGTCGGGTTTGCCGCGGCCCTTATCTGCAAAATAATCCTGGACCTTTACCTTAAGACCAAATCGGGGCTTTTGCTCAGGGCTGCCGGGGATAACCAGCAGTTTGTAACCTCCCTTTCCAATGACCCCGGAAAAATGAAGATTATAGGTTTAGCCATCGGCAACGGGTTTACAGCCCTTGCCGGCTCGATTTTAAGCCAGCAGAGCGAAAAGGCTACTGTGGACAGCGGCACGGGTATGGTTGTTATGGCACTGGCATCCGTTATAATCGGGCGCACGCTTTTCGGGAAAATTAAAATCCTAAAGCCCACAACCACCGCGGTGCTTGGCTGCATACTTTACAGGACCTGCCTGGTTGTTGCCATGAAGCTCGGCTTGCCGGTAAACTATATGAAGCTGCTGATGGCTGTGCTGTTCACGCTGGCTCTGGTTTCGTCAAATTTCTTTACAAAGAGGAGGAACAAACCCTATGTCAACACTCCCAACCTTTGAAACTCCAGAGCTGGCAAGGATGGAGCATATTTACAAAACCTTTAACAAGGGCACTGTCAATGAAGTGGTTTTGTTTTCCGATTTTAATCTGAGCATTGCGAAAGGCGATTTTGTATCAGTTGTGGGCAGCAACGGTTCGGGCAAAACCACCATGCTCAATATCCTTTGCGGCTTTACCGAGGTGGACAGCGGCAAGGTGTATTTGAACGGCAGGGATATAACCGGATTGAAGGAATATAAACGGGCAAAATTTATCGGCAGGGTGTTCCAGGACCCGGCAAAGGGTACCTGCCCGTCCCTCACAATCCTTGAAAATATGGCTCTTGCCGACAATAAAAACAAATCATTTAACCTAAGCCCGGGCATAAACAAAAAAAGGGTGGACTACTACCGCTCCCAGCTTGAATTACTGAAACTCGGGCTTGAGGATAAAATAAACCTTCAGGTTGGAAGCCTCTCCGGCGGGCAAAGGCAGGCGCTGGCGCTGCTTATATCCACCATGACTCCGATAGAGCTGCTTATCTTAGACGAGCATACCGCCGCCCTTGACCCCCGTTCCTCCGAAACGGTTATGGAATTAACCCAGCGGGTTGTTTCGGAAAAGAAAATCACAACCCTGATGGTGACCCATAACTTAAGATACGCAGTGGAATACGGCAACCGGCTTTTGATGATGCACAACGGCGGCTGCGTAATAGACAAGGCCGGGGAGGAAAAACAAAATGTTAAGGTATCCGACCTTTTGTCGGTGTTCAACGAAATCAGCATAGAATGTGGAAATTGAAAATGAGCAACGCGAAAGCGTTGCTCATTTTTTAATGCATTTCCAGGCGGCTTAGCGCCCCGTTTAAATCATGAATCGGCGGGGAACAGCTCTGGTTTTCGCAGATATAGTAAGCGGGCAGGTTGTCAAAGGGGTAATCCTTTGTGTATGGCGCGATTTGTTCCAGCAGCCTGGCATTTTCCGGAGTTTTGATAATCACGTTTGCCTGGGGAAGAAATGTTTGCCTTATGGCGGACGCCGTTTTTAACTCATCCTCCCTGTTGCCCACTACGCAGACTGCCTCCTGGGTTGGGAAAGTTTTCAGCATCAGCGCCATCAGGGCAAAGCAATAGGATGAAGGGTTTGAATTAAAGGCATGGTAGTAAAATTCAAGCTGCCTGTCGGCGGCAGACTGCCATTTCTGCTCCCCGGTCAAAGCCGAAATCCGGGCAAGGCAATAGGCAAATACCGAATTGCCTGAGGGCATGGCGCCATCGTACTGCTCCTTTGGGCGGTAAATCAGGGATTCGGCATTTTTGGAGTTTAAATAATACCCGCCGTTTTCATCTCCAAACAATTCTATTATCCTTTCGGCTAAAGCGATACTGCCGGAAAGGTATTCAATATCAAAGGTTGTGCGGTACATCTCCAGCATTGCCCAGCACAAAAATGCGTAGTCGTCCAAAATTCCCGCGCCCTTTACGGTGCCGTCGCGGTAGCTTATGAACAGATTTCCGTTTTTGTCGGTCAGCTTTTCCTGCAAAAATCTAAGAGCGCGTTGTGCGGTTTTCAGGTATTCTTCTTCGTTTAGCACCCTGTATCCCAGGGCAAAGGCTATAATCATCAGCGCGTTCCAGGAGGCCAGGATTTTATCATCCTTGTGAAGGGGCGCCCTTTTGCTGCGGTATTCGCGTAGCAGTGGCAGCATACTATCAATTTTGGGGTTGCTGCGGCTAAACTCTGGATTTTCAAGAAGATTTAAAATATTTCTGCCTTCAAAATTGCTCTCTTCCGTGACTGAAAACCATCGGCAGAAATACTCCCCATCCTCTTTACCCAGAACAGAAATCAGTTCGTCCTTTGTAAATGTGTAAAACCTGCCTTCCTCGCCGTCGCTGTCGGCGTCCTGGGCGGAGTAAAACCCGCCTTCGGGAGAAAGCATTTCCCGCTGGATATAAGACAGGGTTTTTCTGGCGATATCCTTATATAACTCTTTGCCTGTAACCTGGGCGGTTTCAAGCAGGGCGATAACCAGCAGGGCATTGTCATACAGCATTTTCTCAAAATGGGGGACAAGCCATTTTTCGTCGGTGGAGTAGCGGGAAAAGCCATATCCAATATGGTCAAAAATCCCGCCCCGATACATTTGCTGCAGGGTTTTCTCCACCATGTGCAGCGCATTGGGGTGGATGTTAAGGTAATGGCAGCGCAACAAAAACATGAGGTTGTGCGGCGTGGGGAATTTGGGAGGATAGCCAAACCCGCCGTATTCCCCGTCAAAAAGGCGGTTGAGGTTTTTCGCTGCCCGCTCGATATGGCTTTTGCCTGGGAATCTACCGGGGTACAAAGGCAGGTTTTCCTCGGATACAGCAGCGGTGATTTTCTCGCCGGTGGAATAGAATTTTTCGGGGGATTCCTTCCACTTCCGGGCTATATTACTCAGGACATCAATAAGCCCCGGCCTGCCGTACCGGCTTCTTTTTGGGAAATAGGTTCCCGCAAAAAAGGGCTTTTGGTCCGGCGTCATGATTATGGTTAGTGGCCAGCCCCCGCCGCCGGTCATTGCCTGGCATACATTCATATAAACTGCGTCTATATCCGGCCGCTCTTCCTTATCCACCTTTATGGCGATAAAATTATCGTTCAGAATCTTCGCAACATCGTCGTCCTCAAAGGATTCCTCCTCCATCACATGGCACCAGTGACAGGTGGAATATCCGATGGAAAGGAAAATCGGCTTGTTTTCCCTCTTTGCTTTTTCAAAGGCTTCTGCCCCCCAGGGATACCAGTTTACCGGGTTATACGCATGCTGCAAAAGGTAGGGGGATGTTTCGCCCGCTAATTTGTTGGGAATTGTGTTTTTTGCCATGGCGCCACCTCATTTGAATTTTAATTGTAAATATAATATATCCAATTATGTTTTTAAATTTTGGGATTTCTTGAAATAGTTTGGTTTACCCTAATCCCTGCTTGAAACATAAGCGTTATTTTTCGACAAAGATATTGATCTTACAGATGCGAAGATTATATACTGTTAATGGTGACAATTGCCACAGGGGTGCAGCCGGTTAAATAATACTCATGCATCTTCCGGTGAAACTGCTGAGGCTAACAGTTAATCTGAAGGAAAATCCAAAAAGTATAACAAGGATACCACTTTGTTCGGTATTTCTCAGGAAACTGAAGATTATTCGATAGATGATTTTATAAAAAAGGCAGAATGACTAAGTGAAAAGGGCTTGCGGTTCAAAATTGCGAACCGCAGGCTCTTTTAATAATCTGGGCTAATTAGATTGTTAATACTGCTAAATATTGCATAATTTTTTGATGTATTACTTAAATCGGTATATTATGAATTATTGGAAAATAATTCATATCAAAGTGGGGTGGTTTTATGTTCATCGCCATTTGCGGCAAAGAAATTAATAATGATTCCTAGTTTTTTCGGTACACTTGTTTCCACTTTCATAAGATTCATTAAAGGCACTAAAAGGAGAAAGATGTGCTGGAAACAAATCAATTAGTTAGAATAAGGAGGTTTATGGATGTCATGTTTGAAAACATCGGAGATAAGATAAAAAAAATAAGCACTATTTTGTTCATATTAATTATTATTGGAGGTACCTGCTTATTACTAGCATCATTAATTACTTATGCAGAGAATTCGTAATACTCGGAATATTTAGAAGCTCAACAGGCGAAAAATGGGATTATAATATCAATAATAATTTTGTTATCAAGTTTTTTAACATTTCCGATGTATGGTTTCGGAGAATTGATTGACAGCGTTAAAAATATTGAAAAAGCATTAGTTTCAGATAAAAAACAGGTAGTCGATTCTGTATCAGAAAATACTTCAGATTTTTCAGAAAATGTTGAGTTATATCCAGAGAACTCTAATACATAACAAACTGTTTTGACAAAGAAAATTAACCTACAGCTAAGAATTGGCCTTTGGGCCTGTTTTTAGCTGTTTTTTATTTTTCTTTTTCTCAAATTAACAGGCATGTACCGGCAGCCTTCTGCATATTTATTGAATGGCAAGTAAATATGCAAAGACTATAACAGAAAGAAGTGTTAAAAATGAGCGAATTCTATCCGGAAGGCTGTTTGATTGACACAGCAGCAAATCAAAGGTATATCCGTTCGGCGGAAGGCCTTGCCGAAGCAGCGATTGAAGGCAGGATTCTGGAGGCAAGGGCTGTGCTTTGCGATGCAAGCCATTCTTTGCATGTGGATTTGCCCTGCATGAAGGGGATTATCCCCTATCGGGAAGGGGCGGTCGGCATAGAGGAGGGTTTGACCCGGGATATAGCCCTGATTTCCCGTGTCAGCAAACCAGTGTGTTTTGTTGTAAAAGGTTTTGAGGAGACTCCCGAGGGCAGGCGTGCCATACTTTCCCGCCGGGAGGCGCAGGAAAAATGCCGGTATGAGTATATCAGCAGGCTGCGGTGCGGGGATATTATTCCCGCCAGGATTACCCGCCTGGAATCCTTTGGAGCCTTTTGCGATATAGGATGCGGGCTGCCTGCTTTAATGCCTATAGCCAGCCTGTCAGTAAGCCGGATTACCCACCCGTCCGACAGGTTCACTCCCGGTATGGATGTGCTGGGGGTTGTATCTTCGCTCGAAAACGGCAGGGTATGCCTTTCCCACCGGGAGCTTTTGGGAACCTGGGAAGAAAATGCCGCCATGTTTTCCCAGGGTGAAACTGTGGCGGGAATAATCCGCTCGGTAGAGGAATACGGTGTTTTCGTGGAGCTTACCCCAAACCTTGCGGGGCTTGCGGAACCAAGGGAAGGGGTCTACCCGGGCCAGCAGGCTGCGGTTTACATAAAAAGTATAATACCTTCTAAAATGAAACTCAAACTGGTTATTATCGATACCTCTCCGCCGGCAAATGAGCGCAAGCCGCCTAAATATTTCATTAACAGCGGGCATATCGATAGGTGGGTATACTCGCCGCCGGGATGCTCAAAGCTGGTTGAAAGCGTTTTTACATAAACAAAAAACCCCGCTAAAACGGGGTTTTTTCTGTTTTTTACTTCAAAACATAGACATTCAGCCGTTTGGCGCCGAAATACAGGCACTCGACATAATGGTCGAAAACCAGGTCCACAACACAGTGGCCGCTCATCAGGGCTTTGCCGGTATCTCCCGCTATGGCATAGCCGTAGACATATGAACCGTCTTCCGACACGATATAAAGCTGGCTTCCATAAGGGATTATTTTGGGATTTACAGCTACCACGCCGCACTTGGTGGGCAAACCGGAAGCTGTTCTTGTACCTGCACGGCCGCCTTCTGGGCTGTAGGCGGTTGCCCTGCCGGTGTATTTAGCCTTATATTCCACCGGCTGGCCTTTGGAATCGAGTTTTATGGGGTATGGTGCTGGGGACTGGGGTGTGCCCGGTTTTACACCAACCAGCTTGATTTCGGGAACCATCTTTTTGTGAACGACTTCCTTTATAACCTCCGTCTTGACCACTTCGCCATTTTTAATGGTTCTGCGGTAATAGACGGTTTTGCTGCCGTTCACACCGGCCCTTTTGATTAACGTCTGACCGTATTTCAGCACTGTGGTATAGTTGATATTGCTGGTATATTTTTCGGTTATGGTTTCGGAGTATTCCTGGTAAGAGATACGGTCTATTTTGATGTCTAGCCCGTCGCTGATTTCCTGGTTCAATTCAACATTGATGGCATCATCGCTGTTTAAGGTAATGCCAACCTTTTCCAACGCATCTTCGACAGTCCCGCCAGTCATTCTTAAAACGGTTGTTATGCCGTCTGCAGTGATTTTAACTTCTGAAGCCCTGTTAACTGAAACTACGCTGAGATTCTCGCTGTCAGCGACAATTTGGTCGCCTTCCTGGAGTTTAACGCCTGCTTTTGATACAACCCGGATTGGGTCGTGGTCTAGTGTTAGTACAACCTTGCTTGTATCGCCGTCCACTATGGTGACAGCCTTAACCTGAAATGATACGATAGCAATAACGATTGCACTGACTACCGCTAACGCGGATGCTGCAAAGGCTCGGCTCCGCACAACACGCGCTATTGCCGCGCCTAGGCTATATACGGTATCCATCCAAAGCTTCCTTTCTTTTAGAATCATTTTTCAGGTTCAACCCTGCCGATGCCGGTGGGCTTTATGCCTTAAGATGATTCGCTTTATTCTGCTGGCTGGAAATTCCGTCTGTCGAAATGCAGTTGTATTATACGCACATTGATTTTCAGTGTCAAATTCTAAAGTTATCAACATTTTTATTAAAACTAAACAATTTTTTCTAACCTCTTATGCGATATATATCATTCCCTTAAATCCCCTTTTTTCTCGTAAAATTACAGTTTTCTGCCATATTTTTTTGCGAATTTATATTCCCAATATGAAATTACCCAAGTTTATAACGGGATAGTTGTAGAAAAAGCACTAAATTTCCAACCGGCTCCCATTGATGGAAAACACAGTAAATTTTCTTTATTTTTTTGTGCATTCATCCAAAAGTTACATCCCTGTAACCGGCGGCTGCAAAGCGGTGTCTGGAATAATCTTAACTTAAGCCGGGTATAATTGTATTTTATATATAATATATGTATATAATAAGGGGCATAAAAAATATGCATGATTTAGAATATTTGGTTCTGTAAATTAATCCTGTTTTTCTATAAATTTAATCAAATCAGAAAGTTTGCTATTGTCTTGATATAACTTTAGGTTATAATATAAAACAGGAATAAAAAGCAAAAGCTTTTCCAAAGCAATGCGAAGGTATTGCTTTTACTATACTTTTGAAAAACGATTTTTAGGAGGAAAAATATGGCTATACTTATCACGGGTGGCTGCGGATATATCGGCAGCCATACGGTAGTGGAACTTAAAAAAGCGGGCTATGACGTTGTCGTACTTGATAACTTCTACAATTCCAAACCCGAAGCGTTGCGACGGATTCGCGAGCTGGTTAAAAGCGATATCCCGTTTTATGAGTGCGACATTCGTGACGCGGAAGGCTTGCGCAGGATATTTAAAGAAAACTCCATCGAGGCTGTTATCCACTTTGCAGGGCTGAAGGCGGTAGGCGAGTCTGTTAGGATTCCCCTGGCGTATTATGAAAACAATGTAGGCGGAACGGTTACACTCTGCCAGGTAATGTCCGAGGTCGGATGCAAAAAGATGGTTTTCAGCTCATCGGCAACTGTTTACGGTATGAACAACCCTTCACCTCTGAAAGAAGATATGCCAACCGGTGCGGTTACCAATCCTTATGGGCGCACAAAGTATATAATAGAGGAAATCTTAAAAGACCTGTGCAAATCCGACCCCGAATGGACTGCCATATGCCTTAGATATTTCAACCCCATCGGCGCCCATGAGAGCGGGACGATTGGCGAGGACCCCAACGGCATACCCAACAACCTTATGCCGTATATTTCCCAGGTGGCTATAGGCAAGCTTGAAAAGCTTTCAATTTTTGGGGACGATTACGACACTCCAGACGGAACCGGTATCAGGGACTATATCCATGTTGTGGACCTTGCTGTTGGCCATGTCCGGGCGCTGGAATACGCCCTTAAGAATACAGGTGTTGAGGCGATTAATCTAGGCACGGGGGTTGGCTACAGCGTGCTTGATATTGTGAAGGCCTTTGAAAAAGTAAATGGGGTAAAGGTTCCCTATGTAATCACAGCAAGGCGTGAAGGGGATGTAGCGGTATGCTATTCCGACCCGTCAAAGGCTGAAAGGCTGCTTGGATGGAAAGCCGAACGCGGTATCGAGGAAATGTGCCGCGATACATGGAACTGGCAGATGAAAAATCCCAATGGGTTTGATACAAAAAATTAAGAGCTGATATGATATTAACTAAAGAAGCTATTGTAAGGGATTTTTTGAATATGGGGCTGTGGCGGGGAGAAGTTCTGCTTGTCCACAGCTCCATGTCTTCGTTGGGATTCTTTGTTGAGGGTGGGTATGACGCAGTAATTGACGCATTTCTGGAAGTGTTGGGTGACACAGGTACCCTGCTTTTCCCAGCCCTGTCATATGCCACGGTTACACGGGAGTTTCCTGTATTCTCCCTTAAAGGTACACCCTGTTGCATCGGTAAGCTGCCGGAAGCTTTTCGCAAACGCCCCGGCGTGATTCGCAGTCTCCATCCAACCCATTCGGTTTGCGCTGTTGGAAGGCTTGCAAAGGAAATTACCATGAACCATGGCATGGATACCACCCCGGTAGGCCCCAATTCCCCTTTCAGGCGCCTTTATGAGTTTGGCGGCCGTATTCTGATGCTGGGTTGCGGATTGCGGCCAAATACATTTATGCACGGTGTGGAGGAAATTGCCGAAGTGCCTTATCTCCTGTCACCTTTGCCTGTGGAATATGAATGTATTCTGCCTGATGGATCCAAAATCAAAACCACTCATTTGCGGCATGGCTTTAATGGCCTTATCCAGCGCTATGATAGGGTTTTGAATATTTTGGAACCGGGGGATTTTGTGGAAGGGTATGTGGGCAAGGCCCACTGCTATTTGCTGGACACAAAGCCGCTAATGGAAAAATCTTTGCTCAAATTGAAGGATGACCCGTTTTATTTTGTAGACCCTCCTAAAGAAAACCAGGCAATAAAATAACAATACCGCCGGAGATTTCCTTCGGCCTATTTATTTTGGAATTTTATCTTTTATTTTGTTGAAAAATGGATATAATAAAGAATAACTGATTTTAACTGGATAGGGTGAAACACATGGAACATAACCAGAGAAAAATTGTTTTGGTTGGTACGGGCTTTGTCGGAATGAGTTTTGCCTATGCATTGCTTAACCAAAATGCCTGCGATGAACTTGTTTTGATTGATATCGACAAAAAGCGGGCTATGGGCGAAGCAATGGATTTGAATCACGGCCTGGCTTTCTCCGGCTCCCACATGAAAATCTATGCGGGGGAATATTCCGACTGCGCGGATGCGGATATAGTCGCTATTTGCGCGGGTGTTGCGCGGAAACCCGGGGAATCCAGGAATGACCTGCTGCAGAGGAATACTGAGGTTTTCCGTTCAATCATCAGCCCGGTGATGGAATCCGGGTTTGACGGAGTTTTCCTTATAGCCACAAACCCTGTGGATGTGATGGCTCACGTAGCTCAGAAAATCTCGGGCATGGACCCAAAACGGGTGATAGGTTCAGGCACCATTCTTGATACCGCCCGCCTTCGCTATATGCTTGGTGATTATTTTTCAATCGACCCACGGAATATCCATGCTTATGTCATGGGCGAGCATGGAGACAGCGAGTTTGTACCATGGTCCCAGGCACTTGTAGCCACCAAATCCGTCCTTGACCACTGTTCCGCGACCGGAGGGAAATACTGCATTGCCGATATGGAGAAAATCGCTGAAGAGGTTAAATACGCCGGGGCGAAGATAATCGAATCTAAAAAGGCAACATATTACGGTATCGGCATGGCGTTGGTCAGGATTGTGCGCGCCATATTCGGAAATGAGAACAGCATCCTGACGGTTTCCACCCTGCTTAACGGGGAATATGGGGAAAAGGATGTTTATGTGGGCGTGCCCTGTATTGTTAACCGCAGCGGTGTAAGGGAAGTAATCCAGCTAAACCTTAATGAAGAGGAAATGCAGAAGATGCATAAGTCCTGCGAAATCCTCAGGAACCTTTTTAACGGCGTAAATATATAATAATAACGGTTGCAAGTGTTAAAAGCACATTGCAACCGTTTATTTTCAGGTTATTATCCTGCGGGCGGTGCCGTACCTTTGCTGCCAGTAGGTTACATTGATGTTTACCTCTTTTACCGTGCTTCCTGAGCTCGGGCTGTGTATCATCTTCCCGTTTCCGGTGTAAATCCCTACATGGTCAATTTTGTTGTTCTGGTTGAAGGAGAAGAATACGAGATCCCCCGGCTGCAGGTTATCCTTTGAAACGCTGACGCCCTGTTTAGCCTGGTCATATGATACACGGTTCAGGTTGTAGCCCACCTGCTTGAAAACATACTGGGTAAGCCCGGAACAGTCAAACCCGCCTTCTTCCGGAGATTCGCCACCATAAACATATGGGGTGCCGATAAGGGACCTGGCGGTTGAAATAACCTTGTCTATTTTTTGCTGCCTGGTATCTACCGGTTTTGGCTGTTCCTGTTTTGGCATGTCAACACTGATATAAGTTTTGCTGACCCAGCCTGTCCTGCCGTCGGAAAGCCTAATTTTATACCAGTTGCCGGACTCATCAATAATTGGTACACGGTTGCCGTTCCACAACATGTGTATACTGCTGTAGGATGTGGAAGGCCCGGACCTGACATTTAGTTGGGTGGCGGTGACGGTACCCATGGTTTCAGTGCTTATCTTGGCATAGGTTTTGCTAATCCATCCAGTCCGCCCATCGGAAAGCTTAATCTTAAACCATCCGTCTGTTTCCTCCACAACGGGTACCCTGTTCCCATTCCACAGGGTGTGAATGATGCTGTACGAGGTGGAGGGGCCGGACCTTACATTCAAACTTGATGCGGTTACGGTTGCTGTTTTGCTTGCCGATTGTGAAACGCTGGTAGGCGATGCCGCTTCCGCAGTAGCAGTGGACGCATATAATGGTATAGTCGCAACTACTATTGCGCCCAGCACGAATTTAACAGCATTGATTTTAAGGTTGGAGAATTTTTCTTTTATTAATCCTTTTGCCTTGTCCTCGAGTTTTACCGAGGTTTCTGGGCTTTTAGCCATGTTTTCGTCTGCGAATTCAGGCAAATCCTTATTTAAATATATCTCTAAAATATATCCATCTCCGTCTTTGACCAGCCTGTAATTATTATACCAGTCCATTTATACACATCCTTGCTAAATAAACTTGGATAAAAATATTATTAATTTATGGCTGGTCAATATACTGCCTAAATTTGAGCAAAATTATTCTAAAATTATTTTTTATGCCAATAATTCCAGTAGATAAAAATATTTAAATATGCTATAATATCTGGGCACACGGGGGCGTAAAGGTTTCGACGGGGATTGTGAGCTTGGGTAAGCGAGCAGCGGTGCGGGCCCGCTATAAAATCCGCAATTAAAAATAAACGACAACAATACTGTTGCTCTCGCAGCCTAAATAAGGCTGCCGTCCTTACCCGGAGTACCGCGGCCGGGATAAGGGCGTGGATTAGCGGTGAACGTGAATAAAGGGAAGCCGTGCCCTTTATCACGCATTAAACGGCTACCGTAGCCGGAAGCCTGTCTGTTGGCGTCCGGTGAGGGGAATCACAGTAAACAGACTGCGCTCGGAGAAGACCCAGGCAGGCAGTTTTCGGACGGGGGTTCGACTCCCCCCGCCTCCACCACAATTTGTCCAAAAACCCGCTTTTAAAGCGGGTTTTTGACGTTTCCGGGACGATTTTTAGGCGTTTTTTGGACATTTTCCCCACCTAGATTTAAAAGAGCTGATGGCTTACCACGTTAG
>DUMT01000002.1 GCA_012839705.1 Clostridiales bacterium | reverse complement strand
CTTAAACTCAATATCCAATTTTAGAATATGCAGTTTAAGCTTCTGAATACGCGGAAACATATACCGGTAAAACTGCTTCGGCCGCGGCTAATATTTTATATAAATTAAAGTTTATATCCAAAACTCTGGATTAGCCCTACCCTGTTGCGCCAGTCCTCCTTGACCTTCACCCAGCATTTGAGGTTTACTTTAGCTCCGAAGAACTCCTCCATCTCCAACCGGGCAAGGGTACCAATTTCCTTTAGCATCGATCCGTTTTTGCCGATAATAATCCCCTTGTGGGTCTCCCGCTCGCAGTAAATTATGGCTTCAATATCCATTATAACCCTGTCCCCGGACTGGCGCTCACCGATATTTTCGATTACCACCGCAACGCCGTGGGGGACTTCGTCTTTCAGAAGGTGAAGCATCTTCTCGCGGATTAGCTCCGACGCAATAATCCTTTCCGGCTGGTCGCTTACCACATCATCCGGGAAAAAGTGGGGGCTTTCAACCGCAAATTTATTAAGCTCGCTGACCAATTCATCCACTCCATCGCCGTTAAGGGCGGAAATCGGGATAATTGCGGAAAAATCAAACTCATTTCTCCACTGGTCAATGGCTTCAAGGATTGCAGGCTTGTTTGAAACCTTGTCAATCTTGTTTATTGCCAGGATAACGGGAATTCTTTGTGCCTTGCACTGCTTTAAAAGGCTGCGCTCCTCCGGGCTAATCTGTCCCGAAACTTGAGTTACAAGTACCGCGGCGTCAACCCCGCTGACAGCCTCGTTGATGGACTTAATCATAAATTCGCCCAATCTAGTGCGGGGACGGTGGGCACCAGGGGTGTCAAGGAAAACAAGTTGTGTCTCCCCTTCGGTCTTTACCCCCATCACCCTGTTGCGGGTGGTCTGGGGCTTGTTTGAAACTATCGAAACCTTTTTGCCAATTATCCTGTTTATCAGGGTTGATTTGCCCACATTAGGCACCCCGATTATTGCAATAAAAGCCGATTTTGTTGAAGCCTTGTTAGAATCTGTCGCCATAAACTTAATACTCATCCTCGTAATAGGTTTAAAATTATTATTTATCGAAATCCATACTGCAATACAGATTTATTTTGCCTTGTTTTTATATCCGCCGAAAATGATGAACAATAACGAGACTGCAATAGATGCCGCCAGTAAAACAGCCTTTAACGGCTGGTCAGCAAAACTTTTTATTAAATCCCACAATTCCGGCTTAAAAAACAAAAAGCCACCGACAGCAACCGAGAACGCGGCGCAAATCAGGACTGCTGCTGCCGCCGCGTCCTTGGCTGCCCTGGCAAGCGGATTAAATTCAGGCGATGACACATCAACCGCCTTCTCTACGGCAGTATTTACAGCCTCGGCGGATAAAACCATTGCAATTGTAATTAAAAGGGCTGCCCATTCCCCGCGGGTTAAATGGATTGATGACCCAAGCCACAAAACATATGCGGAAGCTACTATATGGATTCTGAAATTCCTTTCATTGCGTATGCAGAACCAGATTCCCCGCCCGGCATAGGCAAAGCCCTTTAGAAAAGATTTCATACGGGTTAAATGTCCCCGTCAACCAGAACATAGCTGCTTCCGCGGGGCAACCCCACCTGAAGCATGATGGCTTCTTCCCTCTCACGCATACGCACCGCTTCGAGCCCGCCGTCGGCATGGTCGTAGCCGAGCAAATGGAGCACGGAATGAACCACCAGATAACCGATTTCCCTTTGCAGGGAATGCCCAAACCTTTCCGCCTGTTCCATTGCCCGCTCAATCGACAGGACGACGTCTCCCAGTATGTATGCCCCTGTTTCGGGGTTTTTGTCAAACACGCCGTTTTCACCCATGGGGAAAGACAATACATCCGTGGATGAGTCGATATTCCTGTACTCGTTATTAAGCTGCCTTATCTGGTCGTCGTCCACAATTGAAACCCCAATTTCGGCAGAGCCCTGAAAACCTTCCAGTTCCAGAGTGGCGTGGCAGCAGCGGCGTATAAGAAGCCTTATACCGGTAGGAATCCTAACCTTCTTCTGCTTATTCTCAATAACGACCTTGAGTTTTTCCATAGTTTCTTCTTCGTTTCCCTTCATACAGATTTTCTGATTTTTCATATTTTTCATAAGCCTCAACAATGCGCTGTACAAGCTGATGCCTTACGACATCCTTCTGGTTAAAGGTGCAGATTGCAATATCTTCAATCCCCCGAAGGACCTTAAGCACTTCCTTAAGCCCGCTTTTTCGCCCTTCCGGGAGGTCGATCTGGGTTACATCTCCGGTCACCACCATTTTTGAGTTGAACCCCAACCGGGTTAGAAACATTTTCATCTGCTCGGTAGTCGTATTCTGCGCTTCATCCAAAATAATAAAACTGTCGTCCAGCGTCCTTCCTCTCATATAGGCAAGGGGAGCTACTTCAATATTTCCCCGTTCGAGGCATTTTTGATAAGTTTCAGCGCCCAGCATGTCAAAAAGGGCGTCATACAGCGGCCTTAAATACGGGTCCACCTTTGACTGCAAATCCCCGGGCAAAAAGCCCAGCTTTTCCCCCGCTTCCACTGCCGGGCGGGTCAGTATAATGCGGTTGACTTCCTTGGCACGGAATGCGCTTACAGCCATGGCCACCGCAAGATAGGTTTTACCCGTACCCGCAGGGCCAACGCCCAATACTATTGTATTATTCCTGATTGCTTCGACATAATTCTTCTGCCCCAAAGTTTTTGGCTTAACCGGCCTGCCCTTTGAGGTAATGCATATGCTGTCGGAAACAAGGGTTGAAAGCTGTTCATCCTGCCCCTCGTCCACCAGCATCAGCACATATCTCACATTCTGCTCGTTTAGCTGTTCGCCTCTGTTTATCAGCTGCAGCAGGCCCTGTATCGAACGGAGTGCCTTTGTTACTGCCTCAGGTTCCCCGCTTATTTTTATCTCTGTACCACGGCTTAGTATATCCACATTGTAGTGCTTCTCAATCAGCTTTATATTTTCATCAAAGCTGCCAAAGAGTGATACAACCTGTTCCATGCGCTCAAGATTGAGAACCTGTTCGAGCATTAACAAACCACACTTCCGTAAGATTTCTTATGTTTATTACAATTATATTATATCAAAAATATTTGCGTTGTCATTTAACATTTTAGCCAAAAATAAACCGAAAGCTTCCCTAATATAATTACCAATTTTTTATATTTTTGCTTTTTTTACCTTATTCGACAATTAACTGCTCCTCAAGGCTAATATCCTCTATACATTCATACTTTCCTGTTAAAACAAATTCGCCGTTTACAAGTTCACCTTTTTCCTCAGCGCTTTTTATCTCGGCGGAGGAAAGCTCAGTTTTCTTTTTCTCCTCCAAAAGCCTGTATGCCAAATCCTTCGCCTCGGATTCCGTCCTTATTATTTCCCGTTTTTCCAAAAGCTCATAACTCCTGTGGATAACCCCAACAGGAAGGCTTTTTCCGTTTGCCCTGAGCATCCTTTCGCTGACTTTAAGCTGGTTTTCCTGCTCAATTTTCCCGTCGGTGAACATGGGAATTTTCAAAGTAAAAAAATACAGGTATGGCTGCAAAATCCTGCGGCCGGAAGGCATTAAACGGCTTTCCCTGAGTGGGGCTGTAACTTTAAGCTCCCTCGACGTCTCGGCAAGTATTTTAGCCTGGGAGCGCCGGAAAATCGGCCCCACCGAGCTTTCAACAACTCCGCTGACCAAAAGCATCCCTTCCACCACCGCGTCGCCTTTTTGCACCATCGCCTGGCCTGTATAAACTTCAATGGAAACAATTCGGCCATCCCTTGCCGCCTTTATGTTTGACGGGCGGTTGGCATTGGACAGCTCCGGCGTCGGTATCCTTTCGGTAACATCTATATAAGCCACGCTCCCCTGAAGGTTCACCACACACCAGGCAAGATCCGGCAGCTTTTCAAGGGCCTGCAGCTGCAGGGTCGGAACGTCAAGCCCGGTGATATCCTTGCCTACACTCACCCCAAACTCCTCCATAACGCTCAGTATTTCCTTTGCTTCAACCTTGCTGTTGCCCCTGACTTCAACAATCCAGACCCGCTGGGAAAGGAAATTCAGCAGGGCAGCAAAGATAATAAGGCCCACCAGCACGCCTGACCTTGATTTATATTTCCTGATTGTAAAGGGAACCCCGTTTTTTTTGGTTATCCTGATCCTCATGCCTGCCCGCTTTGCTGGAGACCTTAGCAAATGATACTGCCTTGCCGGGCAGCAGGCATACAGCTTTTCGTCCTTTCTCCGCACTCCCCATAAGTCAATGCCTTCCCTGGCGGCAAGGTTTAAAAGCCTTTCAGGGAATCCCCCTTCGGCATAAAATCTGACCCATCCAAACAGCCAGTTCAAAAAACGTATCAAAAACACCTTTTCCCCTCCCAAATTCGGGCAAAAATTCGATTAATCCCTTATATAATCAGTTAGGAAAGATACTCCAGCGTCAATATGTTGCCTTCAACAACGGCGCTGTCCTCGGTCAGGTTGCTGATACTGAGCATCCTGCCGGTAAACCTTATCATTCCGCTGCCCGTCTGCATCCTGACCAAGTCGTCGTTGTACTCGATAATCCCGTGGCATCCGCTGATGACCGCCTTCTTGTTCCCCATCAGCTCTATATGCACCGCATCAGTCAAAGTTCCAATGGGCAGCTCCAGAGCCTTTTCCACCTTTTCGCCAAGCCCGTTACTGACATATTTTCTTTTTGTTTTTCTTCGTGCCTTTCTCATATATGTAACCCTTTCATCATTCATATTTGTTCTCACAAAATAAAATATGCTAATACCGGTGCGATAATGCGGCAAGACAAGCATAGTATTCCAAAGGTTTGAATAAAGAATAAGTACCGGCTTGTTATAAAGAAAGGGCTGATAAAAATGTTTGTCAAAACCATTCGCAAATCATCAATTATAAAATTGATTTTACTTCTCGGATGTACGCTGGCGGGCTGGCTCCTGATTTCGTGGCCCCAGGCGGCGGCAAACGGTATAAGCAGGGGGCTTTCAATCTGCTCGTCCATAATAATCCCTTCCCTCTTCCCATTCCTTGTGCTGTCCAGCTTTATTGTAAAATCCGGGCTTAGCCGCTCAATAGGCAGATTCCTTGAGAGGCCTACCCGTTTCCTGTTCGGGCTGCCGGGATGTTGCGCCCCCGGAATTTTCATCAGCTTTATAGGAGGGTTCCCCTCAGGCGGCATAGCAGTTGGGGAGCTTGTGGAAAACGGCAGTATTACAAAACAGCAGGGCAGGAGGATGCTGTCTTTCTGCGTAAACGGTGGACCCGCCTTTATAATCAGCGCCGTAGGCGCCGGGATGATGGGCAGCGTACAGTACGGGGTCATGCTCTACTGCGCCCATATCCTTTCCTCGGTTATACTAGGGATCATACAAAGGATTGGGGTTCCTGAATCTGAGACCCTGCCGCCCCAGAACAACGGGAGAATTACAAATAAATCGGCACTTACCCCTGCATCCGCCTTTGTGGAATCGGTAAACGGCGCCTGCCATTCCCTTCTTCTGATGTGCGGGTTTATCATACTTTTCTCGGCTTTGCTTTCAATCTGCGACGCAGTGGGAGTAGTAAAAGGGATTGAATCAATCCTGCTGAAAATGCTAAATTTTAGCTGGAATCCCAATTCAATCACAAAAATGTTATCCGCGTTTTTTTCAAGCATACTGGAAGTGAGCTGCGGCACGGTGGAAGCCGCAAGGACGGGAGCTGCCGCGCCACTGCTGCTTGGAATGGCGCTGGGCTGGGGCGGGCTTTCGGTCCACTGCCAGATAGCCGCCGCCCTGCATGGGAAAGGACTCGTTACACGCGGCTTCTTCTTTTATAAATTCCTGCATTCCCTAATCGGCGGCGCCATCAGCCTCATTTTATTCCGCTATATCCCTGTAGCGGAAACCGCTTTTAAACCCCTGACCGACGCAAAGGTAGTCCCATTTACATATAATCCAACCGCAGCCGCAGCCCTGCTGTCCCTCTGCGCCCTGTTTCTGTTAACCGTTTCAAACCCGGTGGAGATTTTTAAGATGTGCAAAGGAAATAAAAATCAATAGTGGAAAAAAGGAGGTAAATATGGTATGATTAAAACTACTGATAAAAAAGAGAGAGATGTCAAAATGCGTCGAAAGCTTTACGGAAACAACATAGACCCATCCTGCGAGTTTTGTGTCCATGGCCGGCGTTCTTCTGACGGAAAGGCGGTTTTATGCCCCAAAAAAGGGGTAATGCCCCTATATCACCATTGCAGGAAGTTTGCCTACGACCCATTAAAGAGGATTCCTAAGCGCCCGCCTGATATCAGCAAATACCAGGAGGCGGATTTTGAAATATAATCGCTTAAGGTTTGTGGTTTTATGGTTAAAAAAACTGTGCTGATTACTGGAGCTTCAAGGGGAATCGGCAGTGCCTGCGCAAAGGTTTTTGCCAGGGAAGGATACAATATCATATTGAATTTCCTTTCCTCCGAATCCGAAGCCCTGGAACTGGCGGGGGAATTGTCCAAAAAAGGCACCGAGGTTTTGCCCTTCAGGGCTGATGTGTCGGATTTTAAGCAGGTTAAGGAAATGGTTGAGGCTGGCCAGCGGCGTTTTGGGAAAATAGACGCCCTTATCTGCAACGCCGGCATTTCACAGCAAAAACTGTTTACCGATATAACTCCTGAAGAATGGCACCGGATGATGTCCGTAACAGTGGACGCCGCATTCTACTGCTGCCAGGCGGTGCTGCCCGGCATGATACGTCGGCAGAAGGGCAAGATTGTGCTTGTCTCCTCCATCTGGGGGATGGTGGGCGCCTCCTGTGAGGTCCACTATTCCACTGCAAAGGCGGCGTTGATAGGGTTGACAAAATCCCTTGCCAAGGAATTGGGCCCTTCAAATATCAATGTCAACTGCGTGGCTCCGGGAATCATTGAAACCGACATGAATTCCAGTCTCGACAGCGAAACCAGGGAAGTTTTAGCACAGGAAACCCCCTTAGGCCGGTTCGGCACCCCCTGGGAAATTGCCGAGGCGGTGTATTTTTTGGCGTCCGAAAAATCGGATTTTATCACAGGCCAGATACTAAGCCCAAACGGCGGTTTTGTCATATAAACAAACAAGTGGGAGATGTCAAAATGAGTACAAAGATTGTAAAAAACGTATTCGGAAAAACATCTGAAGGTGAACAGGTAGACCTTTACACTTTGTCAAACCCAATGGGGATAGAAATCGGAATCCTCACCTACGGCGGGATAATCCAGTTTCTAAAAGTCCCCGACAAATCCGGCAAACTGGTGGATATTGTCCTTGGGTTTGACGATATGGCAGGCTATGAAAATTCCTCGCCATATTTCGGAGCGCTGATAGGGCGCTGCGCAAACCGCATTTGCAAGGGCAGGTTTTCACTTAACGGGAAAGAATACTCCCTAGCCTGCAACGACAAGGGAAACCACCTCCACGGCGGGATTAAGGGGTTTGACAAAAAGGTCTGGTCTGCCGAGGTTAAGGGCGGCAGCTTAATCCTCTCCCTTACAAGCCCCGACGAGGAGGAAGGATATCCGGGGAACCTTGAAGTTTCTGTGGTACATTCCCTGTCAGATGACGGCACATTCACATGGGAGTATTTTGCCCGGTCCGATGCCGACACCCTTTGCAACCTTACCAACCATACATATTTCAACCTCGCCGGGCACGACAGCGGCACAATATTAAACCAGATGGTACAGCTTGAATCCGACTTTTTCACCGAAACGGACGATAAACTGATTCCCACAGGCAGGATCTTCCCGGTGGAAGGCACACCAATGGACTTTAAAACTCCCCATGCAATCGGGGAAAGGATAAACGCGGACTACCTGCCGCTAAAACTCGCCGGCGGGTATGACCATAACTTCTCCGTACGGGGAAAAACCGGGGTTTTAAGGGATGCCGCCTTCTGCTATGATGAGGAAAGCGGGATTTCAATAAAGGTCAAAACCACCCTGCCGGGATTACAGCTTTATACCGGAAACTTTTTGGATGATGTCAAGGGTAAGGGCGGCGCTGTCTACCCCAAAAACGGTGCTTTCTGCCTTGAAACCCAGTACTATCCCGACGCCGCAAACCACCCCCATTTCGAGCAGCCGCTGCTTAAGGCAGGGGAAGAATACCACCATATCACTTCTGTAAAATTTGGCGTAAGATAAATGCGATAAATTGAAAGGAACAAGGCAGAAACCGCCTTGTTCCTTTTTTATGTGAAACACCTGTTTTTTAACCGCTTTTCGAATCTTCCTTGTTTTTGGGCGGGTAAATAAACCGATTGACTACAAGCGCACTGAACACCCCTAAAGCGGTCTGGCTTACCCTGGTTAATGCATAAATATAAAGATTGGTATCTTCCCTTAAACCCACAAGGCAGATTATAACACAGATTGCAGCCAACGAGCTGAAATTATCACATTTCATAAGCTGTGCTGCAGACAGGGCTAATAAGACAAAACTCAGAATAATAATCAGTTCAACAGCTGTGCTTAACCAAAAGATTTCTATTTTTGGTATTATCAGAGTATGGATGAAAATCCCTACAAGCCCAAAAACCAGCCCTATACCCGTTGACTTTACCCTGCGGAATCCAAAAGACCTGGTTTTTTCGATGCTTTCCCGCATTTCTAAAACTGCGCACATATATGCAAACAGCGGGTGAACCGAAAGCCCGGATAAAAACGCCCGGGGAATCTGCCATACAAAAAACGCCAACAGGATAGCCAGAATGCTTTTTGCTTTTCTGCCTCCAATATGTAAAGATTCTAATATGCCCATAGGTAACCTCGCTTAGCCAATACTTATTTAAAATCAAATTAAAAGTGATTCAGTCGAAAAACTGTTGCTTAGATATTATAACCTTGAAACGGTTTTCAGGCAATACTGTAAAACTTACTGCCTAAATCCAAGTATTAACACTACCGTAGTATTTCCCGTAATAAATATTATATGACCCAAAACCTTGTCTGGTTAAGCGCCAGATAGCTTTATTATATTGCCCGAGATTATTTATGTTTGAAAAAAGCCCCCGCTTTAACCCGCGGGGGCATTGCATTTAAAGCCTGTTGTTAATTGCGTTCAGCAATCCGCCTTTTTCGATAATATTCTGAATAAAGGGCGGGAAAGGCTCTGCCTGATATTTCTTGCCGGTGGTGAGGTTTTCAATAACGCCGGTGTCAAAATCCACCTTTACCTCGTCCCCTGCCTGGATATCCTTTGCCGCCTCGTCACATTCCAGGATTGCAAGGCCGATATTGATGGCGTTGCGGTAGAAAATCCTCGCAAAAGTAGAGGCAATAACGCAGGATATACCGCTTGCCTTTATGGCGATGGGCGCATGCTCGCGGGAGGAACCGCACCCGAAGTTTTTATTTGCCACAATAATATCCCCGGGTTGAACGCGCTTAACAAAATCCTTGTCGATATCCTCCATGCAGTGGGCAGCAAGCTCCTGATGGTTTGATGTATTCAGATAACGGGCGGGGATGATTACATCGGTATCAACATTATCGCCGTATTTATGAACTTTACCCTGAACAACCATTCAAATCACTCTTTCCGGTTAAATTTTAATTTAAAGTGTTGCGGGGTCGGTAATATACCCCGTTACCGCTGACGCCGCCGCAACATACGGGCTGGCGAGGTAAACTTCGCTTTCAACATGCCCCATGCGCCCTACGAAATTGCGGTTTGTGGTGGAAACCGCCCGCTCTCCCGCGGCGAGAATACCCATATGCCCGCCAAGGCATGGGCCGCAGGTGGGAGTGGAAACAGCGGCGCCGGCTTCGATGAATATGTCAAACAGCCCTTCGCGCATGCTGTCAAGCCAGATTTGCTGTGTGGCGGGGATGATGATGCAGCGCACCCCTTTGGCTACCTTTCTGCCCTTGAGGATTTCCGCCGCTGCCCTCATATCCTCCATCCTGCCGTTTGTGCAGGAGCCGATTACAACCTGGTCGATTTTTACCTGCCCGTTGCACTCATCAATTGTCTTAGTGTTCTCCGGAAGGTGGGGGAATGCCACCGTCGGGCGAAGCTCTGACAGGTCGATTTTTACTACACTTTCATATTCGGCGTCGGGGTCAGCCTCAAATATCCTGACTTCCCTCTTGAACCTGCCGTTAACATATGCAAGGGTTACATCGTCCACCGGGAAAATGCCGTTTTTGGCACCGGCTTCAATCGCCATATTGGCAATACATAGCCTGTCATCCATTGAAAGGGCGGCAACCCCGTCCCCTGTGAATTCAAGGGATTTGTAAAGGGCTCCGTCAACCCCTATCATGCCGATAAGGTGAAGGACTACGTCCTTGCCGGTTACATATTTTGAAAGCTTGCCGGTGAGTTCAACCTTGATGGCGGAAGGGACTTTGAACCAGGCGGTGCCTGTCGCCATGGCTGCCGCAAGGTCGGTAGAACCTACGCCTGTAGAAAATGCGCCCAGTGCGCCATATGTACAGGTATGGCTGTCCGCGCCTATAACGCAGTCGCCAGGTCCCACAAGGCCCTGTTCGGGCAGAACAGCGTGCTCAACGCCCATGCGCCCAACGTCAAAATAGTTGTCGATATCGAATTTGTTGGCAAACTCCCGCACCCGTTTTACCTGTTCCGCAGCCTTGATGTCCTTGTTGGGCGTGAAATGGTCCATAACAAGGGCTATACGGGATTTGTCAAATACTTTGCAGGCTCCGCAACGCTCAAACTCGTTTACAGCTACCGGGGCCGTAATGTCATTGCCAAGGCACAAATCCAGCTTTGCAACAATCAGCTGCCCTGCCTTGACTTCCGGCAACCCTGCATGGGCGGCCAGGATTTTTTGTGTCATTGTCATTCCCATCGTAAATTTCCTCCTATGTGTAAAATGCGTTTATTATAATCAGATTATAATGGCATCACGTTTTCACGGACAAGCTTGTATTCCATGGATTCGCTAAGGGCAAGCCAGCTGGCTTCGATAACGTCGGTGGAAACCCCAACGGTAGTCCACTCGCTCTTGCCGTCAGTGGAGGTGATAAGAACCCTTACCCTTGCGGCGGTTGCCTGTTTTGAATCCATGACGCGGACCTTGTAGTCCACAAGGTGGAACTCGGACAATGTCGGGTAGAACCCGCACAAAGCGCTGCGCAGCGCCTTATCCAGCGCGTTTACAGGGCCGTTGCCCTCCCCAGCCGCTGTCTGTGCCTGGTCGCCGACGTGGACTTTCAGGGTCGCCACAGCGCTGTAATCCGTCGTATAGGGTTTTTCGCCGGTAATGCGGTAATAACCAAGCTCAAAGAAGGGCTTAATTTTGCCTAGCTTTTTCAAAACCAGCAGCTCAAAGCTGGCGTCCGCACCCTCGTACTGGTAGCCCTCAAGCTCCATCCTCTTTAATTCGTCTATTATATCATTTAATTCAGGCGAATCCTTGGTGATTTCCGGGCAGAACCGGCTGATTTTATACAGCACCGCATTCCTTCCGCTGATTTCGCTCATCAGCATCCTGCGCTCGTTGCCAACCGACTCCGGCGGCACATGCTCAAAAGTCGCGGAATTCTTAAGCACCCCATCGGCATGCATCCCAGCCTTGTGGGCGAAGGCGCTGCTGCCTACATAGGGCTCGCCCCTGTGCAGCCGCACGTTTGCGATTTCCGCCATATTCCTGGCTATGGGGGTCAAAAGCTGCATCTTTTCGGCGGGTATGCAGTAATAGCCCTTTTTGAGCTGAAGGTTCGGGATGATTGTGGAAAGGTTAGCGTTTCCGCTGCGCTCGCCAAACCCGAGGTAGGTGCCCTGGACATGGGTGGCGCCTGCCTCCACCGCCATGATGGAGTTTGCAACCGCCATGCCGCCGTCATTGTGGACGTGTATTCCGATGGCAATATTGAACCGCTCCACCACGAATTTTGTGATATCGTAAATCTCCTGGGGGAACGCGCCGCCGTTGGTGTCACACAGAACCAGTATATCAGCCCCGGCAACGGCGGCGGACTCCAAAGCCTTCATGGCAAAATCGGGGTTTGCCTTATACCCGTCAAAGAAGTGCTCCGCGTCAAAAATCACCTTTTTGCCCCGGGATTTGAAAAAGCTCACCGTTTCTGAAATCATCGCGAAATTTTCCTCGTCGGTGGTGCGAAGGATATCCCTGACATGCAAATCCCAGCTTTTTCCGAACAGCGCCACCGTCTTTGTGTTGGCGGTAAGCAGGGCCTGGACGTTCTTATCCTCCTCCACCGCGATATTTTTCCGCCTTGTGGAGCCGAAGGCAACAAGCTCGGCATGCTTTAATTCCATATTAGCAGCCCTGCGGAAAAACTCAAGGTCTTTAGGGTTGGAACCCGGGTTGCCCGCCTCGATATATGAAACACCAAGTTCGTCCAAAAGCCGTGTTATGTTCAGCTTATCCTCAACCGAAAAGGAAATCCCTTCCCCCTGCGCACCGTCCCGCAGGGTGGAGTCAAAAATCTCAATGCGTTTCAAGCAATACACCACCTTTTATTTATCGTCGTCGTGAATAGTCATGTCGCCCCGCTGTATCGCGGTAATTCCGGTGCGGGCCATCTCAAGGATGCCGAATCCCTCAATGTTTTCCAAAAACTCATCTATTTCCTCGGTCTGCCCTGTCAGCTCAATGGTGATGGTGGAATCCCCGATATCAAGAACCCGGGCGCCATAAGCCTGAATTGTTTTCAGCACCGCATTACGCATACTGCCTTCGGCACAGACCTTTACAAGCAGCATTTCGCTGCTGGAGGACTCGTCAACTGTCAAAACCTTAACTTTCTTTATATCCTCGAGCTTTAAAAGCTGGCGTATCAGCTGGGTAAATGTAGCCTCATCACCGCTCGCCACGATGGTAAGCCTTGAAAAATGCGGGTTTTCGGTTTTGCAGGCGACAATGGAATCTATATTAAAGCCCCGCCGGTAAAAAAGGCCTGATACCCGAAGCAGAACACCCGGGCTGTTGACAGCCAGAACTGAAAAAATAGCCCTACCTTCTCCCATGAAGCACCAAATCCTTTCCTGTCTAACATTTGATTTCCTCGATGATATCCTCAACGGTGCCACCCGGCGGAATCATCGGAAGCACGTTAGCGTCCGGTGATATCCTGCAATCAACCACAACGGGCTTCCCGCTCTCAAGGGCAGCCTTTATCACAGGCTCAACCTCGCTGTTTTTGGTTATCCTCATCCCACAGCAGCCGAAAGCTTCCGCAAGCTTTACGATATCTGTTTTCCTGTGGGGGTCGGTGGCGGAAAAACGGCTGTTATAGAAAACCTTCTGCCACTGGCGGACCATTCCCAAAACAGTGTTGTTCATCACAAATACGGTAATCGGCAGCTCGTAGGACGCAAGGGTGGTCAGTTCATTCAAATTCATATGGAAACTTCCGTCCCCGGACACCAGCACAACCCTGCGGCCCTTATGGGCAAACTGGGCGCCAATGGATGCCCCCAATCCATACCCCATGGTGCCAAGCCCGCCGGAGGACAGGAATGTCCTGGGGCTTTTAATCTCAAAATGCTGTGCTGTCCAAATCTGGTGCTGCCCAACGTCGGTCACCACAATGGTGTTGTCGTCGGTAAGCTTTCGCAGGGTTTGAAGGATATACAGCGGGTCCGGCATACCGTCGGGATTGGATGTGTCGGGGAAAACCTGCCGCCTTAAGCTGTTCAATTTATCAATCCATTCATCATGCTTTTTGGGCTCCAGGCGGCTGCAAAGCTGCCATAAAACCTCTTTCAAATCCCCCGCAATCCGGACATCTGCGGTAACGTTCTTATCAAACTCGGCGTGGTCCACATCTATATGGATAATCTCGGCATTCGGCGCAAAGCCGCTTGGGTTGCCCGCCACCCTGTCGGAAAAACGGGCGCCGCAGACTATCAGCAAATCGCATTCCCTGGCAGCCCTGTTTGCGGCAAGGGTGCCGTGCATGCCAATCATTCCAAGCCACAGGCGGTGCCTTGCCGGGAACCCGCCAAGCCCCATCATCGACGCGCAAACCGGGATATCCATTTTCTCCGCCAGTTCCAGCAATTCCTTATCAGCCCCGGAGGAAATCACCCCGCCGCCAAAATAAATAAGGGGCCGGGCGGCAGAATTAATCTTTTCAACCGCCATTTCAACCCTTTCCTGCTTTGGCGGCTGGAAAGGCCTTTTACCCACCGGCGGCTGGGGGCTATACTCGGTTTTTGCGGCTGTAATATCCTTCGGGATATCAATCAGCACCGGCCCCGGGCGGCCGCTCTTCGCAATCTGAAAGGCTTTGCGGACGGTTTCCGCCAAATCGTCAACATGCTTTACAATAAAATTATGTTTTGTTATCGGCATTGTAATACCGGTAATGTCAACCTCCTGGAAAGAATCCCTGCCAAGAAGGGGAACAGCCACATTTCCGGTAATCGCTACAACAGGCACCGAATCCATATATGCGGTGGCAATGCCTGTAACCAGGTTTGTAGCCCCGGGGCCCGAGGTGGCGATACAGACGCCCACCTTGCCGGTGGAACGGGCATACCCGTCAGCCGCATGGGCAGCCCCCTGCTCGTGGGCAGTCAGCACATGGCATATCCTGTCGCTGTACTTATACAGCGCATCATAAATATTAAGCACTGCCCCGCCAGGGTACCCGAAAACGGTGTCAACACCCTGTTCAAGCAAACACTCAATCAAAATCTCTGCACCATTCAACTGCAACAAAATCACGCCTTTCTCCTTGTATTGCTAAACAAAAAACCCTTCGCCTCATTTAAGAGGCGAAGGGTATAAACTCTCCGCGGTACCACTCTTATTGCCCGAAAACCCGGGCCACTCTGCGCATCGGGCATAAATCTGCTGCAAGCAGTTTTACTGCATACAGTTTTGCCGAATGCCGTCCCCGCTAACGGTGGGAATCCGTTCACACTTACTCCGGGAAAACCCGTTTCGGCTGACTGCTCAGGAGGTGATATTCCCATGGCTGTTATAACCGCCTCGCACCAACCGGCGGCTCTCTGAATATTTCAGGCATGGTACTTGTCCCCGTCATCGCATTTAAATCTATATTTTCCGATATTCTACACTATGCAATCAGAGTTTGTCAAGTGTAAAAAATTAAAAATTTTATAAAAACTGTTATGCATTTCCAAGCAGTTTCCTTATGCAGGCAATCTCTGCGCATATGCAGAAAAGCTCCATGGCAACCTGCAGTTCCTCAATGGGCGGGAATGTGGGGGCAATGCGGATATTCCTGTCCCTCGGGTCCTTCCCATAAGGATATGTGGCTCCCGCCGGGGTCATTACAACGCCGGCTTCCTTTAAAAGCCTTATTGTCTCCTTTGCGCAGCCGTCCAGAAGGTTTACGCTGACAAAATAGCCGCCCCGGGGGCTGTTCCACTGGGCCACGCCCTTTCCGCCGAGATTTTTTTCAAGGGTGTCCAAAACCACCTTAAATTTCGGGCGGAGCACAGCCGCATGCAGCTTCATATGCTCGCACATATTCTCATAACTGCCAAAAAACCTTGCATGGCGGAGCATATTTATCTTGTCGTGACCTATGGTCTGGAAGGACATGCGCCGCTTAACATCAGCAATCACAGCAGGGCTTGCAGCCATAGCTGCCACACCCGCGCCCGGGAAGCTGATTTTAGAGGTGGAAGCGAACATAACAACCCTGTTCTCATTGCCTGCCGCCTTCGCCTCGTTATACAAATTCAAAAGCTTATCCCCCGGAAACTCCAGATGGTGCAGGCAGTAGGCGTTATCCCACATAATGTAAAAGTCAGGCGCACCGGTTTTAAGGCTTGCCAGCCTTTTAACCGTTTCATCCGAATATGTAATCCCATCAGGGTTTGAATACATCGGCACGCACCAGATGCCTTTGACCAGCGGGTCGGAAACGTATTTTTCCACCTGCTCCATGTCAGGGCCGGCCGGTGTCATGTCGATGGTTATCATCTCAATGCCGAAATACTCGGTAATGGCAAAATGCCTGTCATAACCCGGCGCCGGGCAGAGGAATTTCACGCCTTTAAGCTCACACCAGGGCGTATTCCCCAGAATCCCGCGGGAATAAACCGTGGAAATAAAGTCAAACATCATGTTGAGGCTGGAATTTCCGCCCACAATCACCTGGGACTGGTCCACCTCAAAAACCGAGGCGAAGATTTCCTTCATCTCGGGAATACCATCAAGCAATCCGTAATTTCGTGTATCTAAACCGTCCTTTGTGCGGTAGCCTTCCCTGGAATTGACGCAGTCCAAAAGCCCCATGGTCAAATCAAGCTGTTCAGGCCCCGGCTTTCCGCGGGACATATCCAGCTTTAACCCCTGCTGCTTGTACTGCTCATAAATCCCCTCCAACTCCACAAGGCGTGAAGATAACTGCTCTTTTGATTCTAACTGCAGAGCCGACATGATAAATTGCTCCCCTCGATATTGCATTTTAGCATTAAAATTCCTTAGTTATTCTATTATATGTACGGCATTTTTGCAAGTTATTTTTTTGTTTCTTGCAAAAATTGTTATTTAACACGAATTTTGTCCTAAATTCAGGGCTCTGATTAACCAAAACTAAAACAAAAACCGCCTACAAGGTTTGCAGGCGGCAAAATACGCATAATTCACAAAACTGTTACTCAACCTTGGGCAGGGTGGCAAACCCTTTTTCCAAATCCTCATCCGTCGGGATATAGTCGGACATTGTACCCTCAAGGTATGATGTGTAGGCATTCAGGTCAAAAAACCCGGTGCCGGAAAGCCCAAACAGTATTGTTTTCGCTTCCCCTGACTCCCTGCATTTGAGGGCTTCGTCAATGGCTACCCGCACCGCATGGGCGGATTCGGGGGCTGGGAGGATTGTTTCCGCCTTGGCAAAGGTTACGGCGGCTTCAAAAACTTTGGTCTGTTCAACCGCCACAGCCTTGATATAGCCATCGTGATACAGCTTGGAAATGGCGGGGCTCATGCCGTGGTAGCGCAGGCCGCCCGCATGGTTGGCGGAGGGGATGAAGTTGCTGCCCAGTGTATACATCCTTGCCAAAGGTGTTACATGCCCCGTATCGCAGTAGTCGTAAGCATATCTTCCCCTGGTCAGGGACGGGCAGGAGGCAGGCTCAACGGCGATAAATTCAGTATTTTTGCGGGTGCCGTTTAAGGTATCCATCATAAACGGTGCAACCAGCCCGACTAAATTTGACCCGCCGCCGGCGGAACCGATGATTATATCCGGGTATTCATCCACCTTTTCAAGGGCCGCCTTTGCCTCAAGGCCTATCACCGACTGGTGGAGAAGGACCTGGTTAAGTACCGAGCCGAGGACATACCGGCAATCAGGGGTTTTCAAAGCGGCTTCCACAGCTTCGGAAATTGCGCAGCCGAGGGAACCGCCGGTCCCGGGATGTTCCTTAAGTATTGCCCGCCCGACTTCTGTTGTATCCGACGGGCTTGGGATAATCTTTGCCCCGAAGGTCTGCATAACCCCTTTGCGGAAGGGCTTTTGCTCGTAGCTCACCTTAACCATGTAGACTGTCAGGTCAAGCCCGAAATGGGCGCATGCCATCGAAAGGGCGGTACCCCACTGCCCGGCGCCGGTTTCGGTGGTAAGCCTTTTAATCCCCTGCTTTTTGGCGTAATAAACCTGCGCAGCGGCGGAATTGAGCTTGTGGGAGCCGGAAGTGTTGTTTCCCTCAAATTTATAGTAGATTTTCGCCGGAGTACCCAATACCTTTTCAAGGTTGTAAGCCCGGACAACCGGGGATGGGCGGAACATCTTATAAAACTCCTGCAGCTCTTCCGGAATGTCGATGAACCTGTCGGTGGTGTTCATCTCCTGATAGCATAGCTCCTCGCAGAAAATCGCCTTCATGTCATCCAGCCCCACCGGCTTGAAAGTGGCTGGATGGAGGTACGGGTCATGCTGTTCCTTCATATCAGCACGAAGGTTATACCACTGTTTTGGCATCTCGCTTTCTGACAAATAAATGCGGTATGGCACTTTGCTCATTTTGGATAATCCCCTTTCTACATTCTAAGTTTAATTTTAGCAACTAAAAAAGCCCTTGCCCCGTATTCCGGGACAAGAGCCTATACTCCTGCGGTACCACCCTGATTCGTTTGCATTACACAAACGCCCTTTATCCGCGCACCAACATGCGCGCTCCCTTGATAACGGGTGGAGTTCCCGTCGCACCTAGCGCTAAAACAAGCGTTCGGCTTGCCCTCGTAAGCCCATTCGGTATAACCGCCACTGCCGCAATCCCACCGCCTGCGGCTCTCTGTCAGCGCTGCGCTATACTTACTACCCTTACTCAACGGTTTTTCCTTAATTTGCAGTTATATTACCATTATTTTGCATTTATGTCAATAGAGTTTTTTAAATTCTTCAATTCCGCCAATACTCATAGTATTGCCAGCAATATTGGCAGGGGGATATGGACAACCCTCCAAAACCGCTGTATAATTAGGTATATTTAATCTAAAAATTACCAGACCAAACCGATGTCACCGAAAGGCAGGAAAAACCAATGCAACCTTCCGCAGAAATATTGAACCGCATTCGCAATAATATAAAGAAGGTAATAATCGGAAAGGACGATGTTATCGACCTTCTGCTCATATCCCTTTTATGCTCCGGCCACGTGCTGATTGAGGACATACCCGGCACCGGAAAAACCACGATAGTATCCGCACTTGCGGCTTCCTTAGGGTGTTCCTTTAAAAGGATACAGTTTACCCCTGACGTGCTGCCCTCCGATATCACGGGCTTTAACATGTTCAACATGAAGACAGGGGAACAGGAATTCCATCAGGGGTTGGTGATGAACCAGATAATCCTGGCGGACGAGATAAACCGCACCAGCCCAAAAACCCAGTCCGCCCTTCTTGAGGTCATGCAGGAAAACCAGGTGACAATCGACGGCAAAACCTACCCCGCACCCCGCCCCTTTATGGTTCTGGCGACCCAGAACCCTGTGGAAATGGCGGGGACTTACCCATTGCCCGAAGCGCAGCTTGACCGCTTTTTAATGTGCATTTCAATCGGCTACCCGTCCCGGGAAGAGGAAGTGCAGATACTTGCAAACTACAGGCCTAAAAAAGCTGCCGAAGTTCTGTCCCCGGTTGCCTCTGCTGAAGATATCATAAGAATGCAGCAAGAGCTTGAAAATATACACTGTTCAAAGGAGATTCTGAAATACATCATATACATTTCGGAATCCACCAGAAAAATGCAGGGAGTAAAAATTGGAATCAGCCCCCGCGGCTCGATTGCGCTGATGCTGGCGTCCAAGGGCTGCGCCATGCTTGAGGGGCGCTCCTTTGTACTCCCCGACGACGTGCAGAGGATGGCATACCCCGTTTTGTCCCACCGCCTTATCCTGCACGGGCGTTTGAGGCAGCAGACAGACTCCAAATCCATTATAACCAATATATTGCGCACAACCCCGGTGCCGGCAGCAAGATGACAAGGCGCGGTTTCGGTTTTTCATGTATATTGGGGCTGCTGCTGTTTCTGGCTCTTGCCACCGGGCTCAGGGAATTATTCCTGCCGGTTTTTATTTTTGGGTTTATACTTGCATTTGCCTGCCTTTCAGCCCTAACGGGGGTTTTTGCGCTGCGTGCGGAAAATTTTATTGACAGCATCCTTGTTGTCCGCAAGGAGCCAGTCACCATGAACCTTAAATTCCGCGGCACTGTTTTACTGCCCGTTATCGTTAGGATAAAGCTAATCTTCCCGGGCGGAATGTGCCGCAATTACGCCGCTTTGTTTTGGGGCAGCAGGCACAGGGAAATCAAGTGCCGGCCCAAACCCATCCACCGTGGAGTATGGGATGTCGGCATTGAAAAGGTTTATTCCTGCGACCTTTTAGGGCTTTTCTGCTTCAGGGTATCAAAATCCCGGATTAACGGCGGAATGGCTGATATAACTGTTTTCCCCCATATTTACGAAATCCCCGGAAGCCCTCCCCCTCCAATCCCAACCCTGGATTACAATGAAAACAATTTTATAACGTCAGACAGTGGGGATAGTTTCGCCGACACCAGGCCTTACCGGGAAGGCGACCCCTTAAAAAGGATACACTGGAAGCTTTCTGTAAGGACCCGGGAGCTCCATACCAGAAAATACGAAATGTCGGTTGACAGGATGGTTGCATTGCTGATGGACACATCCGGGCCCGAAAAGCCTTCGGAATATGATATGGATTATGCCGACATGGCAACGGAATGTGCCGCGTCCCTGCTTTATTACCTCTTAACCGGCGGACATATGGCGACCCTTTACACCTCAAATGTTTCTGAAGGAAGTATTCCGGAAGGCATTTCCATGTCTACCGTCAGCGATTTTGAAATGGCTTACGACCTGCTTGCAACCGCCGGATTTGATTCCGGCACCTTAGCCTGTAATGCATTGGAAAATATATTAAACAGCTCCTACTCCATCAGCTGCCTCTTTGTTATCACCAGAAAACCCACAGCGGAACTGGTAGGCCTTTTATCAACCGCAAATCCCGCGGCCAACACCTTTATAATCTATTACGACGAGGGCGGAATAGCAAAACCGGTTGAAGAAGCACCGGGCGGTATTAAATTAATCGCTATAAATACCCCAAAGGACATACCGGAAAGATTGGGGGATATTTATGGCTAAAGCCCTGAACAAAAACACGCTTAAAAGCTTCTTTCCCGACGGGTTTTTTATTGATTTTATTTGCAGCTTCATTGTTTCAACAGGCGTACTTTTAGCATTGCGGCAGCTTTTCAGGTTTGAAAACCCCACCAGCATGATTTTGCTTAGAACTGCCATAGTCCTCACCATCACCGTATTGGTTACCCGCAGGTGGTGGTATACGGTTCTGTTCGTATTTACCGTAATATCCACCACATCCATTTACCTGTTTGCTGTTGATGGTTTTGAAATTTTTTTTCAATATGTAAAAGGGTTTTTCAACTGGTGGGTTTCGCTCTTCCCGGTTAATTCGGAATACAATACCCTTACAAATACCGCCATCGTCCACTGGCTTATAACCATCTGGGTATGTGTTGCGGTATTTTTACTGATACGCTGCATAAAATCTTTATACGTGATAGTGTCTTTTTCGCTAATCCTGTTTACGCTGATAGTCATAAACGGTTTCAGGGATAACATTAGCGCGATATGCCTTATTATCGCCGGTTCCCTCCCGCTGCTGGCTAAGAGAAACCACAACAGGCTGCTTAAAAAATTCAATAAAGTGCTTTTCACCAAAAGCCAGGCACTGGCTATGGCGCTGGCGGTAAGTATGCTTTGCACCATTTTTGCAAACCGCATACTTCCAAAGGACACTTCTTCCTGGAGAAACCCCGCTTTTTCCGAATTGCTGAACCGCATTTCAGATTCACAGCACAGGCTAAGCAAACAGCCCTTTGACCTGATTACCTCCGGACTTCAGCCAAATGTTGAACGCCTTGGCGGGGATGTTGAGCTTGGCCACAGGCTGGTTTTAAGGGTTAAAACAGACCAGCCGGCTTTGATGAAGGGGAATGTATACAATATTTACACCGGCAAGGGCTGGCAGGTTTCCAAATCCCCTGCTTTAAACTTTAACAGCCGGCAATCCGATTTCGCCAAAGCATTAAGTTTGCACCTGCCCCGGGATGAAAACGGCGAAAACCCGCTGTTTGACGCCATGCCGGTGGCAACCACAAACGTCACATTGATGTTCGGCGGGTATACTTTTTATTACTCCGGGAGGATAGCAGAACTCACAGCCAAAAAACCCGCCTCCATGGTTTTCAGAATCAATACTGAACTGTTCAGCCAAAGCAGGGTACCCACACGCTACAGCTACAGCTTTAAATCCATCATTTTCAACACCGCGGCAGAAAACATTTCAGCCAGAATTGACAGAATTGATAGGCTTGCATCCCGCAACAACAGCCCGCTTTATGACTCCGAATATGAAAAAATAGCAAAGGAATACCTTCAGCTGCCCGGCAACCTTCCTGAATCCGTAATTAGAACCGCAAGGCAAATTGCGGGAAGGCATTCATCAAATTTCAGAAAAGTAACCGAGCTTGAAAAGTACCTGAAAACCAATTTTGAATACACCTTAAAACCCGGGGATGTTCCGGAAGACGCCGATTTTGTGGAACATTTCCTGAACACTCAAAAAGGCTACTGCACCTATTTCGCCTCTGCCATGGCGGTAATGTGCAGGGTTATCGGGGTGCCAACAAGGTTTGTAATCGGGTACGGGCTTGTCAGGGAAGGTAAAAACTATGCCGCCTATACAGACAACGCCCACGCCTGGGTTGAATGTTATTTCAGGGGTGTTGGATGGATAACCTTCGACCCCACCGCAGGCACAAATTATTCCCATCCGGTTACCCTTAAGGCACAAAAGCAACAGGAAGCCACAGGCGCCGGCTCCGACGCCACCACCGAAGCAGGCGTTGAACCCACTACTACTGCAACAACCACAACCAGCAAAACCAACAGCACCACAAATCCCACAACCACCACAAGCCCGTCGGACAAAACCGGCGGCACCAAAAACTCAAGCCTTTTATGGATACTGGTTGCCGGAATTGCAGCGGTCATTCTTGCAGCAACTTTAGCCCTGCGGGTGATAAACCGCAAAAAAGCTTATCTGCTGGATGAAGTGAAAAACAGGTTTTCAGACACCTCAGAACAAATTGATTACTATTATACCGATATCCTCAGGCAGCTAAGGCTTCTGGGGCTTGCCCCTGAAACAGGGGAGACCATCCTCCAGCACGGCAAAAGGTCGCAAATAGCCCTTGACAATAATCCCGGCTTGCCTTCAGGGGATGGAATCCGGCTGATGAAATCCTTCGGTGCGGTGATGAACTGGAGATACGGCAATATCAGGCCGTCAGAGGCGGATATTGAGGACATCTCCAACCTGCACGGAGTTTTGGAAGAAAGGCTTAAAAATTCCCTCTCCCCGGTTAAATACTTCTTTAGCCGATTGATTTTGTAAAGCATATAAAAACCTCCTGCTGAAGAATCTGAACTACCGCAGGAGGTAATTTTATGCTATTATCTTTTTATCTTTGTACCCTGCCGGAACCGTCCCCGCCAGCAAGCTTTTTAACCTCATCCACCGATACAAGGTTAAAGTCGCCTTCGATGGTGTGCTTAAGGCAGGAAGCAGCCACCGCAAACTCCAGGGCGGACTGGCTGTCATATCCGGAAAGGAGAGCGTAAATCAATCCGGCGCCAAAGCTGTCGCCGCCGCCAACCCGGTCAACGATATGAATCAGGTAATTCCTGCTGAAATAATAGTTTTCACCATCATAGAGCATGGCTGCCCAGTTGTTGTCGTTTGCAGAGATGGAGCCGCGAAGGGTAATAGCAACCTTTTTAAACCCGAACCTGTCGCTGAGTTTCTTTGCCACTTCCTTATACCCCTCGTGGTTTACCTTGCCGGCAGTGACATCGGTATTCTCCGCCTTGATTCCGAAAACGTCGTAGGCGTCCTCCTCGTTGGCAATGCAGACATCCACATAGGGCATCAGCATTCCCATCACCCTGCCAGCCTCTTCCCTGCTCCAGAGGTTCTTGCGGTAATTGAGGTCGCAGCTGACCGTCAGGCCTTTTTCCTTCGCAACCTTGACGGCATCAAGGCATATTTCGGCAACATTGCTGCCCAAAGCCGGGGTGATTCCTGTAAAGTGGAACCAGTCGGCGCCTTCAAAAATCTCATCCCAGTTGAAATCCGATTTTTCGGCGGTGGCGATGGCGGAACCAGCCCTGTCATAGATAACCTTTGACGGGCGCTGGCTGGCTCCCTTTTCAAGGTAATAAATGCCGACACGCTGGCCGCCGCGGACAATTTTCGACGTGTCAACCCCGAAACGCCTGAGGGAATTTACCGCGGCCTGGCCGATTTCATGCTTAGGCAGTTTTGTAACATAAACCGCATCAAGCCCGTAGTTGGCAAGGGAAACCGCAACATTAGCCTCCCCGCCGCCGTATGTTGCCCCAAACTTATCCGCCTGGACAAAACGCATATATCCTTCGGGAGCGAGCCTCAGCATTATCTCACCGAAAGTAACTACTCTTTTCATCTTAAAACCCTTCCCTTCTAAAACTTATTTTTGAACCAGGTGAACGGCAAACCCGCCGATTTCCTCTTTCAGATAGACAGCCTTCAATCTGCCTTTTTCGTCATATTTCGCAGTATCCATGTCAAATTCCGCACCTAGGCGGCTAAGGTATGCCATCGCGCGGTTTATATAATTTGTGCGGATGGCGATATGCCCGTTTGCGCCAAGCCCGGCGCCCTTCATTATTTCAATGCCTGTGCCCACAAAAACTGAGGAGTTGCCCGCTTTCTTCTCAAACCCGAAAAAGCTTGCAAACCTGTCGGCAGCACCCATGGCATTCGCCTCGTCCGGCTGGTTAATTCCGACATGGGCAACTTCAAATCCAAGCATCTGCTTTACCGCCTGCCTGGTCAGATTTTTGATTCCCTCAAAATCACCCGAGTTAATCAACTCCGGTTTGACCATCCAACTGCCGCCGCAGGCAAGAACTTTGGGGAAATCCAGATAGCTGTTCAAATTGTCCGCATTAATCCCGCCGGTGGGCATAAACCTGATATTAGTATACGGCGCGGACATCGCTTTAATCATCGGAAGCCCGCCGGCATTCTCGGCAGGGAAGAATTTAACCACATTAAGCCCGAAACTAATAGCCTGTTCCACTTCGCTCGGGGTGGCAACCCCCGGTACAATCGGGAACCCCCTGTCAATACAGTGCTTAACCACTGCAGGGTTGAACCCGGGGCTGACTATAAACTTCGCCCCCGCTTCAATAGCCGCATCCGCCTGTTCCACCGTCAGGACAGTGCCAGCCCCCACAAGCATTTCCGGAAATTCCGATGTAATCAGTTTAATGGCTTCGGCGGCGGCAGATGTCCTGAATGTAACCTCGGCACAGGGCAGCCCGCCGTCGCACAGGGCAGCCGCAAGTTTAACCGCATCCTCCGCCCTGTCAATCTTCACAACAGGGACAATCCCAATTTCCTCAATCCTTTTAAGCAGTTTGTCCATACTCCGCTCTCCTTTGTTTCGCATAGTGAAACAATGTTTTATTATTTTCTAATAATATTGTACATCTTTTTATCCCAATGTCAAGCATATAATCTTGCCGATAAGTATATTTAGTGATAAAATTGAATCTAATCATTCAGCCTAAAAGGGGAATCATAATGAGCGAAAACCTGATACGTTCAGCCCAGCGGATGTTCAACATACTGGAAATACTTGCATCTAAAGGCGAGCTGGGGGTTACAGAACTCAGCCTGCTGACAAACCTCAACAAGGCAACCGTACACAGGCAGCTTAATACCCTGTCATCAATGGGGTATGTAAGGCAGGACGAAAAAAGCGAAAAATACACCCTGACATTTAAGCTTATCGAAGTTGCAGGCCAGTTTTTAAACCACATTGACATGCGCACCGCAGCCCGCCCGTACCTGGACAAGCTTGCGGAACTTACCGGAGAAACCGTCCACCTGGTCCAAAAGGAAGGGCTGTACTGCGTTTATATAGACAAAGTGGAACCTACTGTAAACTCCATCCGGATGGTATCCCGTATTGGGCTGCGCCAGCCCTTATACTGCACCGCCGTAGGAAAGTCCATACTTGCTTCCCTGAGTGACCAGGAAATCCGCGCCATATGGAACAGGAGCGAAAAACACAAGCTAACCCCAAACACCATAACCGACTGGGAGGCCTTTAAAAAGGAAATCGAAAAAATCCGTAAATCCGGCTATGCGGTGGATGACGAGGAGAATGAACTCGGGGTTAAATGCGTAGCGGTGGCACTTAAAGATTTTTCAGGGCAGGTATGCCACGCTATTAGTGTATCTGCCCCGGTATCCCGCATGGATGATAAAGCAATCAAACAAATAGCCAAACTTCTTATAAAAACCCGGCAGGATTTCTACGGCAACTCGAATTAGTTTTAAAAAATACTCTATAAACATAAAAATTCCGGCATTATATCATTGCCGGAATTTTTATGTTTTATTTTCTTCATTTTGCGAATTCTGAGGATTTTCAGGCAAAAGCTTATTAATCTCGTCCCTGAAGGAGGAAATATCCTTAAACTGCCTGTACACAGAAGCAAACCTGACATATGCCACTTCATCAATCTCTTTCAGCTTTTCCATAGCGAGCTCGCCGATGCTGTAAGAAGTAACTTCCCTGTCGAGGGAGTTTTGAATATAGGCCTCAATTTCGTCCACAGCCTTTTCCAGGGTTTCAAGGGATACCGGGCGCTTTTCGCAAGCCCTGAGCATACCGTTGAACAGTTTATTCCTGTCAAAAACCTCCCTGGACTTGTCTTTTTTCACAACTATAATCGGCAAGCTCTCAACAACTTCATATGTAGTAAATCGCTTTGCGCATTTGAGGCACTCTCTGCGCCGCCTAATGCGCGAACCCTCATCAGTCGGGCGGGAGTCAATAACTTTGCTTTCAAAGTAACCGCAGAAAGGACATTTCATTTTTTTCACCCCAGCGATTTGACCATAAATTAGCGTTACTTTAAT
>DUMT01000033.1 GCA_012839705.1 Clostridiales bacterium | reverse complement strand
TTGTTGTTGACTCGCAAAAAGGTATTCTATTACGTTTAAAGGGGGGATTTGGATGCTCGGCGCGAAGGCTTTGCTGAAACTGGATGGGACATCCTGCAAAAGAGCAGCGGGCAAAGGTGTGGCACTGCTGGGAGGAATTATAAAGGCGGTTTTCCTTTTTGGGTTTTGTTTTGTGATTTTATATCCGGTATTCAACATGATTATGAAAACTGTTATGGATAAAGGTGACTTGCTGGATAATACGGTTATCTTCATACCAAAAGACTTTACTTTTGAAAATATAAAAGCTGCTGCCATAACCTTAAATTATGGCAAAGCACTGGCGAATACTGTTGCTATAACCCTTTCCACAACCGGGTTTCAGGTCCTGTCATGTATGATGGTAGGGTATGGGTTTGCACGTCATGAATTTAAAGGCAGGAATATTCTCTTTTCTCTTGTCATTTTCACTGCCATGATTCCACCGCAGCTGCTTGAAATCCCTTATTTTAAAGCTTTTCGCTTTTTTAACCCGCTTGGAATCCCGGCTGCACTGTCAGGTGAGCCGTTTAACTTGATTGACAGTTATTTGCCGTTTTGGCTTCTCGGTATTACTTGTATGGGAATAAAAAACGGGATTTTTATATATCTGTTCCGTCAAAGCTTCAAGAACCTTCCGGTTGAATTGGAGGAGGCAGGTACTATAGACGGATGTAACAGCATTAGGATTTTTTTCAGGATTATGATACCAAACATAACAACCATGCTTGTTACTGTTCTGCTGTTTTCAGTTGTATGGCAATATAACGATGTCACTTTTACAAGGACTTTTTTTGTATCCAACCCCCACTTTTCGACTGCGTACCGCAATTTGTATAATATCACTGACCATGTTAAGGAATTGCTAGGGTATGCCAGAGATGATGTCCGCCTTACAATCTATTATCCCCTGCTCAAAAGTGCGGGTACATGCATTATGATGGCTCCTTTGATTGTTTTTTACTTAGTGGGGCAGAAATTTTTTGTCCAAGGGGTTGAACGTTCAGGTATAGTAGGATAGAATGAGGTTGAGAATTTAGTTCGTTTTAATATACCGGCAGTTACCTACCCTTACAATAATTGATATGTCAATGTTGTATTAAAATTAAGGCATAATAAGTTGATTGCAAGCAGTATGTATCTATAGAAAGCTTTGTCAATTTGGTAATATTATTACTTTGATTAAGGTAGAGGTCGGTTTTATGGAATTTTATGCTGTTGCAAATCAAAAAAGGCCGGTTAGGTTATCCCATGAAACAAGAGAGTTTGCATGGGAGTCTTTAAAGGGAAAATACGGCGACGATGCCATGAAAACCCCTTATGTGCCTTTGGACCATATTGATGGGTTTGAATTGTTATCACCGTTAAAGCAATATGATTTGGCTATAAAGGAGATTGCACAAAAGGCACCTTTGCGAATTTGTAAAAACGAAAAGCAGGTGTTTCCACCTTTGGAAGGCAAATTGTGTGGGCCGAATATCGCGCGGCTGTCCCGTTTGGAAGGAAAAAGGGTGAGATTAAGGGTAGATTTGTTGCCATACCATCCATTTGGCAATTCAAAATATAAACACCTCGTCCTGCGCCTAAGCATGGCAATGAATTGATTCTAGACCAACAGGATTTAATTAGGATAAAGGAATACTTAATTTGTCAGGGGTATCGGTTTGTTTAAGCCTGTAGTGATCCCTGTCAATCCTAAGCATTTTAAACCAAAAAAGGAGAATAAATATGTTAAGGAACTTTGCTGATGACCATTTTGATATTATTATTCAGGCCGGGCAGTCAAACAGTGAAGGTTATGGATTTGGTGATACTCAAAACCCGTATACTCCTAATGAAAAGGTGTGGTACCTGAATGCGGATTTTACCATTACCTTAGCAACAGAATGGGTTTGCGGCAATCTTATTCAAAGCAACTTTTCTTTATCATTTGCCCGCCAATATATTTCCAACGGTTTGCTGGAAGAGGGGAGAAAGATTTTAATAATCAGAGCCGCTGTTGGCGGTACGGGCTTTTTAGATCACCGGTGGGGCTTAAAAGATGACTTGTTCTTGCGCATGATGGAGATGATCAAAACTGCGTTAGAACTCAACAAAAATAACAGGCTGGTGGCTTTCTTGTGGCATCAGGGTGAGACGGACGCTTCGTTAAATGCAACCTATGAAACCCACCATAATAATTTATTAACTCTAGTGAACACAGTGCGAGAAACCTTTAATTGCCCTGAATTGCCTTTCATAGCCGGTGATTTTGTGGCACACTGGAAAAACCAGAACATCGCTATTTGCGAACCTGTAATAAACGCCATCAAGGATGTTTGCAAAGCGGTTAACGGCAGGTTTGTGCTTACAGACGAACTGCTTTCAAATGCACAGACAAAGGCACTTAACAGTGATGATATAATTCATTTTTCCAGAGATTCACTTTATAGATTAGGGGAAAAATACTTTGAAGCTTTCCGGGAGATAATCAGCAGCGTGAAATAAAAATGTTGACACCTGCTGTGGGATGAACTTGCAAAGTCAGAAATGAGTTCGCATACAAAATGTTTGGGTTAAAAAAAGCACTATCCGTGTTTCGATTAAAAAATGCTCTATAATAAATGTTGGGGTAACGAATAGGGCTACTTTGAAAAAGAAGTAGAGCATATTCGAAAACACCTGTAAAATGGAAATAGCGACATCACCATTTTGGAGGTTATCGAATATGCTCTACTCTAATTTTACAGAAAGATTACTCGGATTGGGTAATCGGTGGATATTTTCTGTCCCACTTCTCTGCAAAACTTCCAAAGCGGCCAGAGCTGCCTGTTTATCCACGGCAGAATAGACAGCTTTCAAATCGCACATCAAAGGCTTTTATCCTTCAATATGGTCTTAACTTTAGTCCTCGCTTGAAGAGAGTCGGTTATAGTTTTACTTTTTTTCATAAATCCCTTAGGCCAACTCCCTTTAGGGGTTGTTTTTTATTTTTCCCATAGCTTTACATTAAGGATTAAATGTGATAAAATCTTTCTTACTATTCGGGTGCAAAGCTATACTCAATAATGCTATCGTTGATTTTGAGATAGATTCTTTATATTTGTTAATCTTGCGGTATTCAAGTTTTGGTATAGTAATGTCTGAATGGAGGAATAATTTTGGAAAAGAAGAAAGCGGAAAATACGGCTGCTAAAAAAGAAAATAAAGATGGTGGAAAAGTGACAAAGCAGAAATTTCTGATGTATAAAGACAAACCCCTGGTGCGGTCAGGGAACATACTGTATTACGGAGACATGAAAGACCCTTATGTGGTGATGCTTCAAATCCTCTCCACAAAGGAAGTTGGGGAAATGCAGATTGCCGATAAAGTGCAGATTCAGCTGATGTCTACCGATTCGAATCTCAGAACCAAGGACAGGATTATAAAAAAGGCGGAGAGAAACGGGCTTTTCAATGCGATGGATGTCGGCGCTGTCTGGCTGCAGCGCGCCCTCGACGAGCCTAAAAACTAAATAGGTTTGAACAAATTCCCTGCACTCAAGTTTTGAGGCAGGGATTTCTGTATACTTTGGGCTGCTGCCCCAAATTTTGCTCCAATCTCATAATGGAAGGTTTTTCGGCATATAAATTAGTATCAACATAACGGAGGAGTTGGAGCAATGTTTGTCTACTCATTTAAAGCCTCCAAACGGCAGATAATATCAATGATATTGTGCATCATCATGCTTATTGCTGTTTTGGTGGTTGCAATAATTTGGCCGATAAGGGATGCTTCAGCAGAAACTTTTAAGCCGGTTGGAGGAGGCAGCAACGAGGAAAGGGTGGCGTTCCTTACGGGTTTAGGATATGAAATCGATTCAGAGTCTCCAACGGTAAAGGAAGTTCTTATCCCGGACGAGTTTGACGAAGTGTTCGAGCGTTACAACAAAATCCAGCAGGATGCAGGCATGGATTTAAAGCCCTATCACGGAAAACGGGTAAAGCTTTGGTCATACCGTGTGCTTAATGTTCCCGGGCAGGGAGAGGTACGGGCTAATTTGCTGGTTTACAAAAACAAAATCATCGGCGGTGATATTTCATCCACTGCCCTGGACGGCTTTATGCACGGACTAAAGAAGTACAACCGGGATTATTACAGCTCTACCACGTTACGGACTGAAACCACATCATCCGCCACAACAGGGACTACTGCAACCGGCAAGCCATAAGCGGATGGGTATCTGGAATATTATAGGAAAGGAATATAAAAAATGGCAGAAAGGCTGGATAAAATCCTGTCATCCCAGGGGGTGGCGACCCGCAGCATTGCCCAGCGGCTAATCCGCAGCGGAAAGGTATCTGTCAATGGGGCGGTGGTACGGGACCCGTCCTTAAAAATTGAACCGTCTGATTGCGAAATTTTGCTGGAGGGAAAGGTTCTAAACTATAAAAAATATGTATATATTATGATGAACAAGCCTTCAGGATTATTGTGCGTATCCAGAGATAATAAAGCCCCGACTGTAATAGATCTGTTGACGGAGGATTTCCTCAGGCCGGGGCTTTTTCCGGCGGGAAGGTTGGACAAGGATACCGTTGGTTTGGTAATTATCACAAATGACGGTGATTTCGGGCACCGCATCCTGTCCCCAAAAAAGGGGATTGCAAAGAGGTACCACGCAATTGTAGACGGGCCGGTAGGAGAAAGGGAGATAATGGCTTTTTCACAGGGTATCACCCTGGAAGATGGCACTGTCTGCCGCCCGGCAGGGCTTAAGGTATTAAAGGACGGTGCGAATCCTTTGGTAGAGGTGGAAATAACGGAGGGAAAATACCATCAGGTGAAGAGGATGTTTTTATCAGTAGGCAGGCGTGTGCTCTGGCTCAAACGGGTATCCATCGGAAAACTCAAGCTGGATGAAAGGCTTAGGGAAGGGGATTTCCGGGAAATGACCGAGGAAGAAATGACCCTTATTTTTCAGTAAATAAAAATTTTTGTATATTTTGACATTGGATAATATAGATAAAGCACTTGTCTAAACTTTGTTTATTAAAGGCATGGTTAACGCTTAGAAAATCTGTTATATTATTTATAGTTTATTGTATTGGTTTGCGAATCAACATTCGCAAGTATTGGGAGGTTTTTAAATGGCAAGTCTATCACTCAGACATATCTACAAAAGGTATCCGGGCGGCGTGCTTGCGGTTTCGGATTTCAATCTCGAAATCAAGGACAAGGAGTTCATCATCCTTGTTGGCCCTTCCGGATGCGGAAAGTCAACTACACTTCGTATGATCGCTGGTCTTGAAGAGATTACTGAAGGCGAACTGTATATCGGCGACAGGCTGGTTAACGATGTTGCGCCGAAGGATCGCGACATCGCGATGGTTTTCCAGAACTACGCTCTGTATCCACATATGACAGTTTTTGAAAACATGGCGTTCGGCCTGAAGCTCCGCAAGACCCCGAAAGAGGAGATCAAGCGCCGTGTTGAGGAAGCGGCCCGTATACTCGACATTGCCCACCTGCTTGACAGAAAGCCGAAGGCTTTGTCCGGTGGTCAGCGTCAGCGTGTTGCTCTTGGACGTGCTATCGTTCGCGAGCCTAAGGTATTCCTTTTGGACGAGCCGTTGTCCAACCTTGACGCGAAACTCCGCGCTCAGATGAGGACCGAGCTTTCCAAGCTTCATAAGAAACTGGGTACAACCTTTATTTACGTTACCCACGACCAGACAGAAGCTATGACTATGGGCGACCGCATCGTTGTTATGAAAGACGGCCTTATCCAGCAGGTTGATGCTCCTCAGACCCTGTACGATTATCCTGCCAACATGTTCGTTGCAGGCTTTATCGGCAGCCCGCAGATGAACTTCATCGACTGCAAGCTCATTAAGAAAGATGGAGCCTTCTACGTTGAATTCGGTTCAGAGGACACCAAGACTTCCCGCGGCCATAAATATTATATCCAGCTGCCTGAATACAAGAATGCTAAAGGCCAGCTCGATGAATATGTGGATAAGGAAGTCGTCATGGGTATCCGTCCTGAAGATGTACATGACGAGCCCCGCTATCTGCAGGAAATGCCTGACTGCATAATTAAGGCTAACATTGAAGTTGTCGAGAAGATGGGTTCAGAGACTTATCTGTACTTCAATACGGAAGGCTTTAACTTTACAGCCCGTGTTGAACCGACCTCTGTTGCCCGTCCTGGTGATACCATTGACGTTGTCCTTGACAACAGGAAGATTCACCTCTTCGACAAAGAAACAGAGCGCACTATCTGCAACTAATTAGAAAATCTAAAAAGGCTGCTGCAAAACATAGTTTGGCAGCAGCCTTTTTTAGTGTTTGGTTTATCCGGAAAATATAGGGAAAGGAATATTGAAATGAGGCTGAAATATTACGGCACAGGGGCTGCCGAAGGGATACCGGGGCTTTTTTGCGACTGCGATGTGTGCAATTACGCAAGGGCACACAGGGGCAAGGATATACGCACCCGCTCCCAAGCGGCAATTGACGATAAACTTCTTATCGATTTTCCGCCTGATACATATATGCACGTGCTTTACGGGGGATTGAACCTCAGCAAAATCCACAGTTGTATCGTAACACACAATCATAGCGACCATTTATATCCTGCGGATATTGAAATGCGAAGGAATGGTTTTGCTTATCCGGAGGTTGACAGCCCGCTGACTTTCTACTGTTCCCCGAAAACCTCTGAAGGCATTAAGGAAATGCTGCAAAAATATGAGCTGGAAAAGCAAAACCGGGTGCTGTGCGAAGTAATAGAGCCTTACCGCCCTTATAACATTGAGGGGTATACGGTTATTGCCCTTGAAGCCAACCATGACCAGAGGTGCGAGCCGTATTTTTATATAATTTCAGACGGCAAAAGCAGCATGGTTTACGGCAATGACACAGGGTATTTTCCCGACAGGGCGTGGGAATACCTTGAAAACAATAAGATTGTATTTAGTTATGTGTCCCTTGACTGCACTGCCATGGATTTGAAGGGCTGGAGAAACCACCACATGTCCCTTGACGTTTGCGCCGAAGTTAAAGAACGCCTTGTCTCTATAGGCTGCGCCGATAAAAACACCATCTGGTGCATACACCATTTCTCCCATAATGGGTTGCTCAACCACTCGAAACTGGAAGAAGCCGCCGCCAGCTATGGTTTTTTGGTCTCCTACGACGGGATGGAAGTTGAGTTTTAATAAGCTAAAAAATAACCGTTGCAACTGTAATCACAGCCGCAACGGTTGTTTTTATATATCGCAGGCTTCCTCGTGGTGGTCTTGGATTTCGCCCACAATCGGGGTGGGGTCGATGCCCTGGCGCTTGTAATAATCGGCAATGGCTGCCTTGATTGCCTGTTCCGCAAGGACGGAACAGTGGATTTTATGTGCAGGCAGCCCGCCCAGGGCTTCCACCACGGCCTTGTTTGTAAGTTTCAGCGCCTCCTCGATGGTTTTGCCCTTAATCATTTCGGTGGCTATAGAGCTGGTGGCAATGGCAGAGCCGCAGCCGAAGGTTTTGAATTTGATATCAACAATGCGGTCCCCTTCCACCTTGATGTACATTTTCATTATATCCCCGCATTTTGCGTTGCCGATTTCACCGACCCCGTTTGCGTCTTCCAGTTCACCTACATTCCGGGGATTGGTGAAGTGTTCCATTACAAAATCGCTGTAATATTGAGCCATATTAAAAATCCTTTCTTAATTTGTAATATATGAGTACGGTAGCGAATAAGTTTAAATATATTTGCAATTATTCGTATTTTTCGCCTTTGACTATCTTCTCCCAAACCGGAGACATGCTGCGGAGCTGAGATACAATCTGGGGGATTACCTCAAGCAGCAGATCAATGTCCTCGTCCGTGTTGTCGTCCGACAGGGTGATACGCAGGGAGCCGTGGGCTATGGCATGGGGGAGCCCGATTGCAAGCAGTACATGGCTTGGGTCAAGGGAACCGGAGGTGCAGGCGGAGCCTGACGAAGCGCAAATTCCCTTAAAGTCTAAAAGCAGCAGCAGGCTTTCGCCTTCAATGCCCTCAAAGCTGAAATTGGCGTTGCCGGGCAGCCTGTGTACCGGGTCGCCGTTTAAACGTGAGCGTTCAACGGTTTTGAGTATCCCCTCAATCAGCCTGTCGCGTTTTGCTTTAATCGACGGTATTACCTCGTCCATTTTTTCGCAGGAAAGCTTTAATGCCTCTGCCAAACCAACGATACCGGCGGTATTCTCGGTACCCGCCCGGCGCCCCTTTTCCTGCGCCCCGCCTTCAATAAGGCTTGGAAGCCTGATGCCCTTGCGGACTATAAGGGCTCCCACACCCTTCGGGCCGTGGAATTTGTGGGCGGATAGGGACAGCATGTCAATATTCATGCCGCTGAAGTCCACCGGAATATGCCCTACTGCCTGAACCGCGTCGGTGTGGAACAATACCCCTCTTTCCCGGCAGATTTTGCCTATCTCCGCAACAGGCTGGATGGTGCCGATTTCGTTGTTTGCGAACATAATTGTAACAAGGGCTGTGTCGTCACGTATTGCGTTTTTCAAATCCTCAATGGAAATCAGCCCATATTCATTTACGGGCAGCAAAGTTACTTCAAACCCCTGCTTTTCCAAAGCGTTTAGGGTATGCAGCACCGCGTGGTGCTCGATAGCGGTTGAAATGATGTGCTTTTTGCCCTTTTTCTCCAGCATGTGGGCAGCCATCCTGATTGCCCAGTTGTCCGATTCGCTGCCGCCGGAGGTAAAAAACACCTCATCGGAACGGCAGTTAAGGTATTTGGCAACGGTATCCCGCGCTTCGTCAATAGCCTGGCGGGCATTCTGCCCGAAACTGTACAGCGATGACGGGTTGCCGTACTGCTCAGTCAGATAGGGCATCATTTTATCCAGAACTTCAGGAAGGATGCGGGTGGTTGCCGCGTTGTCAACATATATTAAACGATCCATTAAGGTCACCGTCTTTCACGTTAAATCAATATATCCTCTATTATTATTTATATTTATCATTGCATTTATAATATATACCTTTTTGGTCTATATTGCAATATAAATTATGCAAATATTTTACATAAGATTTGGCATAAATTTAGTAAATTTTAAGGCTTAAACTTCATGGATTCCGCCACTGCCAGTTTATCGCAGCGCTCGTTTTCCGGGTGGCCGTCGTGGCCTTTGATCCAGATAAAATTTACCTGGTGGACTTCAAGAAGCCCAAGGAGCTTTTCCCAAAGGTCAACATTCAAAGCGGGCTTTTTGTCCGCCTTCCGCCAGCCATTTTTCTTCCAGGAATAAACCCATCCTTTTTGGATAGAATCTATCACATATTTTGAGTCGCTTACCAAATCCACAACGCAGGGCTCCTTAAGGGCGGAAAGCCCTTCGATAACAGCGGTGAGTTCCATGCGGTTGTTTGTGGTTTCCGGTTCGCCGCCGGACAATTCCTTTTCATGCCCGTTATACTGCAAAATCGCAGCCCATCCGCCCGGGCCGGGATTTCCGGAACACGCACCGTCGGTAAACAGTCTCACATGCTTCATAAAGCATCCTGCTTTCAAATATTTTATGTACTGGATACAATATATAATGCCTGGATAAAGTTTGAATTTTCCTGAAGCAATCAGGGACAGCCGTTTATAAGATTGAGTTTTGAATACTTAAGGAATTATAAACAATTATCTTTAATTTAACAAGACACTAAAATTAAAATTTTAAATATCCCAGCCTAAATTAACTGTTCTTTGTCAATACTACTTTCAAAAAGAGTTAAACCTGATACTACAGCGAAGGGAATGGTATTGATGAGAGCGGTTATTATGGCTGGCGGTGAAGGAACAAGGCTGCGGCCACTGACTTGTGATCTTCCAAAACCTATGGCAAGGCTTTGCGGCAGGCCTATGATGGAATATATTCTGGACCTTTTGTCTGTCCACGATGTTGACAGGGCGGTTGTAACCCTTAGGTATCTGCCGTCTGCGATATCAGATTATTTTGGCGAGAAATATAATAATATCAGTTTGGAATATGTAGTGGAGGATGAGCCGCTGGGCACTGCGGGAAGCGTAAAGGGTGCAGTAAAAAAATTTGACAGCGGCGATAATAGTGATATACTGGTAATAAGCGGGGATGCGCTGACCGATTTTGATTTGACCGCCGCGGCGGAATTTCATAAAAAAAGCGGTGCTGCCGCCACACTTGTAGTTACCCGGGTTTCTGACCCCAGGGAATACGGATTGGTGAGATACGGCTCCGATGGGCGCGTCCTCGGATTTGTGGAAAAGCCTGGCTGGGCTCAGGCTGTAACAGATGCTGCAAATACCGGCATTTATATTCTTTCTCCGTCGGTTTTGTCCTATATACCGGATAATACAAATTTCGATTTTGCCAAGGATTTGTTCCCCTTGCTTTTAAACAAGGGGGTTCCGCTGTACGCATATCAGGCCAGCGGATACTGGTGCGATATCGGCAACCTTTCAACTTACCTTTCCTGCCAGAGGGATATTCTGGAGGGCAAACTCCGCACTTTGCCTGCTCCGGAGGGGGGTATACTGTTCCGTGGCGAACGGCCCCAGGGCGGCTATACCCTGATTCCTCCCGTTTATATCGGCAAGAATGTCAGCATAGGCGCCGGAGCGCAAATAGGGCCTTTTGCTGTGCTGGATGATGGCTGCCGGGTTGGAAACTGGGCAAAAATAAAGGAGTCGGTCCTTTTAAGTTCATCCTATGCGGGGGACCGCACATCCCTAACGGGTGCACTTCTTTGCCATGGTGCGTCTGTCCGCCGGGGCGCTTCCCTGTTTGAAGGCTGTGCAATTGGCGCGGGCAGTGTGGTAGGAGAGTATGCCACTGTTTTCCCCGATGTTAAGGTGTGGCCCAATAAAAAGGTTGAAAGCAACCAGGTTTTGCGGGATAACCTGAGGGATGGCGCGGGGATTTCTGTTATATTTGACGACGCGGGGCTGACGGGAGAGACCGGCGTTGAGATTACTCCCGAGCTTTGCGCCCGATTGGGCGCCGCTGTCGGCAGCATTGCCCACGGGCAAAAGGTTGCTATCGGATGCAGCCAGGATAAGGCGGCGGCATCCCTGAAGATGGCCCTTGCCTCCGGCATTCTGTCCACAGGCAGCGTTGTCTGGGATTTTGGAAACTGTATTGAAACCCAGTTCGATTTCTTTGTGAATTTTGCGAGAATCCACTCTGGCGTTTATATCAGCGGAGGGCCAAAAGGGTGTATCAGGCTCACCACCGCCGGCGGTTTGCCTGCTGCCCGGAGCTTTGAGAGGAATGTAGAAACCCGGCTTTCCACAGGCGATTTCGCCCGTGTATCCTGGGACAGCATCCGGGATGTTACAGATATGAGCGGCATGAGGCAACTGTACCGCCAGGAACTTATCAGTATGGCGCCGCTGGGGCTTACCGGAATGTCGGCGGTGGTCAGGGGCTCGGAATACGAGCCTACCCGGCTTTTGGAATCGGTGCTGAACAATCTTGGCTGTTCCATGGACGGGGAGATGCGCCTGCACGTAGGCGCAGGAGGGCGCAGGCTGTCCATTTTTGAACCTGATGCGGGGTATATCTGGCCTGAACAGGTTTTGGCATTAAACTGCCTGTTTGAGTTTGAAAAGGGAAAAGATGTCGCATTGCCCTATGATGCGCCGATGGCGCTTGACCGGCTGGCAGAGCAGTACGGAAGAAAGGTGCTGAGGTATCTAAACTGTCCCGCCGATGATTGTGACGCTGAAGCCCGGCTACTGGCGGCAAGCCAGCTGTGGGTCAGGGACGGGCTTATGATGGCAATACGGATTATGTATCATCTGAAGGAAAACAAAACTACCTTAAAAGAGCTGATGCAAAGGCTGCCCGGATTTGCTGTTACCACAAGGACAGTGGTTTGCTCGGTAAATCCCGGGCGGGTGTTGCGCCAGCTCTCCACTGACGCTGAATCCGCAAACGGCGAAGGCGCCAGGATTAAGACTAACAGCGGTTATGTGCTGGTCCGCCCATCCAAAAAGGGGAAGAAGCTTATTCTGACCGCCGAGGCCGCCGATACCGAAATTGCTGCAGAGCTGTGCGGCGAGCTGGAACAGAAACTTTCCACTGTTTTCCTTGACATTGAAAGCGAAAAAAAGTAATATTAAAGCAACTGTGAAGCTGTCAGCCGTTTGACAGCTATTGTGCGGTCGGTTTTTTGTAGTGATTCGTGCTAGGTGTTCGGAACGGTATTGCAAAAACTGAAATACAGCCTCACTTTTATGTGGGGCTGTGTGCGCTTTACTGTTTTTATTAAAATTCTGGTTATTCCCATTATTTTGATAGCATAATGGGGCTTTATTGTTGTCTGCAAATAAGGAATTATATGGTAAGAAGATTGAAATGGAGGATTATATGTGACAAATGAAGATAAGCACACAAATGGTTTAAACGTTAACCTTACTAACGGCAACGTTTCTAACGGGAGAGTTTCAAACGGAACAGCCTCAAACGGTAGCGCTTTTGGCGCTCCCCAGAATGTCCGCAGGGAAGGTTTGGGAGCTGAAAGGCGTACGGGCGTTTCAAGAAGTAACGGAAACAAAAGGAACGGCACAGCAAAACCCGAATACAGCAATGAGAGAACGGATAATGCGAATTTGCGTTTAACCGCTGCAGAAGACCAATCAACCGCAAAAAAAGCACAGAGAAGGACGGCCAGGGGAAGGGCGGCAAAAGCTGAACCCCAGATTCCCGTCAGGCTCACAATGCTCGGCGGGCTTAACGAAATAGGCAAAAACATCACCATGTTTGAATATGGGAACGACGCTTTTATCATCGACTGCGGAATGGCATTCCCGGACGAAGAAATGCTCGGCGTTGATATTGTTTTGCCTGACTTTACACATGTTTTAAAGAACAAGGAGCGTATCAAAGGCATTATTTTAACCCATGGGCATGAGGACCATATAGGAGGGCTGCCCTATCTGTTAAGGCAGGTGGACTTCCCCATTTATGGAACCCGCCTTACCCTTGCTCTGGTTGAGGCAAAGCTGAAGGAATGCGGGCTTGCCGGCAGGGCTAAGCTTAATCTGGTAGCGCCGGGGGATGTAATCAATTTCGGTAACATATCGGTAGAATTCATTAACGTAAACCATTCGATTCCCGACGCTGTAGCCCTTGGAATCAAGACTCCTTTAGGGTATGTTATCCACACTGGCGATTACAAGATTGACTGTACGCCAGTCCACGGGCCGATGATTGATTTGGCGCGTTTTGGGACTCTGGGCAACAGCGGGGTTCTCGCCCTGCTTGCTGACTCTACCAACTCTGAAAGGCCTGGGTATACCCCAAGTGAGCGGGTTGTGGGGGAAAGCTTTGTTAACCTGTTCAGAAAAGCGGAGAATAAACGGATTATAATTGCCACTTTCTCCTCCAACATCCACCGCATTCAGCAGATAATTGATGTTGCTGTGGCGGACGGCAGAAAGGTGGCGGTGTCCGGCAGGAGCATGCAGAACGTTGTGGGCATTGCCAGCGAACTGGGGTATCTCAGGGTGCCGGACGGTGTGATTATCGACATCGATTCCATCAACGATTACCCCAAGGAAAAGGTGATACTGATTACCACCGGAAGCCAGGGCGAGCCGATGTCGGCGCTGTCCCGCATGGCGTTTTCCGACCACCGCAAGGTGGAGGTGGGGCCGGATGACTGCATTATTATTTCCGCCACCCCGATACCGGGCAATGAAAAGCTGGTTACCAGGGTTATCAATGAGCTTATGAAACGCGGCTGCGACGTAATATTTGAGAAGATGTATGATGTCCATGTGTCGGGCCACGCCTGCCAGGAGGAACTGAAGATTATTTTAGGGCTTACCCGCCCGAAATTTTTCATTCCAGTACACGGCGAGCAGAAGCATATGAAAAAAAGCATCCAGATTGCTGCCGCCATGGGCATGACGCCGGATAGGCTGCTGATTCCGGATATTGGGAAGGTAATCGACATCACTCCTGATAAGATGGAGGTTGTGGGAACCGTTCCCGCCGGGCGCATGCTTGTTGACGGCTTGGGTGTCGGGGATGTGGGCAGCATTGTCCTTCGTGACCGCAAGCACCTGTCGGAAGATGGGCTTATCGTTGTGGTTGCCTGCATTGATGCCGCCAACGGCGAGCTGGTTTCCGGCCCGGACATTGTTTCCCGCGGGTTTGTGTATGTGCGTGAGTCCGAGGAGCTTATTGAGGAAGCTAGGAAGCTCTCCCGCCAGATTCTTGAAAACTGCTGCAGGGAGCATTCCTACGACTGGGCTACAATGAAGTCCAGAATCCGGGATGAGCTGTCTCAGATGCTGTTTACCAAAACAAAGAGAAGCCCGATGATTTTGCCCATTATTATGGATGTTTAATCCTTTTAAAACAGGCGGATTTGTTATATAATATTATTCGAATCTGAATCTCTGCTCACAGGGCGGGCCCTGTGAGCAGGGATATAAAACTATTTACTGCATTATTATTTTTTGGTCTAGGCAACCTGAAAGGCAAGGTTTGGCTTATGAAAAGGCGGAAAATTTGGGGTATTATGGCTCCGCTGCTGGTTTTGGCGGTATCCCTGATGCTGTCGGTCGGCTTGACATATTTTCTGGACAGGACATGGTTTATTGTCGAGCTGGCCCTGTTTCTTCCTGCCATTTTGTCCGCCGCTGCCCTGCTTTTATACAGGAGAAGGGGTATCAGGCTCACCATTGAAAGCGTGGCGGAAGGCCTTGAACAATCCAAAAGGGAAGCTTTGCAGAATTCCCTGCTCCCGGTTCTCGCCTGCGCTGAGGATGGGGAGATATTGTGGTATAACGAGAAGTTTAAATCCCAGGTTTTAGGCGGAAGGGACGTTTATGGCGATTCGGTGGCCGTTGTTACCGGAGGGATTGGCGCCGAAAAATTCAAGGGCCAGGAATCGGTTGAGATTAGCCTTGGAAACCGCAGTTTTACCGCTTACATAAGCAGTGTTCTTTCAGGCGAAACCGTGATTCTGGTTTTATACTTTATTGAAAACACCAAATACAAGAATATTGAAAAGGAATTTACTTTAAGCAGGCCCGGCGTTGTTCTGTTTTATATCGACAATCTGGAGGAAATCCTTAAAAACGCCAGGGAAAGCGAAAGGGCGCAGATTACCGGCAAGGTTGAAAACCTGTTGGAGGACTGGACCTCAAAAGCTAACGGGGTTTTCCGCCGTTATGGCAGCGACAGGTATATGCTTATTGCTGAAAAACGCGATATTGAGGAAATGATAGCCCAGAAATTCGATATACTCGTCCGGGTGCGCTCGATACAGACCGGCTCAAATATCAACGTTACCCTTTCCATCGGGGTTGGCCAGGGTTCCACATTGAGGGAATCCGAGCAGTATGCCCGCCAGGCCCTTGACATGGCTTTGGGAAGGGGAGGGGACCAGGCCGCTGTTAAGACCGAAAACGGGTTTGATTTTTACGGCGGGCTTACCCAGGGCATCCAGCGAAGGAGCAAGGTCCGCACAAGGGTTGTGGCTTCCACCTTAAGGGAGCTTATCGACAACAGCGACAGGGTGCTTGTAATGGGGCACCGTTATTCCGACCTTGACAGCCTGGGTTCCGCAGCAGCCCTTGTTTCCTGCATCCGAAGCCTTGATAAGCAGGCGTTTGTTGTGGCAAACCGCTCCCAGACGCTGACCCCGGAGCTTATACAGAGGTATATTGAAGCAGGTTTCGGGGAACTGTTTGTCGAGCCGGAGGAAGCTTTGTCCTTAATTTCAGATAAGGCGCTGCTGATTATTACGGATACCCATAACCCGGGTTTTCTGGAATCTGAGGAAATCTGGCGCGCAGCAAAAAGCGTTGTGGTAATTGACCACCACCGCAAGATGGTGGACCATATAGACAATGCTGTGGTGTTCCACAACGAGCCTTACGCCTCCTCAACCTCCGAAATGGTGGCGGAAATTATCCAGTATTTGGAGGGCGCCACAATTTCAAAACTTGACGCCGAGGCTTTGATGGCGGGGATAATGCTGGATACCCGCAATTTTGTAATAAGGGCGGGAGTCCGAACCTTTGAGGCGGCGGCATTCCTGCGCAGGATGGGGGCTGATACCGTCAAAGTAAAGAAACTTTTGGCGGGCAATCTGCAAACTTACAAGGAAAAAGCCGACATTCTGGCGCGGGCTCAGGTATATGGGAATTTCGCCGTTGCTGTTGCGGATTCCGAAAACGGCGGGAATTTAAGGGTTGCAGCGGCGCAGGCCGCCGACGAGCTTTTGTATATTCAGGGCGTGGACGCCTCCTTTGTAATATTCCCTGTGGACAAAACCGTGAATATTTCCGCCCGGTCCTTAGGCAGGGTAAACGTTCAGGTATTAATGGAGCAGCTTGGAGGGGGAGGGCATTTCAACATGGCAGGCGCGCAGCTTGCCGACACCACCCCGAACCAGGCAAAAAGGCTTCTTTTAAGCGTAATAAGGAAATATACACAGGATACAAGTCAGAGATAGAAAGGAAATGGTTAATTTATGAAGGTTATTTTAAAGCAGGATGTTAAGGGAAAGGGCAAAAAAGGCGATTTGATAAATGTTTCTGATGGATACGCCAGAAACTTTCTTTTGCCCCAGGGGCTGGCTGTGATAGCCGACGCGGCCGCCATGAATGAGCTTAAAACCCGCGAGCAGGCTGAAGCCTACCGCTTGGAGCAGGAAAGGAAACAGGCTGAAGCCGCTGCTGCTGCATTAAACGGCAAAACCATTACCATTAAAGCCAAAGGCGGCAAAAACGGCAGGCTCTTTGGCGCTGTAACATCAAAAGAAGTTGCAGAGGCTATCAACAGGGAGTTTAAACTGACTGTCGACAAACGCAAAATCGAGATGGACGATATCAAATCCTTCGGCTCCTGTCCGGCGGAGATTAAGCTTGGGCAGAAAATCACCGCAAAAATCACTGTTTCGGTAGTAGAAGAATAATAGCCTTAGAGAGGGGAAGTATATAATGCCTTCGGTATCCGATTTTGTTAGCCGTTTTGAAGACGATGGCCTTCAGGACGGGCTGAACATGCCCTACAGCCTTGAAGCTGAGCAGGCGGTGCTGGGCTCTATTCTTCTTGACCCTCAGTGCATTTACAGCGTTGCCGACGTTTTAAGGCCCGACCATTTTTACTTGAAGGAGCATCAGGCGATTTATCGCGTGATGGTCACAAAAATGGCGGAGTCCCAGACTATAGATTTTGTAACGGTTCTGGAGGCATTAAAATCCGATGGCTTTTTCTCAGGCGATGAGGGCAAAGCTTACCTTTTAAAGCTTGCCCAGTTTGTGCCCTCAATTTCGAATGTGGGGCATTACGCCCGGATTGTGCGGGAAAAATACGATGTCCGCTGCCTGATTAAAGCTGCCCGGGAGATTATGGACGACGCCATGGACCCATCCATTGAGCCGTCGGTTCTTATGGATTCCGCGGAGCAGAAAATTTACGAAATCCGTAAAGACAGGCAGGGCGGCGGGTTAATCCCGATTCAAGAAGTCCTCGCCAGCAACTACGAAATATTCAATAAGCTGGCTTCGGACGAGCGGGAGGAATTTATAGGCATTCCCACAGGCATATCGGCTCTGGATGAAATCACCACAGGGCTTAACAAATCCGACCTTATAATTGTCGGCGCCCGCCCCGGTATGGGAAAAACTAGCTTTGCCCTGAACCTGGCAAGAAACGTTGCCATAAACCAGAATAAGACGGTGGCGTTTTTCGCCCTTGAAATGTCCAGGGAGCAGCTGGTGAACCGTTTGATTTCAAGCGAGGCGAAGGTTTCAAGCAAGAAACTCAGGGTTGGCAACCTTACCCCGGAGGAATGGAGCCGGATTGCGGCGGCGTCGGCGGTGCTCTGCAAAGCCCCGATGTATTTTGACGATACCTCCAACATAACCGTTCCCGAGATGAAGGCAAGGCTCCGCAGGCTTAAAAAGGTGGATTTTGTGGTTATAGACTACCTTCAGCTTATGCACTCCGCCCGCAGGAGCGAAAACAGGGTGCAGGAGGTTACCGAAATCACAAGAAGCCTTAAAATAATGGCAAAGGAGCTTAACATACCCCTTATGGTCTGCGCACAGCTTTCCCGTTCGACAGAAAGGCAGGCAAACCACCGCCCCACCCTTGCGGACTTGAGGGAATCAGGCTCTATCGAGCAGGACGCGGACCAGGTCCTTTTCCTTTACAGGGATGAGTATTATAAAAACGAAAAGGAAAACCCCACAGAGGTTGAGATGGGGACTTCTGAAGTAATTGTCGCAAAGAACCGCCACGGCGAATTGGGTACGGTTAAACTTGCCTGGTTTGGCGAGTTTACAAAATTCGCCAGTCTGGAGATGCATAGAAGTGAATGAAATCGGTTCAAATCTGGTAAACAAAGCATATAATGCTATCGAGCAGGAGAGAATGCTCGATAAAACTGAAAAAAATGAAGCGGTAAATGTTCTGGTCGCGTTATCAGGCGGCGCGGATTCCATGGCGCTGCTTCATTTTTTTATTCAGCATAAAGATAAATTAGGAATTGTAAAACTGTCCGCTGCACATATTAATCATATGCTCAGGGACGATGAGTCTGAAAGGGACGAAAATTTTGTTTCTGAGCAGTGCAGGGCTTTGGGCATTCCGCTGTACCTTAAAAAAACAGATGTGGCAAGGGAAGCGGAACTCTCCGGCGAAGGGCTGGAGGAAGCGGGCCGGAGAATAAGGTATGATTTTTTTTATGAAATAGCCCTGAAAACCAGCTCGGTTATCGCCACAGCCCACACTTTAAGCGACAGCATTGAGACGGTGCTGTTAAACCAGGCCCGGGGCTGCGGGCTAAAAGGGCTGTACGGCATCCCTCCGGTGCGGGAAGTAACTGTAGACGGCAAGGTTTTAAAAATAATCAGGCCCCTGATATACTGCACAAGGGCTGAAATCGAGGAGTTTTGCCGGGAGAATGGCATCGGGTATGTCACTGATTCCACCAACAGCCAAACCGATTTTGCCCGCAACCGTATCCGCCATCTCGTGGTGCCAAACCTTAAGTCCATTAACCCTGACGCAGAGTCCGCCTTCCTTCGGCTGATGCGCCATGCCCGGCAGGACGGAGAATTTCTGGATACTCTGGCGGGGGAAGCCCTTGAGAAAGCCGCCATGAAGGATGGATATGGCGGGTATGACGCAGCGGCTTTAAACGGCTTGCCGCCGGCTTTGCGCTCAAGGGCTATAATCATGGCGGCAAAAGCGGCGGATTTTGGGCTTCCAGGGAAACTGACCGGGCGCCATATTGAACTGATTGAAAATATTCTCAAAGATGGCGGGGCTGTGGATTTGAGCTGCGAAATACAGGCAAGGGTTTCCCAGGGCCGCTTTATAATAAATAAAACGGAAAGAAAGGCGAAAAATAATTATATAAAAAACGATATCGAAATTGGTATTTCTTGTGCATTTTATGGCAAAATATACAGACCGGTTATTTTAAGTTTGGACGAATTTGAAAAGGATAAAAAAATTCACAAAAACTTATTAAAATATGCGCTCAACTATGATAAGATATCAGGTAAGCTTTATATGCGAAGCCGCCAGACCGGGGATGTGTTTACCCCGGCAGGCCGCGGCGTTGCAAAAAAATTAAAAAAGCTGTTTATTGAAGAAAAAATACCCGCGCATCTGCGGGATCAGATACCGGTAGTTTGCGACGCGCAAGGAATTGTACTGGTCGGCGGTATCGGCTGCGACGAAAGGGTTCGCATCGACTCTTCCTGCAGCAGGGTTTTAGTATTTATTCAAGAATAGGAGTTGGGCGTTTAATGGGTTTGCATGAGGATGTTGGAGAGATTCTGTTCACTGCTGAACAGATTCAGGAGATTGTTCAAAGGATAGGAAAGAAGATTAGCGAAGATTATGCCGACAAGGATCTGATAATGATCAGCGTCCTGAAAGGCTCCCTTATGTTTATGGCGGATTTGATGAGGGCTGTTACAATTCCTTGCTCCATCGATTTCCTGTCGGTATCCAGTTATGGTGCTGGTACCACCACCACAGGCGAAGTCAAGATTTTGAAGGACCTGGATATTTCCCTTGAAGGCAAGGATGTTTTGGTTGTGGAGGATATCCTTGATTCAGGCATGACACTGTCATTCCTGCTAAAAAGCCTTAAGGCGAGGAATCCCCGCAGTATCAGGCTGTGCACCCTTCTGGATAAGCCTGAACGCCGGCGCGTCAATATTCAGGCAGATTACGTAGGCGTGCAGGTTCCAGACAAGTTCATAGTTGGCTACGGACTGGACTATGCGGAGAAATACCGCAATTTGCCATATATCGGCGTACTAAAGCCTGAAATCTACTCCGATTAACTACAGCCGGAATATCTTTAGGTTAAGGAGTGAATATATTTGGAATCAAACAACAACGATTACGGCAAAATTATACGTAACGTAGGTTTGCTGCTGGGAATCCCCCTCATGGTTATCATCGCGCTTTACCTGATAGTGAATTCCCGCGCAACTTTGGACAAGACAGTTTATTCTGATATCATCGGATATTTTGAGAATAATCAGGTTCAAAAATATACCCTGGATTTGGGTAGCGGCGCCTTGTCCCTGACTTTGCGGGAGCCCTACCGCAAGGACACAAACGGCGACGGAAAGATTGACGACAAGGATATAATCAAATACACCGTTCCGGATGTGGGGCTTTTCCTTCAGGACATCCGGGATATAGTCAATACTGCCAACAGGGATGATGACCCTAACAACGACATTGAGGCATACGACTATTACCCGGTCAGCGAAATGCCCTGGATTATAAACCTTCTCCCGTCGCTGCTGATAATCGTGTTCTTCATTGTCATGTGGGTAATGATGCGCCGATCCCTGGCGTCCATTGACGGCGGAAAGGCATTGGGATTCGGCAAGGCGAGGGTTAAGCAGCCTGCGGACGAGAAGCGCAAGACCACTTTTGCGGATGTCGCCGGCGCTGACGAGGAGAAGGAAGAGCTGAGGGAGATTGTAGATTTCCTCAAGCAGCCAAAGAAATTTAAGGAGCTTGGCGCCCGGGTTCCCAAAGGCGTTTTGCTGGTGGGCCCTCCGGGTACAGGTAAAACCCTGCTTGCCCGTGCTGTGGCAGGGGAGGCGGGAGTCCCGTTCTTCTCGATTTCCGGCTCGGATTTCGTTGAAATGTACGTCGGCGTGGGTGCGTCCCGTGTCCGCGATTTGTTTGACCAGGCAAAGAAAAACTCCCCCTGCATTATATTTATAGACGAAATTGATGCTGTCGGCCGCCGTCGCGGTGCCGGCCTTGGCGGCGGGCATGACGAGCGCGAGCAGACATTGAACCAGTTGCTTGTTGAGATGGACGGTTTTGGCGCCAATGAAGGCGTTATCATGATTGCCGCCACCAACCGCCCGGATATTCTCGACCCCGCGTTGATGCGCCCCGGGCGTTTTGACCGCCAGATTGTAGTTAACTACCCTGACATCAAGGGCAGGGAGGAAATCCTCAAAGTCCACGCAAGAGGAAAGCCTTTAGCTCCAGACGTTGATTTGTCGGTTATTGCAAAAACCACCGCCGGGTTTACTGGTGCAGACCTTGAAAACCTGCTTAACGAAGCGGCCCTGCTTGCCGCCCGCAGGGGGCTGCACTCCATCACCATGGCGGAGATTGAGGAAGCCGCCCTTAAAGTGGTCATGGGTACCGAAAAACGCAGCCATGTAATTACCGACAGGGATAAGAAGCTAACAGCGTACCATGAGGCTGGCCACGCGATTGTAACCTACTATTCACCCACTCAGGACCCTGTCCATCAGATTTCTGTAATACCCCGAGGTATGGCTGGCGGTTATACCATGAGCCTGCCCAAGACAGACAGGTCTTACCGGCTTAAAAAAGAAATGCTCGAAAGCATTCAGGTTATGCTTGGCGGGCGTGTTGCCGAAGCTTTGGTGCTGGATGATATATCCACCGGCGCCTCCAATGATATCGAGAGGGCAACCGAAATAGCCCGTAATATGGTGGTAAAATACGGGATGTCCGAGAACCTCGGGCCCATCCTTTACGGCTCCACCGACGGGGATGAGATATTCCTGGGCCGCGATTTTGGCCATACAAGGAATTACTCCGAAGAAGTGGCCGCCAAGATAGATGCCGAAATCAAGGCGATAATCAGCAATTGCTATGCCGAAACCGAGCGCAAGCTGTCAACCCATATGGATAAGCTCCATGCGGTTGCCCAGTACCTGTTCACCAATGAGAAAATGGATGGCGAGCAGTTTAAAAAGATTATGGAAAGCGATACTTCCGGTGCTACCGAAATTGTATTGCCTTCGGAATCTGAAGACGAAAAACCCAATCTCAGCAACTTTAGCTAAAACAAACGCCCCGCGGGATTTCCGCGGGGCGTTCTTTAGTAATTAGTATTATATTATTTTTCGTCGTTCCAGCTATACATTTTGCGAAGCTCTTTGCCCACGGCCTCCAGCGGATGGGAAGCTTCGATTCTGCGGCAGGCGTTGAAGTGGGCGCGCCCGGCTTTGTTTTCGGTAATCCATTTGGAGGCAAAGGTACCGTCCTGGATTTCTCTTAGGATTTTCTTCATCTCTTTCTTGGTCTCTTCGGTGATTATCCGCTTGCCGGTCTCGTAGTCGCCGAATTCAGCGGTGTCAGATATGGAATAGCGCATGAAAGAGAATCCGCCTTTGTAAATCAGGTCCACAATCAGCTTCATCTCGTGGATGCATTCAAAGTATGCGTTTTCGGGGGCATAGCCGGCTTCAACAAGGGTTTCAAAGCCTGCCTTCATCAATGCGGTAACACCGCCGCAAAGGACAGCCTGCTCGCCAAACAAATCGGTTTCGGTTTCATCCTTGAATGTGGTTTCAAGAACACCGGCTCTGGCGCCTCCGATACCCGCAGCATATGCCAGGGCTATGTCCAGAGCCCTGCCGGTGGCGTTCTGATGGATGGCTACAAGGCAGGGTACGCCTTTTCCTTCAACATATTCGCTGCGGACTGTATGCCCAGGGCCCTTGGGGGCGATCATGAACACGTCTACATCCGCCGGGGGGACAATCTGGCCGAAGTGGATGTTGAATCCATGAGCAAAGGCAAGGGCCTTGCCGGCGGTAAGGTTCGGCTCGATATCCTTCTTGTAAAGCTCGGGCTGTTTTTCATCGTTGATAAGTATCATGATGACGTCGGAAGCCTTGGTGGCTTCGGCGGCGGTCATAACTTTGAGTCCAGCCTGTTCCGCCTTGCTCCAGCTTTTGGAGCCTTCATAAAGGCCTACTATGACATTGATACCGCTTTCATGCAGGTTCAGTGCATGGGCGTGCCCCTGTGAACCGTATCCTATGACTGCAACGGTTTTATCCTTTAAAAGGTTCAGATTGCAGTCGTTTTGATAATAAATCTTTGCCATTTTCAATACCTCCATAGCCGCTGAGCGGCGATTTTTATTTAATGCGAAAATATCCGCATAAATCCCCTGATTATGCTTATTTTTTTGACGGCCTTGTGGCGTTGGGCCCTTTTTCAAGGGCTATGATGCCTGTGCGGACGATTTCCTTAATCCCGTAGGGCTTGAGCAGGTTTTCAAGGGTTTCGGTGCGTTCCACCGTGTCCGAAAACTCAAGCGTCAGGGTGGTTTTTGTGACGTCCACAATCTTGGCGCCCATCAACTCCGAAATCCTCATAACCTCCGCCCGCTTGCCGTTGCCTGCCGCAACCTTTATCAAAGACAGGGTGCGGGCGATGGTTTCACTGGGCTCCAATGTTTTAACCTTGATTACGGGAATCAATTTATTGAGCTGCTTTTCAATCTGCTCAATGACATATTCGTCACCTTCGGCAACGATGGTCATGCGGGAAATTGTTGGGTCCTCTGTTACGCCGACAGCCAGGGAATCGATATTGAATCCCCGCCTTGAAAACAGCCCCGACACCTTGGACAGGACGCCTGCGTGGTTTTCTACCAGAACCGATATAGTATATTTCAAGCTGATTCCCTCCTTACAGTGACGGATAACCGGGGTTTACATTGCATACCAGCAGGAAGGGCTTGTCGTCTTTCAGCATTTCGTCAATGGCTGCTTCAACCTCCCTGTCGGAGGAGATTGACAACGCCTTAATGCCGTAAGCTTTGGCGATTGAAACAAAATCCGGGCTGCCGTCAAGGTATACCGCGTTGTGCCGCCCCTTGTACTGGTTATCCTGAAGCTCCCGCACCATCCCGAGGCGGGTGTTTCGCATCACAACGATTTTAACCCCGAGGTTTTGCTGGCAGATTGTGCCCAGTTCCATCATGCTCATCTGGAAAGAACCGTCACCGCATATCGCGCATACCTGCCTGCCGGGGGATGCCATTTTCGCCCCTACAGCGCTGGGGATGGAGTATCCCATTGTTCCCATACCGCCGGAGGTCAGGAAAAATCCTTCACTAACCGTAAAGTTGTTTGCGGACCAAATCTGGTTTTGACCTACATCCGCGCACAGGATACTGTCAGGGCGCATTTTGCGGGAGAGGGCGCGCATGAATAGTTTTGGCTCCACATACCCTTCCTCCGGGCTGGTTTTGGGAATGGAATAGCGGGCTTTCCTGTCCGTCACCTGGTTTACCCAGTCTTCCGGCGCCTGCCAATCACAGTCTTTTATTAATTCCTTCAAAACGAGTTTCAAATCGCCGACAATAGGGATGTGAGCCGGCATGTTTTTGCCGATTTCTGCCGGGTCAATATCAATATGTATGATAGTTGCCCGTTCAGCCACCTGATCCGGTGCGGCAACCGCCCTGTCGCCCACCCTGGCGCCCGCAAGGATTACAAGGTCTGCATCCCTTATTGCCTTGTTTGCGGGAATGCAGCCGTGGGTGCCCAGCATGCCCATGTTAAGCTCATGGTCGGAGGGCAGAGCCCCGATGCCCATCATGGTGCAGATGACCGGTATGCGGCACTGCTCGGCGAACTGGCGAAGCTCCTTCCTGGCTTTTGCCGAGAAAACCCCGCCGCCAGCGCAGATAACGGGGCGTTTGCTTGATTGTATTGCCTGTATAGCCTTCCTTATTTGCAGTGAATGCCCCTGGGAATTGGGCTTATATCCGATAATGTCCACAGGTGTGTCGTAGTCAAAATCCCCGATTTCGGCTTTTTGCATATCAATCGGCACGTCTATCAAAACCGGGCCCGGCCTGCCTGTGGAGGCGATGTGGAATGCCTCTTTCATGATGCGGGGGATGTCAATGGGGTTTTTAACAAGGTAGGAATGCTTTGTGAAAGGCTCGGCAGCGCCTGTAATGTCCGCCTCCTGGAAAACATCCCGCCCCAAAAGGTCGCTGCGGACCTGGCCGGTAATCACCACAAGCCCTATGGAATCCATATACGCGGAAGCAATACCGGTAAGCAGGTTTGTTGCCCCCGGGCCGGACGTGGCTATGCATACCCCGGGCTTGCCGGAAATCCTTGCATAACCGCTGGCGGCATGGGCCGCGTTCTGCTCCGTCCGGACAAGCACATGCCTGATATTGCTGTCCAGAAGTGCGTCGTAAAAAGGGCAGATGGCGGCGCCAGGATAGCCGAAGGCTACCTGAACACCTTCCCTTTCCAAACATTTTACCATTGCTTGTGCTCCGGTCATGGCCAAATCCTCTCATTCGCTAGTGGTTGAAATTTATATATATGAAATAATGTGGATTTAAAATCAAATATTTTAAAATTTTAAATTTTATTATAGCTATAAAAAACTGGCGCGTCAATACTTTTAAGAATAAATCCTTTTACGATTTAAATATTTACTACGTTAAATTATATTAAAACGAAAAAGGCGGGTATTTCCCGCCTTTCCGCAATCTTTGTGCGGCGTTTTATTAAAAGGATATAGCTGCAAAGCCATGCCGGCTAAAGACTGTGAAGCTAAAGGAATTTACATCCGGCAAAAGCTTATCAAAAATATTACGCATGGCTAATTTTCAGGGAAAATAGCGCAAAATGGGGGCTAAAATCACGCAATTTGCCCTGTATAACCGGTTTTAGTATTTTTTGTACCTGTCCTGCTCGGAGCGGATGCGGTTATAGTCAAAGTCATAATCATGTTTGCGGTGTTTGGAATACATATAATCCTGAACTCTATCCAGCATCTCGCCAAACCGCTGGAAGTGTACAATTTCCCGTTCCCTCAGAAATGAAAGGGCCTGGTTTACCCCGTGGTCGTTGGACATGCGGATAAGGTGTTCGTATGTTGCCCTTGCCTTTTGCTCCGCTGCCATATCCTCGTGCAGGTCAGCGATCGGGTCGGATTTGGCGTTGAAATATGACGCGGTAAACGGCACGCCTGCGGCATTGTGGGGGAATGGGTTCCTGCCGTGGTTTACATAGTGCTGGACATAAGGGGTATTCTTAATCTGCTCGTCGGTGGCGTGTTCCACCAGTTTCCATACGATGGTGGCTATCATTTCCCAGTGGCTCAGTTCTTCGGTGCCGATATCAGTCAGCAGCGCCCGGGCTTCCGGCAGGGGCATGTAATAGCGCTGTGTGAGATACCGCATGCCGGCAGACATTTCGCCGTCCGCTCCGCCGAGCTGCTCCAATATGAGTTCTGCCAGTGCGGGGTTGGTGGAATCAACCCTTACCGGGAATTGCAATGTCTTCTGATATAGAAACATTCAGCTGACTCCTTTCACATTTCCCAGGGCCATGGTTCGTTTACCCACTGCCACGGGTACTTGCTTTTGCCATAGCCGAAATTTACAAGTGGGCCGTATTTTTCGGTGTAGTTTTTCTTGGCAAGCTCGAACTGTTCAGCGAGCTTGTTGTAATCCTTCAAAGCCTGCTCGTCATTGGGATGGGTGTCTAAAAAGAGGTTTAGCTCAACAAGGGCGAACTGCAGTGCCATAAGTTTTTCTAAATCCTCATTATACCTAGTAGTCATATTTTCCACCTTTTCCTGGTTTGTATGGTTTATAGGGCTGATATAAATCCGGAAACAGGGTACCTTTATACAAAGCCTCGTTAATGGGGAAGGTCTGCCCGTATTCCTGATAGGGTATTATGGCAAAGGCCAGTTTTGGCCATTCGCTTTTTGGTTGATACATGGGTTTTCTCCTTTCCTGGGATTTCATTGTCATTATATGTATGAGTTTTAAGATGTGTGTACAAGTTTCCCGGTTTGGATTGTATTCCAGAAGTGAATGTGCTATCTTTATATACATGATTCAGATTTAAAGGCAGGGAGGATACCCATGAATAATAACAACAGGGAATGGCATATTTACACAAAATGCATTCAGGAAGGCTGGAAGCCCAAAAACGGCGAGCCCAGGGTTTTGCCCATTGTGCAGAGCACCACATTTAAATACGAAAGCTCTGAGACTATGGGGGATTTATTTGATTTGAAAATCAGCGGGGATTTTTACACCCGGCTTTCAAACCCCACCACCAACGCGGTGGAGGCTAAAATTGCGGCCCTTGAAGGCGGTATCGGGGCGCTGCTGACTTCTTCCGGGCAGGCTGCGTCCTTGATGTCGGTTATCAATATAGCCCAAAGCGGCGACCATATCATAAGCACGGCGGAGATTTACGGTGGCACCTTCAACCTGTTTGAAAAAACCATACGCCAGATGGGGATAGATGTGACCTTCATCAGCGTCGATTCGGATGAAAAGGAGATTGAAGCGGCATTCCGCCCGAATACAAAGCTTGTTTTTGCTGAAACCCTGTCCAATCCGGGGCTTTGTGTTCTGGATATCGAGCTTTTCGCTAAAGTTGCCCACAAGCACGGTGTTCCCTTAATCGTGGATAACACCTTCCCGACACCCATCAACTGCCGGCCCATCGAATTTGGCGCGGATATTGTTGTACATTCCACATCAAAATACCTCGATGGCCATGCCACTGCCCTCGGCGGCGTAATCGTGGACAGCGGCAACTTCGACTGGGCGGCGTCGGGCAAGTTCCCCGGGCTTACCACTCCGGACGAGACATATCACGGGCTCATTTATACCGAAAGCTTTGGCAGGGTGGCTTATATTACCAAATGCCGCACCCACTTAATGCGTGATTTGGGCGCAGCACCAAGCCCCACCAACGCTTTTTATCTTAGCCAGGGCATTGACACCCTGCACCTCAGGATGGAGCGCCACTGCTACAATGCCCAAAGGATTGCGGAATTCTTGGAGAATGACGGCAGAATCGCATGGGTAAACTACCCGGGGCTAAAATCAAACAAATATTATGACCTTGCTAAGAAATACATGCCCAACGGCACTTCGGGGGTTATCTCCTTTGGAATCAAAGGGGGCAGGAAGGCGGCCACCAGGTTTATGGATAGCCTGAAGCTTGCCGCCGTCGTCACCCATGTGGCGGACCTTCGCACCTGCGTACTCCACCCTGCCAGCACTACCCACAGGCAATTAAGCGATGAGCAGCTTGAGGCTGTGGGAATTACACCTGATTTAATCAGGTTTTCGGTGGGAATCGAGCATGTGGACGATATTATAGCCGATATCGACCAGGCTTTGTCCAATCTGTGAACACATGACCCATTTGCTAAATATCGACAAAAATATATTGCTGTTGCCTGCTCTTTATGTTAAAATAAAGAAAAAGCACCTTTTTCCAGGCGCTTTTAAGGAGGCAGTGAAATGGAAACAAGACTTCAGGAAATCCGTTCCCGCAGCAACAGCAATATTAAAATTGGAGTGATTCCGGGTCATTTTGCTACCAACCATTCACATGTCAACTACTATGTGGATTTGACCAGCATCAAAACCATCCACAAGATGGCCCAGGCTGCTGCCGAGGAGCTGGCAAAGCACTATATTGACACCACACCGATTGACACCATCATCTGCCTTGAGGGCACTGAGATGATTGGCGCGTTTTTGGCGGATGCCTTGTCCCAATCAGGCAAGAATAAGGATAAAAGCATCTGTGTCCTGACTCCGGAGCTTAATGCAAACAACCAGATGATTTTCCGGGACAACACACAGAAAATGGTGTGGGGTAAAAATATACTCTTGCTGATATCATCGGTGTCTACGGGCAAGACCATAAACCGCTCCATTGACTGCCTGCGGTATTACAGCGGCAATCTGGCGGGGATTTCGGCGTTGTTCAGCGCGATTAAGGAATCCGACGGGTTTAAGGTAAACACCATATTCACCCAGGATGATATCCCAAACTACAAATCAATGCTTTCGACTGACTGCCAGATGTGCAGGGAAAAGCGGAAAATTGATGCAATCGTCAATAGTTACGGCTATTCAAGGATTTAAGTTTAGTCCAAATGCTGGATTGAGTAAAAAATC
>DUMT01000155.1 GCA_012839705.1 Clostridiales bacterium | reverse complement strand
TAAAAAATTGCCCGACAAAATTTATTATATTGACACACTTAGTAATGCAGCTTTTAGAGGCAGCTATGGCGATGCCATCACACTAAAGGCAATACAAGGTATAGTAAATCGGGATATGCCAAGGTTCTATATAATCAGTGACTCTTTTGCATTTTCTGAGACGGATAAAGAGTGGGTTAAGTATTATAAAGAGCATTTAAAAACAGAATTTGTCGAACTAAAATCCATTGATGAGGTTTTGACGACATTTAAAGACTTTTTTAAAGGCATAATAATTTTCAATGACTCGATAAAAAGCTATAATAGCTGGATTGCGCCTTTAGCCGATGTGGCTGCAGTTATTGCCGGGCTTACCGATACTCTGCCTGTTAAAGAAATGCTGGTATCAAGATATGAGCAAATTACTGGTCTTAAGGTATTAGATACAGTTGAAATAAAATCAGGAGACAAGACAAAAAACATAACCGCTGATTTGACGACATTGAATTTTAATAGCGGCTTGGATATATATCACTGGATGGTAGACAACCTTATAGAATTCGTAAATCAGCATGAGTACCTGCAGCTGAATTGGGAAGGTATGGATTTTGCCGTTCAAAACAAGATGCTCTTTATTGACGTAAACATTGTAAGCGATCCTCCAAGCAGAGAATTGGAAGATAAAGTTCACGAATACTTCAGCAGCAAAAACGATCTTTTTGTCGTTTGGGGCTGGGTTGAGGACGAGTACCTCGGTGTAGACCGGATATCTAAGGCCGGAGGGTTTTTGCGGAATATTGCAAGCGGGAACCTTTCCTTCCATTCGGTTGTGCCATCAAACATAAAGGAATTCAAACAAAAAAGCAGCAAAAGCATTGATAAATTTGTAGTAGATAAAAACAAGTTTTACATCAACTTTATGGCATCCGAGGCCGATACAGCCAAAGCCCCAATTTCGTTTAACCATGGAGGCTATCTTGACGAGTCGCGAGGGACGATAGCAGTAAACTGGGGTATGCCTGCCAATACTATAATTGATTTCCCGGCTATTGCTGAATACTATCAAAACACAGCAACTGAAAACGATTACTTTTACACATCGGGCGGACATTATGGAGGATATGTTAACGTAGCCTCTTTGCCGGAAAAGAGCTTAGAGAAAATGGTAGAAGAAGGGAAAGAACTGGCGAAAATATCAGACCAGCCGTATCTTGACTATTTCTCCACATTTGTTTTCGGCAATCCTCAGATTTCAAAGCTGTCCGATTATGCGAAAAAGCTGGGAGTAAAAGGCCTGATTGGAAGACATAAGAATTCTAGCTCTAAGGTCGAGGATTGGGATGGGGTATTGGCAGTAGACAGGTATTATTCATATCCCGAAAGAAACATAGCATTTGACACCCCGAAGACTATGTCAGGAAAATTCTCAAGGAACAAAGGCTTAGAAAAAGAGAATTATATTATTTATGACAATGAATATGAATATATGGCGCTGGATGCCAGGTTTAACTGTGGGTCAAGCACAGAAGGAATAGTCGCCATTCGCGGTTTTATCAGCCAGGATAATAAAAGCTATTATGAGCTGCGCCTTGTTAACGGAGTAAGGCTTCAATTAGTAAAGGTTATAAATGGCGTAGAGACAATACTGCATTCGAAAAGAGAAATAATAAAGACAAATAGCGACTACACAATGCGTCTTTATCTTGATGGAAAAACTGTTACAGTCGCATTCGGCGGTAAAGGCTATAGCGATAAGAGGTATATTTGCAAGATAGAGGACAGCGAATTAAGCAAGGGGAAATACGGAATTTATACAACCAACAATACCGAAATAAAATTAAGATGCGCTCCAAGGGAAGCCTGGAGAGATATATACAATAATATCCTAAGAGAAACTATAGATTCAGGCAAAAGCGGAGGAATATGCACTGGGTATTACGGAGTAATAGTAAAGGATTATGAAACATCTCAGTTTAAAATTGAAACTGTTTATGATGAATGGTTGGTTGTATCTTTGACAGATCTTAAAAAGGTAATGGACGAGTTAGAAAAGAATTATCCAGGTAAGTTTGAGGCTGTAACATTGGATAAGTTTATGAAAGCAGCTGAGGAATTCAAATAACACTATAACTACAACAACTACAACTCCTCGGCAAATTAATAATATGATTGGGCTCTGTAAAGATAACATGAAAGAATAGCGCCCGAAACCGAACAAAAGCTTCATGCCACAAGCAGAAACTCCCGTTTTTGTTTTTTGGAAAGTTTAAGACCAGCAACCTGCGCCGGTGTCATAC
>DUMT01000154.1 GCA_012839705.1 Clostridiales bacterium | reverse complement strand
GTATGACACCGGCGCAGGTTGCTGGTCTTAAACTTTCCAAAAAACAAAAACGGGAGTTTCTGCTTGTGGCATGAAGCTTTTGTTCGGTTTCGGGCGCTATTCTTTCATGTTATCTTTACAGAGCCCATCGGAATCCGGACAGGTTGCAAATTATTCTAGCTATACACTTATGAATAACGTGACCATACCTCCCGTGCCCAAAAAGCCGAGCGGGGTTTATTTCAAAGTAAGAACTAATTTGCCCGAAACCGCAAGGATAGGGCTGGATCTGGGATACGGCGATATTACATTCCCATATCCCGGCACCACCGACCAATACATTATAGTTGTTGATGAAAATACCGGGACATACTTGCCTACACCTGGGATACCGGCAAACTTTTCAGGATATGTATTTGTTTCAAATAATTTCCCCAATTTCAGTACGGGTCTGCAAACCGATAAAATCAGCAAAATCGAATTGATTCTCAGTCAGGCTACCGGCGACTGGAGCGGTTCTTATATCATTGTTGACAATGTGGGATTCTGGTCTAAAAGGGATGCCAATGCGCCAACTGATTTTGCTGAGCTTGCAAAATCATTAAATGAAGCGTATCCCCCTAATGTAAACGATGTATTTTATCAGATCGTTCAGGATTTTGAGGAGGAATGGCATGCAGAACAGTTCAAGCCTGCACCTTACGGCGCAGCTTTGAGCACCCACAAGCTGACTGTCAATGCTTTAGCCGGCATGCAATCAGGGTTAATCAAATATAATAGCCCGAATCCCTCTGACTGGAACTACGACTATCTGGTGAAGGATGTGGACGCTGACGAGGGTTTCAAACCTGCTCTTGAAACCGTAAATGGAATCGTTATGCGCGTTACAAGCAATCTGCCCGCCGGAGTCGGATTCAACGCAACCATCCGGGAGCCTGAGCCACCGGACGGAATCAGCGCCCCTGACTATTTAATGCTGGGCGGGGAACTGACTGTTGGCGTTTCGGCCGATTTCAGCCAGATTTATATAGGCAATCACAATATTCCCGCAAACTTCGACGGATATGTGTTTTTGGTTAACGACAATGGTTCGGGCGGGCTTGCGGCAATCCCTGCCGGGGATTTTAAACAAATCTCGATTATAACAAATACATGGCTATGGGATTATTACAATTCACTAAAACAGGATCCAGAGCCCAAAATCGCATATGGCGGCAAAAAACTGATTGTGGACAATGTCGGTTATTTCCAGATGGACAACAAATGGACTGCTGCCAAATTTATCGCTCTTGCCAAAATAATTGAAGAATCTTATCCGACCCGTTCAGGAGTCAGCGTAAACGAGCCATCTGTGGAATTCTATGTTGATACCGATACTTCGCCGCAGAGATACCTGGATACGACAACCAGAGCCAGAATTATGCTTACAACCAAGACTGTTGAATTAGCAAATCCAGATAAAAGCGTCCAGTGGAGTGTAATTCCTGAAGGTGCTGCCGTTTTGTCAGAGCCTATTGAAATGATTCCAGGTATGGATACTGAAGAATACGATGCCAGGATGGTCAATTTCACTGAAAGCGGTACGGTAACCATCAGAGTATCTCTTACCGCCTATCCTAGTGTTTACAATGATTTCACGGTATATGTAAAGCCAAACACATCGGCGCTGCAGGGATTGGTTGATGAGGCGATGGAGTATACGGACTATTTCAGCGATGAAACATGGGAAACTCTGCAAAAAGCTATTGATAAAGCAGTAAAGCTGTTGGATGACTACAAGCGCCCTGAAAACGAATTCGCTTCACAAAAGGCAATTGATGATATGTATAACGAGCTTCAGAAGGCTATAAACCTGAATCTGTACGGAGCCGAAGATGAGCAATCCCTGCCCGAGCCTGAAGATGGAACAGTAAAGGGCAAGCTTCTCGATGAAAACGGAAAGCCGGTATCCGGTGCGAGGATTATTCTTTACTCAGTAGACGGCTCCGGTGAATACAGCAGCCTAACCGGCAGCAACGGAAATTTCGAATTTAAAAATGTGCCTGTAGGCAGTTATGGATTGGCTCTTATTGGGCCAGACGGCAATGAAATTCAATGCGATTTACTGGTTGAAGTAGAAAAAGGTATGATTGTAAACGTTAATGCCAGGTATAACGGAGAAAAGTTTGAAGGCTCAACCAATCCGGTCACGGGAGTACCTGCCCCTGTTTTACCTGCTTGTATCGCGCTTGTTTTCTCAGCAGTACTGGCAGGAACATTAATTGCAAGAAAATATTTTAAGCGTAGGGGATATTGAATGAAAACAGAGAATACTGATAAGAAAAGACCCCTGCTTGGTTGCATCAGATGGGACGCCATGAGCGCCAAAACCGATTGTGAGAAAAAATCTCTCAGCCCGCTGAAGTGGCATGACAGGGTACCGTTTTTCCTCAGAATTGATTCAGAAAACGAAGTAAGCGGAGACGAAAATACTCAGGAGATCATAGACAGGCAGATAATACTTGCTAAGGAAAGCGGAATAGATTACTGGGCTTTTGTCTCCAGCCCGGAAAAAGACCCGGACGAGATGGAAGTATATGCATTAAGGCGCTATCTGGCAAGCGAGCACAAATCCGGGCTTGGTTTCTGCGCCATACTGCATAAGTATGTTCCGTCAGAGGAAAGCTGGCGTGAACGGGTAGAACAGCTGATAAGCTGGTTTAAAGAACCTACTTATGTCAGGGTAATGGGCGACAGGCCGCTGGTCTACATTTTCCTGGTGGACGATATGGAAGAGGCCTATGGCGAAGGCGAAGATACTCAAAAAGCCATTAATTTGCTCCGCGAAGAGGCTGTAAAGGCAGGGCTTGGCAACCCTTATATCACAGTATTCTGCGGTTCGGGAGCAGACAAAGCAGTTCAGCAAATCAAGCGGTACGGGCTGGATGCCTTAAGCGCTTATATGCATATCCACAGCGGGGAACCAGAACAGGGATATCCGTTTGAGGTGCTGGCAAACAATACGCTAGCCTCATGGGATTACTTCAAACAAATGTATCCTAAGATTATTCCCTGCGTCACTTTGGGATTCGACCCCAGATGCAGATGGGAGAACCCTCCACCCTGGGGAGCGGGAAAATCATGCTATTACGAGCAGGGGACACCGGAACAGTTGGCCGATCTTATTGGAAAAGGGCTGGAATATGCAGCTGAAAACAGCGAATCCTGTGAAGCCCAATCGATTATAGTGTACGCCTGGAATGAGTTCTGCGAAGGAGGGTGGCTATGCCCCACTCATGCCCAGGGAACTCAAAGGCTTGACGCAATTAGCAAAATGCTGAATGGCCAGATGGCTCTGTAAAGATAACATGAAAGAATAGCGCCCGAAACCGAACAAAAGCTTCATGCCACAAGCAGAAACTCCCGTTTTTGTTTTTTGGAAAGTTTAAGACCAGCAACCTACGCCGGTGTCATACCATTCAACGCAGAATGCGGGCGAATGAAGTTAAAGAAAAAGACAAACATGGAAATCAGGTTGTTAGCAGAATCAAAAGATGAAAAGCCTTGTTTAGTTTTGTACCACGCTTT
>DUMT01000153.1 GCA_012839705.1 Clostridiales bacterium | reverse complement strand
TATTTCCATAAAAAATTAAAATAGAACAACAATATAAAGAATTAACAGCCATCACAAATTTTGTGATAGCTGTTAATCTTAAATAACCATACATAAAGACAATAAGAACCAACAACCGCAAACCCTTATTTGTATTTTATTAGCACAATAAATATGATGCGACCATGTTTAATATTATTCGACAATTTACGATATTTTTAGCTGCAAACGGAACCTGTCCGAAATCATGGCGATAAACTCGCTGTTTGTTGGCTTCCCGCGGCCATTGTGGATTGTGTAGCCGAAATATGAGTTAAGAACATCCACATCTCCACGATCCCATGCAACCTCGATTGCATGCCTGATTGCCCGCTCAACCCGGGACGATGTAGTACCGTGCTTCTTTGCAACCGCCGGATAAAGCCGTTTGGTCACAGCGTTTATTATATCATCGTCATTTATTGCCATTATGATTGCATCCCTGAGGTATTGATAACCCTTTATGTGAGCCGGAACCCCAATCTGATGGATTATTTCAGTAACACGCATTTCAATGCTTCCGTTTTGTAAATTCTGTTGAAGCTGATTGCGTTTTATCATCTCAACGCGGCTTTTGCCGTTTAGGGAAAGTATCCTTTCGGCCATTTCATCCGCGTCAAACGGCTTTAAGAAATAATAGTCAGCGCCAGCAAGCAATGCTTCCCTTTCAAGGTTTGGATTGTCAAAACTTGACATTATCATAACCTGTGGCCTTTTTGCCAGGTTCATTCTCTGAATGCCTTTCAGCACTCCGATTGCGTCGAGATTCGGGAGGAAGAAATCCATTATCACCACATCCGGACGAAGCTGTTCGATAAAAGCCAAAACCTGGCGCCCGTCTTTGGGAATGGTATGTACCTCAAGGGAATGGGACCGCATTACCGCGGCGCAAGGTTTGCCAAAATGCTCGCTGTCATCTGCCAATAACACTTTGATCGCTTTTTCCATCATATTGCCCCCAAACTCATAATATTTTTCTTTTCCTAGCACAACGACATATTACCATATAATGGTATAAAATGCAAGAGTCTGGAAGATATTTTTTAAGTTTGGGGGCAAATTTGTTAATTGTCGATAAAATTCTATGCTGCAGGGGCTTGCTGCTGAACTGTATTAGCTGTTTTTAGCATATTTTCAGCAAATATAGCAAAACCTTTTGTAGGATCATTAACAAAAACGTGGGTAACTGCTCCAACAAGCCGCCCGTCCTGAAGGATTGGCGAGCCGCTCATTCCCTGAATTATACCGCCTGTTTTTTCAAGGAGCCTTTGGTCTGTTATAGATATTATCATATTTCGGGTCGGAGAGGAATCGTTGTAACGGACCTGCTCTATTTTTATATCATATAATTCGGGAGTTGTGCCACTTATTGTAGTCAAAATCTTTGCGGGGCCTGCTTTCACCTGCTGTTTCATAGCCACCGGCACAGGCTGGCCTAAAATGGGTGTTTTATTTAATGTGCCATAAATCCCCGTTTCGCAATTGATTGACAATTGGCCCATGGTACCGCCTTCAAAGCCACCCCTGAGCTCGCCCGGCTCTCCGCTTATACCTTTGACAATGCTGTAAATCCTTGCCGGCACCACTTCGCCGGTTGCCAAAGGCAACGGTTCGCCGGTGTCAACGTCACAGATTGCGTGGCCAAGACCGGCAAAGATATTGCTGCCCGGGATATAGAATGTCATAGTCCCTATACCTGCGGAGCTGTCCCTAACCCATAATCCAGCCTTGTAGCAGTTTTCGTTGACCGATTTTACACAGCTGAAATACATATCAAAGGTGATATTGCCCCGCCTGATTTTGAAACACATTTTCCTGCCGCCGGCTTTTTCTATTATGGCCGCCACTTCTTCTGTTGTGTTCACAGGCTTGCCATCAATCATAACCAGGACATCGCCAACCTTAATCCCTGCTTCCTTGGCAGGGTTTTTAGGCCCATTTGGGGTATCCACATCGGACATTCCCACAACCAGCACGCCGTCGGTATACATTTTTATTCCAAAAGGCATACCGCTGGGTACTACTGTCGTCACGTCCACCACATTGACCTTAACATCCTTTATGGGAAACAGCCCGAAAAGCTGTAGTGAAGCCTGATAACTGCTGCCTGGCGACAATTTTGAAACCGGAACCGACAGCCTGTTCTGAGCTTTTTGGGTACTTACCTGAACAGCGCCGCTGAGCTTGAAGTCATAACCTGAAACAACGTTAAACTGTTCAGGCATTGCATTCCCGATTAGAAAAATGGTTGAAAACAAAAAGCTGCAGAGGGCAAATAAAATGGTGCTGATATTTCGGATTGCTTTTCGCATATTAACTTCTCGCATAATGACTACCATGCCTTTCTGTGTTTTTAATCTGGGAAAGCAATGGTATCAAAATATTTCCATACAGTTTATACGCTGCCGCCGTATTCAAATATTAACCTCCTTTACTCAAGTTTTTGACCATCTCAAACTTGTTGCGAGGTCCAAATCTAATGTTCCACTATTAATATAAAGTATTTAACCATTAAAAACTTTTCGCAAGGGAATGATTTCAGAAACCAGGACAAAATTTTTAAATTTAACAAAAATCGGGACAGCAAAAGCTATCCCGACGCTCAATTATATTATTAAATTTATTATTAAAAATATTAAACCAATAATTTTAATTTTTTATTTATTCAACAGAGATAAAATAGTAATATACCGGCTGTCCACCGTCTACCATAGTTATATCAATACTGTTTCCAAATTTATCCTGAACCGCCGCCAGTATTTCCTCAGCCTGGGACTGGTCAACGTCCTTGCCGTGGATAAGGGTAATAAAGCTGGTATCCTTTCCTGTTATCCTGCGGGTGTTGACAATGCTCTTAACAAGCTTTACAACCGCGTGTTTCAAATCATTGTCGGTGAAAATCACTTTGCCGTTTTCCAGGGCAAGGATATCCCCTTCCTTAATCGAACGGCCGCCAAAATCGCTGTCGCGGGCGGCAAAGGTCACCGAGCCGGTGGTAACATTCTCGGCAGCCTTCATCATGTTAAGGAGGTTCGAATCCACATCGTCGTCGGGATTGAAAGAAAGCATTGCGGCAATACCCTGTGGGATTGACAAAGTCTGCAACACATGGACTTTCCTGTCCGCTAAAGGAATAGCCTGTTCCGCCGCAAGTATGATGTTTTTATTATTTGGCAGCACAAAAACATTCTTTGCGGGGGTGGCGTGGATAGCATTCAGGATATCGTCGGTAGAGGGATTCATGGTCTGCCCGCCGGAAACGATATTGTCGCACCCCAAATCCTTAAACAGGGAATGGAGCCCCTCACCAGCCGCAACCGCCACAAAGCCGTATTCATTCTCCGGCTCTACCCGCTGGAACACTTCCTCTTTTGATACATCCTCCGGCACCCAGGCGGCGTTTTGGTGCTGGATTTTCATGTTTTCAATTTTTACAGTCTCAAACTGCCCGTATTTAAGGCCTTCAGTCAGGGCAAGCCCGGGATCGTTTGTATGGACATGAACCTTGATGATATCGGAATCATCCACCACAACCACGCTGTCGCCAATAGACTCAAGGTATGCCCTTAGGCGCAGAGGGTCCATGGTGTTGCCCTTTTCCCTGCCTATAATGAATTCGGTGCAGTAAGTAAACTTGATATCCGTTTCAAAAGCGCCTGCGGGGCTCATGCCTTCGGTACGGGCGGCAGGCTCTGCCGCGCCTTCCTCCACAGTGCCCCCTTCAAATATTCGCTGCATCGCCCTGAGGATAATGCAAAGCCCTTTTCCGCCGGCATCCACAACTCCTGCCTTTTTGAGCACCGGTAAAAGTTCGGGCGTGCGCTGCAGAGAAGCTTCGGCTTCGCTGCAAATTGCCTCCCAAACGTGTGAAACCGATGGGTCATTGGATGCGGCTTCCTTGCCCTTGGCGGCGGCTTCCCGGGCGACTGTCAGGATTGTTCCCTCGGTGGGTTTCATAACCGCTTTATATGCAGCCTTAACCCCAAGGCTTAAAGCCTCAGCCAAATCGGCGCCGTCGGCGGTTTCCTTGCCTTTAAGCCCCTTTGAAAAGCCGCGGAACAGCAATGACAGTATTACGCCTGAATTTCCCCTGGCGCCCCTGAGCAGCGCAGAAGACGCAGCATCAGCAGCCTCGGACACAGTGGGGTCCTTAAGCCTTGCAAGCTCCCGGCTTGCGGCTGCAATGGTCATTGACATATTGGTCCCGGTGTCGCCGTCCGGTACCGGAAATATGTTTAACTCGTCAACTGACTGCTTTTCCCTGGCAAGGCAGTTAGACGCAGAAATTATCGCATCACATAAAACTTTACCTTGTATCAACGTAAGCACTCCCTTAAAGGCAATTCGCCGTATATCGCGGCGAAGATTTGGTTTATTCTGTTTTCATCCCGTCAACAAAAACGTTGACCTTTTTGACCTCAAGGCCTGTTGCCTGTTCGACAGTATAACGGACCTTATTCACAATGCTTTTGGCTATGGCTGAGATATTCACTCCGAAAATCACGCATATATGAAGGTCGATTATCAGCTTATCCCCCTGGCTGCGGACACGGACGCCATCGTCCGCATAAGTCCGGCGGGAAATAAGGGACCTAATCCCTTGCCTGGCCCCGCTTTTCACCATACCTGCAACGCCATAGCATGAGGAGGCTGCGTTTCCGACAAGATAAGCAAAATAATCTTGGGAAATCTCGATAGTGCCAAGATGGTTTTCAATTTGAATCATATCCGTACCTCCCATTAATTCAGGCAACAACCATTTTTTACGTTAAGAATAATTCCAATTTTCAATTCCATAATACGCGTTAAACGCGGTAGGCGTAACCCCTGAAAGGGCCCTGTTATACGCCGCAATCCCGCTCCTCCAGCAAAGGGGGATAAACGGAACATCTGAGGTAAAGATATCGGCGAACTCCTGCATGGTGATTTCGCCCTCAAGATACCTGAAATATGCCGTGGCTGCGTCTCCCTTTGAATTAATCCCGTAAGACGCGCTGCCGCCGGATGACAGAAGGAAATCAAGGCTCATATTCGCCGGCAGCTTTATCTCGCCGATATACAGTTCAAATTTTCCCGATTTAAGCCTGCTTAAAAGTTCGGAATGGCTAAGCTCCGTAATATTGATAGCCACCCCAACCCTTGCCAGTTGCTGCTTTATAATCCCGGCAGCGGCGGATTTGAAACTGTTATCCTTGTTGACAAGAAGTTCAAGGCTTAAAGCTTTTCCAGAATTGCTCTTAATATTATAACCTGCTTCATTTAATTGTGCAACTGCTGTATCACTTTTTTCTTTTTCAGAGAAGCCTTTTATTTCCGAAGCAGCCATCCAGGACGGGTTAAAGGGAGAAACCGCAGGGCGGGCTCGTCCTGCAAAAGCGCTGGCGCAGATTTCGGACCTGCTGATTGCCAGGCTCAATGCAGAGCGCACCTTCGGCTCGGACAAACCTGATTTATAAGAATTAACCCCAATAAAAACCAGCGAGTTCAAATCCACGCTGATGCTGGCAGTGGTAATCTGGGGAATCACGCCGCTGGATAAATCGTTAAAATAATAGCTTATATTCCCGCTTTCAAGTGCATAGGTCATTGCGTCGCCGTCCGGCACATCAAGCAGGCGTATTGATGCAATTTTAGGTTTTGCCTGGCTTTTAGGGTTGGCGGCGAGTTCCGGAAGATTGCCGTCTTTGAATACATAAAGCCCGCTTCCGACAGGGGAATCCGCCGTCCCTTTTTTTAATACCGGAAAAGACAGGCAGGCGGCGGCATTCGGGTCAGGGGAACTTAATTTGAATATAACCTTATTATCCCCTTCAGCACTGGCTGATTTTATATTCGAAACCAGAGCCTTGAAATTGTCGGAGGATTTTGCAAGGGAAAAGGAATATGCCACGTCATCCGCGGTGACCTTTGAGCCATCGGAAAACTTAGCATCCGAGCGCAAAACCGCTGATATTGTCAAATCTCCTGATTCCAAAGACTCAGCAAGCTGAGGGACAGGAGACATTTTATCGTCAATCCTTACAAGCCCTTCAAAAATCAAATGGGACAGGCTAAGGTTTGTGGAAGTCTTTGCTTTATACGGATTTAATGTATCGTCACCAGTATATGCAAGAGCAAAGGGAATGGTTTGTTTATTTTTACTGCTTCCGGTAGTCTCAGGCTCGCTTGTATTCGATGTCAGCGAGGATTCGCCTTCTGGCTTCCCACGCCGGGCACAGCCTGCAAAACCGAGGATAATCAAAACTGCTGCCACAAACGAAATAAAACGGGACATCTTTTTCCCCCTGTCCTTTATAATACTTATATTCCGGCAACCAGAACTAGTATACAAAATTGTTGCAACCTGTTCAAGCCTGCTTTTTAAAATCAGTCCGTTATGTTAATGCGTTTTACGCCGACAGTTTTTCCCGTATTTTCGCAAAGGGTGAAAAGCACCGCATTGAACTGGCAGGGCCCGTCGGCGGTATTAAAGCGCGTGGGCAGCTTTTCATGCATTTTGTAGACCGCCTGGTCCGGCCGTATCCCCAGAACCGATACGGAAGGGCCTGTCATGCCTACGTCTGTAATATAACCGGTACCCTTTGGCAGTATCTGCTCATCCGCCGTCTGGACATGGGTATGGGTACCGAAAATGGCCGACACCCGCCCGTCGGCGTAAAAGGCGAGGGCTTTTTTCTCGGCAGTCGCTTCCGCGTGGAAATCCACCACGCAGAATTTGGGGTTGTTCGCCTCTTTCAGCATCTCATCAAGGGTATCGAAAGGGCAGGCAAGGGGGTCCATATACACCACCCCGAGAAGGTTTATAACAGCCACCGTGTATTTTCCCCTGTCCACCATGCAGATGCCTTTGCCGGGGGCGTTGGAAGGATAATTGCCTGGGCGGATAATCGTTGATTCGGAATCCAGAATTTCGTATATTTCCCTGCGCCTGTAGGTATGGTTCCCGCCGGTAATCACGTCTGCACCGCTGTCGAAAATGTTTTTTATTGCCACCGGTGTCAAGCCGTTTCCATCGGCGGCGTTTTCACCGTTGACAATGCATACGTCAACCGAATACTGCTGTTTTATTGAAGGAAGAACCTTGCGCAGCATGCCGCATCCTATGGTGCCGACTACATCGCCCACGCATAGTATATTCATCAGTGAAAATCCTCTCTAAATGTTAGGTATATAGTAATTATATGAAAAAGCCAATATAAATTAATCAGTTTCAATTCTTTATATTTTATTTTTCCTTAAAATATTTTTTATATTAGTTTTTAGTGCTAAAATGGCGTCCCTTGACGGGACGCCGATATTTTGCAAGGTTAATTCATTTTTTATTTCGCATAATCTACTGCGCGGTTTTCGCGGATTAGGTTTACTTTTATCTGACCAGGATACTCGAGGTTTCCCTCAATTTTCTTTGCTATCTCTCGTGCGAGAATAACCATCTGATCATCATTGATAATCTCCGGACGGACAATAATCCGGACTTCACGACCAGCTTGGATGGCAAATGAGCGTTCAACGCCCTCAAACTGATTGGCTATTTCTTCAAGTTTCTCAAGCCTCTTGATATAGCTTTCAAGATTTTCGCGGCGCGCGCCGGGCCTTGCAGCCGATATGGCATCCGCCGCCTGAACAAGGCAGGCAACAATGGTTTTTGGTTCTACGTCGCCGTGATGAGCCTGAATTGCGTGAATTACCGCTTCGCTTTCCTTAAACTTTTTGGCAATGTCAACGCCTATTTCAACGTGGGAGCCTTCAATTTCATGATCCACAGCCTTGCCGATATCATGGAGCAAGCCCGCCCTTCGGGCGATGACCGGGTCAATCCCGAGTTCGCTTGCCATAATCCCTGCCAGGAACGCCACTTCCATGGAGTGGTTAAGCACATTCTGCCCATAGCTTGTGCGGTAGTGCAGGCGTCCGAGAAGCTTCATAATTTCAGGAGAAATTCCATGCAGGCCGGTTTCAAACACCGCCCGCTCCCCTTCCTGCTTGATGGTAGCCTCAACCTCGCGGCGGGCCCTTTCCACCATCTCCTCAATCCTTGCGGGATGGATTCGCCCATCGGAGATAAGCCTTTCCAGGGCAATCCTTGCGATTTCCCTGCGGACAGGGTCAAAGCTTGAAAGGGTGATTGCTTCGGGAGTATCGTCGATTATAAGGTCGACACCGGTCAGGGTTTCGATTGCCCGGATGTTGCGCCCTTCACGCCCGATAATCCTTCCCTTCATCTCATCGTTTGGAAGGGGTACTACTGAAATGGTCGTTTCAGTTACCTGGTCCACAGCACAGCGCTGTATGGCGTGTGTGATAAGGTTCCTGGCTCTCTGGTCCGCTTCCTCCCGGAACTGGGCCTCCACCTCGGAAATCTTGCGGGCTTTGTCGTGGGTCAGCTCATTTTCAAGGATTTTCAACAGGTGTTCCTTTGCCTGCTCGGCGGTAAACCCTGAGATAATCTCAAGCTTTTCAAACTGCTCCTTTTTCAGCCTTTCAGCATCTGCCAGGAGGGCTTCAACCTCCTTTTGCTTTTTCTCGATTTCCTCTTCCTTCTTCTCGTAATTTTCTATCTTGCGGTCAAGAGTCTCTTCCTTCTGCTGAAGGCGGCGTTCCTGCCGCTGGATATCAACCCTGCGCTCCTTAATTTCGCGTTCCATCTCAAGGCGTTGGCGGTGGATTTCATCCTTGGCTTCCAGTAACATTTCTTTCTTTTTTGATTCTGCAGCGTTCAGTGCCTCGCTCACTATTCTCTTTGCTTCAGCCTCGGCAGAGCCGATGGTGTTTTCAGCAACCTTTTTTCTATGAGAAACGCCTAATTTGAAGGCGATAATTCCAGCAATTATGCTGCCGACGATTAGTCCAGCCGCGCAGAACAAAATATTCATGACTATATTTGGCACTTAGAAGCTACACCTCCTTTTTTTAAATTAACTACAACTATAACATAAAACGGGGTATACCATCCCCGGATGAATTATCCGGCAAAACCCGGAAGGCTTGTCCCTTTACACGTTGCCACCCAAAGCAAAGGTATTTTTTAATACGTAAACCTAAAGGTTATTGTATAATGCGCCGAACAATGTGTCAAGTCTAAAAATACAAAATCCCTCTTTTTTAAAATTTTAATTTATACAATCAATAAATAAAATGTGTTAATATTTGACAACAAATTATAAAATATAGATAAAACCAAACCGGGTTAATTTGTAAATATTGCCATTAAAAGATTAGGCTGCCAAACAGGGAATATTGACGATTTTCAGCCACAGGGGTATAATTTATCCCATGCTTTAAAACATTAATATAGGAATTCTCCCATATAACAAGCCGGAAGGAGATTACCGGGATGGATAAAGAGCGTATCAAAGCCGCAGTACGCGAAATACTCATAGCAATCGGGGAGGACCCCGACCGTGAAGGGCTTATTGAAACCCCCCGACGGGTGGCGGATATGTGCGAGGAAATTTTTTCGGGGATAAACGATGACCCGAAAAAGCACCTGAAAATTTTTAACGAGGAGCAGAACGATGAGATGGTAACAGTCCGGGACATCCCGTTGTACTCCATTTGCGAGCACCATCTGGTACCCTTTATCGGGGTAGCCCATATCGCTTATATACCCCGCAACGGCAGGGTTATCGGCCTGTCGAAGCTTGCAAGGATAGTATCCTGTTTTGCCCGCAGGCCCCAGCTTCAGGAGCGCCTGACTTCCCAAATCGCCGATTTTATCGAGCAGGAGCTGGACCCCCAGGGCGTGGCGGTTATTATCGAAGCCGAGCACCTTTGCATGACCATGAGGGGTATTAGGGCTGCCGGTTGCCGCACACAAACCTCCGCCCTCCGCGGAAGGATGAAATCAGACTCCCGCACCAGGGCAGAGGCCCTTGCCCTTTTAGCCCAAAACAGGAAATAGCCTATTTTATCTCCTTTATTTCGACATCCGTATAATAGTAGCGCAAGATTTCGTCGTAGGTTAAGCCCTGCCTCGCCAGATAATCCGCGCCGTACTGGCTCATGCCCACATTATGGCCGTAGCCTGAGACGGTAAAAACAAACTTCCCGTCAGCGTATTTTACCGAAAAGCAGGCAGACCTTAAACCCAGGGCTTCCCTAAGCTGTATGCCTGTAAATGCTTTGTTGCATATTGTCAGGTGGGTCACAGTCCCCGACGATGAGGTCTGCAAATCATCCTTTAACCATTTGTCAGGTTCGCCGCTTGCTTCAAAGCCCTCTATCCCGCGAAGCTTTGCCGCCAGTTCCTCCGGAGTAAAGGAGGCTTCAGTCTGGTAATCCGGCGCCAGCTTATCCCCGGGGCTTACAACCGGCTGAAGGTATGGGTAGGAGGTCCCCCACAGTACCGCGGCATCCTCGGTAGTACCTGCGCTGATGGCATGATACACCGCGGTAATTGGCTCATCGTTATATGTAATCAGCTTGCCGAATACCTCCTTAACGGCTTCGCTGATTTTATTATAATAAGTATCAAAACTGTCTTTCCACCGTCCCATTAACTGCTCTTTGGTGTAAAAAACCGGAAAGCCTGCCTGCTTGTCGGCAAAATCAGCGCCTTTCAAGTTTTCTGACGGGTTTGCGCGGTTGCGCTTTCTAAGGGCGCTGTAATATGTATATGACGCCACTGCCTGTGCTTTCAATGCCTCGCTGTGATATGTGGGATACATCTCCGCCCCCACTGCGCCCACTACAAAATCCCATTCCGAAACTTCGTACACCTCTCCGGTTTCCTCGTTTAAAAGGCGAAAAATATCGCCGCTGTCCACCTTCTTTTCATCTTCGCTCTCAATGGCGGAAGATTCCTTTGGCGGCTTTTTATCTTTATCCTTTTGGCCTGTTTTCCCAAGCAAAGGCAGCGGGAATAACAGCAAAAGCAGGTAAACAACGCCTGCCCATACAAGGTACCGTTTCACATGCCTTCTCCTTTCTATCTCCCAGAATGAAAAATACAACATTTAATCTTTCAAATTTTATTGCGCGCATCCCGTATTAACATCCAAAATTATGGAATTTTGAAGTATGCGAAAATTAATCTTGCATTTTTCAAAAATAATTTGAGTAAAATATATTGACTTCTAAATACAGGTTTACTATAATTGGAACAATTATAAAAAAGACCAATTGAAAGGATATGAAGCACATGGAGCTTAGCCGCGTTAAGTTATCCAACTCCATTTTTACATCACTATGCGAGGAGTTCAGAAAAAATAACTACATAGACCCGGCAAAATTTGAACAATATGATGTCAAACGCGGTTTGAGAAATGCAGACGGAAGCGGTGTAGTCGCCGGACTCACCCTTATTTGCAACGTTCACGGATATGTTATTAATGAAGGTGAAAAATCCCCGGTAGAGGGCAAACTCACATACCGGGGAATCGATATTCATGACCTGGTAAACGGCTGCAAACAGGAAAACCGCTTTGGGTTTGAGGAAACTGTCTGGCTCCTCCTTTTCGGCACACTGCCGACAAAATCCCAGCTTGATTCTTTCAGTGAACTGCTGTCCTCCTGCAGGGAGCTGCCCGAATATTTCGCGGAGGATATGATTATCAAGGCACCCTCACCGAATATAATGAACAAACTTGCAAGGTCGGTGCTTGCCCTTTATTCCTTTGACGACAACCCCGACGACATTTCCCTTGAAAATGTCCTTCGCCAGTCTATCGAGCTTATCGCAATGCTGCCGACCATAATGGCGTATTCCTATCAGGTCAAGCGCCGCCATTACGACAAAAAGAGCATGTACTTCCATCCCCTGGTTCCGGGGCTGAGCACAGCGGAGACAATTCTCCACTTCATCCGCCCCAATTCCGAATTTACAGACGAGGAGGCAAAACTCCTTGACCTTTGCCTGATTCTCCACGCAGAACACGGAGGAGGCAACAACTCCACCTTCGCTTCGAGGGTGCTGTCATCCTCCGGCACCGATACATATTCCGCTATCGCCGCCGCCATCGGCTCCCTCAAGGGCCCCCGCCACGGCGGTGCAAATATCAAGGTCATGGAGATGCTGGATTATATCAAGGAAGGGGTTAAAGACTGGGACGACGAGGAAGAAGTGGAAGACTTCCTGACCCGCATAATCAACCGCCAGGCTGGCGACCGTTCCGGCCTTGTTTACGGAATGGGCCATGCGGTTTATACCCTTTCCGACCCCCGCGCCGTGATTTTGAAAGAGGCCGCATATAACCTTGCTGAGAAAAAAGGGCTTGGGGATGATTTCCGCCTGCTTGAAAAGGTTGAAAAACTCACCCCGAAAGTTTTCACCAAAGTCAAGGGCAATGATAAGGCAATCTGCGCCAATGTGGACCTTTATTCAGGGCTGGTATACCGCACCCTGGGGATTTCCGAGGACCTTTTCACTCCTCTTTTTGCCATCGCACGCATGCCCGGCTGGTGCGCCCACCGCATTGAGGAAATAACCACCGGAAACAGGATTATCCGCCCCGCATACAAGGCCTTGACCCGCCAAAAAGATTATATCCCATTGAATGAAAGGGAATAATGGTGTAAAATACTGTTATAATATCAACCTTCCGGAGCAACCCTTTCAAAACTTCCGGAAGGCGGGAAAAGGTTTGGTGAAATATGAAGAAGAATTTTCTTCCTGCTGCCTTCTGGATAACAGCCGCGGCGACTGTAATCACCACTATTTTGCGGGTTACCATCACGCCGCAGATGCAGGAATCAGAAACCGGCATTTTCAAGGTAAGTTACCTTATTATCGGCTTTGTTCTGGCTGTGCTAATTGCCCTTGCCATCCTCACCCTGAGCGTTAAAAGGCGGGTGTATAAGCTTAATGAATTAATGGTAAGCGACAGAAAACCGATAAGCATATCAGCCATATTGCTGGGGCTGGTTTTGATAATCTCATCGGTTTTTGATTTATGGCAATGGAGGGTTTTCGGGATTACCCCTCCTCCTAATGAAAGGGTCATCAGCAACCTTGACGCCACTACCCTGACCTTTACACTGATTTTCGGGGTTTTAGCCGGCCTGTTCTTTATCTATCTCGGATACAGGCTGCTGAAAAACGGGATTTACGCTACTCCTGAAACGGCGTTATTCGCCCTTTGCCCGGTAATTTGGATCTGGGTGAGGATTGTGCGTTACGAAATTTCCTACGCCAGCGCAATTCCTGTTGAACAAAGCTTTTACGACTTTGTAATGATAATTTTTACAATGCTTTTCCTTTTTTCCTTCTCAAGATATGTCACCAGAATCCAGGAGAAGGAATCCTCAAACCGCATTTTGCTGTTTTACAGCCTGTGCGCCGCCCTGCTGTCCTTATCCGGCCCTGCCGCCATTGTATCTTTGTATATGCTCGGGGAGACGGAGGCATACAACTCAAGCCGCCTTGCCGGACTGACGGATTTTTGCATCGGCATCTTTGCACTCAGCACAGCCATTTCGCTAATCTTCGGCCGCAAAAACCCTGCGTATCAGGAAGAGGCAACCGATAAAACAGCATTGGATGAGACAGCAGAAAACACACAAATTGAGGAATATACTGTCCCGTCAGAGCAGGAATCTGATTTAGAACAGGAAACAGCCGAAGAACCTTTGCATAGCACCAGTGAAAATAATCATCCAAATGTGGATGAAATACTTGAAGATCTGCAGCAGTCCCGAAATATTGTCAATACCGACATTACTGACAATATTGACATTACTGAAAAAACTCAAAATGACGACGTTAACGGTATGGAAACGTAAAATAAAATCTTATACCGGTACAAAAAACAATCCCTAAACGTAAACCCGTTTAGGGATTGTTTTTGTTTTACTTTCTTACATTTGCAAACTTTCCAGCGGCAAGAGCCAGTATCAGTTCAAGGCAAACCGCCACGAGCAATAAAGCAATGTTCACATTCTCGCCGGTTCTTGGATTTACCGGCGTCTGATCTAATCCGGCTTTGACGGTCAGGCTATGTATAACAGTACCGGGATTGTGTCCGGTAGAGCTTACAACATAACTTCCATCATCATGTCTTATACCGTTAATCTCGACATAATTCACAATATCCTGAAGCAATGATTCCAGGGAGTTGCATAATCTGACTTTATCTTTGCTGCATCCGCTGAAGGACAAAATCATTGCTGCTAAAGAAATAAAAACAGCTAATATTTTTTTCATGACACCCTTTACTTCCTTTTTGCTTTATTTTCAGATTACATGATTTCATGATTACAATATAATTATAGTAAATTTTTACCATTTTTGCAATATACTTATAATTTCCTGTTCTCAGCTTAAATAATTGGATAATTGGATTATAATGACAAAAAAAGCTTCTGGAACCAAGTTCCAGAAGCTTTTTAATATTATGCAGCAATATTATGCCTGCAAAAATTATGCAAGCATTTTATGATTGCATAATTGAAATTACAACCCCGCCTCTGTTAGCATACAGCGTTGAAAGCGCGCTGGTCTGAACAGTTATAACTTCCCGCAAACCTTTGCACCTTTCGCGAAGCCTTTCGCTTAACCAGGCAGCCCGTTCGCTGCAATTGCAATGGGAAAGCACTATCCTTATTGAATTTTCAGCAGCATCTTTTGTCTGCTCGCCCACAATATCAACCAGTTTTTTAAGGGAATTCTGAATCCCTCTCACCTTTTCGATAAGTTTGATTTCTCCCTGACCGTTTTCCCCCATAATCGGGCAGATTGACAGGACGGAAGCAACCAATCCAGAAACTTTGCTCAACCTTCCGCTTTTAATCAGGTTTCCGAGATCCTCCACAATAAACATGGTGCGCATTTTTTTAACGAAAGCTTCCCCTAAGTCCACAATTTCCTCAAATGAAAGACCTTCGGTTATTTTTTCGTGTAAGAACAGAGTAAGCTGAAGTTCTCCTGCCGAGGCCGATTTTGAGTCGAACACATGAATCTTTTTGTCAGGAAACTCCTCTTTAACCATTTCCGCAGCAAGGCACGCGGCATTATATGAACCGCTCAGCTTCCCTGAAATGGTCACCACAAAGCACTGGTCATGTTCCCGCATAGGTTTAGCAAAATCCTCCACAGACGGGCAAGCGGACCGCGAGCCGTTCCTGGATAAAGACATCTTCTTGAGCAGGTTTTGAATATCCACCGTGCCATCGTCGGTAATTTCGGTATCGTTATCAATTAACACCTTCAAAGGCGCGATGCTCGGGTTTATTCTCTCTATAAGTTCAGGTGACAGGTCGCAACAGCTGTCAACAATTAAATGAATTCCCATAATAATCCTCCAATCGTGTTTTAACACTATTATAAAACACATTGCATATCGTTTTCAATACTAGATTATCACATTTACTAATTTATGTCAATTAAATTTTTCTACTATATATTGCTTTTTATGAAATTATTTCTTGTCAAACAACAGGTTGACAAAAAGTAGTTGCAATATATGCAATAAAATCATATAATAATATTTAGGATGATAAAGAAAATTGTTTTTATGCAATGATGCAGATAAATTGTCCTAAAGAATTTATAATGGGGGTTTAAAAATGGTTGTAACTAAAGATACCATCATCGGCGATATCCTGGATTTTGACCAGACTACTGCTCCTTACTTTTTTGAAATCGGCATGCATTGCCTTGGCTGCCCGGCATCCCGCGGTGAAACCTTGGAGCAAGCTTGCGAGGTTCACGGAGTAGACGCTGATGAGCTTGTTAAAAAATTAAACGAGCATCTTTCAAAAAAGGCATAAAAAAGCATAAATTCATTTTATGCTTTTTTAGCATTTTATGCTTTTTATGACTTTATTATGGCGCGGGGCTTAGGCTTCCGTGTCATTTTTATTCCCATTTTCGGAGGGTTTTTATGGCTTTAGATAACCGGCTGAAACTTATTGCTTCCTTTGTAAGGCCTGGGTGCAGGATAGCTGATATCGGAACAGACCATGCCCACCTGCCCATTTTTTTGGTAAAGAACGGCGTTTGTCCCTTTGCCATTGCCAGCGATATAGGAGAAAAACCCGTGGCAATCGCCAGAAAGAATATCGCTGAAGCGAGGCTTGAAGGGCAAATATCTGTCAGAGCAGGCGACGGCTTATCTGTCATCTCGCCTGGAGAGGTTGACGATTTAATTATCGCCGGCATGGGTGGGGAAACAATAGCCGGGATTATCGGAGCTGCGGGCTGGCTTAAAAATGAAAAATACCGCCTGATCTTACAGCCCATGACCAGGAGCGAAAACTTAAGGGAATACCTTTTTTCCGAAGGTTTTGCGATTATCGACGAACAAATCGCCGAAACAGGGGACAAGCTATATCCGGTGATATGCGCGGAATACAATCCCGCTGCCGCTTCTGAACAGGCAAAGCGCCCCGCCGCCGTTATCAGAGGCGGGCTAAATCTTTCAAGGGATCGCAAATACCTTGAAAAACAAAGAGACAGGCTGTTAAAAGCCGGCAATTCACTTAAAAATGCCGGTAAATTTGAAGAGGCGGAAAAGTTTTTCAAACTTGCCGACGAAATCTTCAAGTAGCTTAAAGCCGCTATGAGGGTTTTATCCTCAGAGCGGCTTTTTCACCGTCATAAAAAAAGCCAGCCCTGCCGGGGCTGTAAAAAACCAGCCCTGCCGGGGCTGGTTTTTTTTAGTCTATGTAACTTTTCTTTTTAATCCCGAAAATTTTCCTGAGAATCCCGCCAAACAGTTTTGGGCTTTTTACAACAACAATCTTCATCCGCGACTCCTCCAATCAATTTTTGACAAGGCAAAACCCAGTTAATACAAGAGCCGCCGCAGCCAATACCAGTACAAGTTGCGCCGGACATATCGTTGCGAGCAGCAGCCCCACTCCGAAAGACGCAAATATCAAGCCGCCGAAGTTACACCTTTTCATACCTACACCGTCCTTCTACTGATATTGACCGGGCGGCTGAACCCGTGTCTATTACAGAATATTCAGGAACGGCAATTCTGGTGTCAGTCTATTGAGATAAAAATTAATAAAATTCCATCTTTAAATGATATTTCGACAACCCTGCCAATAAATTCGTTGCTGACTCCCACAGGGAAATCAGGAGTGAGCACATAGTCGCAAACCTCATATCCGGCATTTTTTACTGTAAGCCCCGAAACCACCCCGCCAAAAGGCATCAGGGAAAATTTCGCATTTTCAACAGGCTCCAAAAGAATGGTTCCCGGCAAAACCATCTGCACAATATTCTTATCATCGGCCAGCACCGCTTTAGCACCGTTTTTGATAAGATACAGCATGACGGAAAAATTCGCAAAGGTATGGTCCAACCGCCCGCCGCTGGCTCCCAGCAGCAGAAAGTCCTTAAATCCTTCCTGAAGCCCGATTCTTGCCGCCGCCATGGTGTCGGTGTCATCTTTCCTGACAGGCAGCCTGTAAACCGGGATTCCACCGCCGGGCTGTTCCTTCAGGGAGTCAAAGTCCGCCACCAGGCAGTCAGCCTTGATTCCAAGCCGGTTTGCAAGCTGAAGGCCTGCGTCAGCCGCTATTATATAATCATCTTCCCTTAAAAAACGGCGCAAAGCGCCGGGATTCTCAACCGGCGCCGCTGATAAGATTACGCATCTTCGCTTTATTCCCAATCAAAAATCCCCCGTCAATCCCATACTTTAAAGCCTTTTACTTCTTCGTAAATAGCCTTATAGCTTTCATGCCTTTCTGGGGAAATTTCCCCTTTTTTGGCCGCTTCGATTACAGCACAGCCGTTTTCAACGGTATGGGAGCAGCTTGTAAACTTACAGCAGGGAATATACTTTTCAAATTCCCTGAAACATCCGGCAAGCTCTTCCTTGTAAATCCTCTGCGCCCTTTCCAAATCAATCGACGAAAACCCCGGCGTATCCGCAATCCGCCCGCCTGAGCTCAGCTTAAAAATCTCCACCGTCCTGGTGGTATGCCTTCCGCGGCCAAGTTTTTTGCTTATCTGCCCAGTTTCCAGGTTGTAAGACGGCTCCAGGGCGTTCAGAAGGCTTGATTTGCCAACACCGGAATTCCCGCTAAGCGCGCTTAACCCCCCGGCTAGGCGCTTTTTCAAGGCGTCAATGCCCTGCCCTGTTTTTGAGGATACCGAAAACACATCAAAGCCCGACCTGCGGTAGATTTCCTCAAGCTCCGCCGTATCCTTCAAATCAGCTTTCGTGATGACTATAACCGGCTCAATGCCGTTTTTCTCGGCGATGGCAATCAGTTTGTCCATCACCAGATTGTTCGGCTCCGGTTCGGTGATTGAAGCTACAACCATCAGCAAATCCAGGTTTGCCACAGGGGGGCGGATAAGGAAATTGCGGCGCTCTCCGATTTCCTCAACCCAGCCTGTCCCGTCCTCCAGAACGGTGATAACAGCCCTGTCCCCCGCCACAGGGGTAATTCCGTTTTTGCGGAAAACACCCCGGGCTTTGCATTCATATACCGAATCGGCGGCTTCTACATAATAGAAGCCGCCAACGCATTTTAATATAATGCCATTCAAGGTTTTTGCCATACAGGTTCCTTCCTACTTAAAAGCCGGGATCAT
>DUMT01000001.1 GCA_012839705.1 Clostridiales bacterium | reverse complement strand
TGGAATTCCCTGCCCCACATGCGGTATGACCCGCTCATTTCTGTCATTATTAAAGCTTGATTTGAAATCGGCTTTTTATTATCATCCCCTTTTTTGGGTTGTACCTATAATTGCAGGGTCTTTTTTGATAAAAAACGAAAGGATTCGAAAATATCGAAAAGCCTTTTTAGTTTTGACTGTCACTCTGTTTATTGCCGTTTATCTTTTGCGGCTATTTCTTCTCAGTGATAGCCTGATTTATCTTTATGGCATAAAATAGTGGCAGTTGGGGTTATTCCCCTTCTGCCACTATTTCTTCAAGGACTTTTATCAGGTCTTTCATGGAGTACAGCTTAACGTCCCTTTCGAGAATTGCTTCCTGAAGCTCTTTTGAAAGAGTTTCAAATTTGTCTTTTATACTTGGGTCTACATAGGACATAAATTTATCACCTCGTATAAAATACTTCACAATTTTCACAAAATATGTAAAATAATGTAAAATAGAATTTATAAATGGTAATATTTTCATAAAATTCTATAATTTAATCGTATTTGTATTGATTTTAAAAAATATTATATAAAATATAATTAACTTTAAATATTATACCTACGTGAAAAATTACTGGTGTTTTCAATGTTTATAACAAAATCAGGAGGAGCAAAGCTTGAAAAAATTGTTCTTAACCGCGGGATTGGCGCAGTTTACGGCAGCTTCGGCGCATTATTATCCAGAGATTATCCTGGATATAATTATACCTTTTGTTTGCCTTCTTTTGGCAGCAGTTGCCGTTCTTGCCCTGCAGCTCGCAAGGCTTAAGGCGAAAAGGGATGAATTGCATAACCTTAATGCTTTGTATAAAACATTTTTGGATGCAGAAAACAACCTGATCTACCTGAAAGATGAAAACCTGAAATATGTTTTTGTAAACAAAGCCTTTGAGTACTTTTTTGAGGTCGATTTAAAAAACATAATCGGCAACCGCGATTCTGTTCTTCCAAAAAAGGAATTTGTCGAGAAACTTATGATGGACGACCAAAAGGTTTTGTCCGATAATGCTACAGTTGTCAGTGATTATGAAATTAACGGGAGGGTCTACATGAGCATAAAATTCCCTGTAAATTTGAAAAACGGGAAAATTGGGGTTGGCGCGCAGATTATGGACGCCACCGATGAGGTTATGAATACCAAGCAGCAGCTTATTTATTTCCAAACCCTGGTTTCTATCGGCGACGGCGTAATAGTTGTGGACCAGGAAGGCAAAATTGAAATGATAAACAAGGCTGCTGAGAGGATGACCGGCTGGACTTATCAGGATGCAGTCGGAAGGCCATACAGCGATGTGCTAGTGTTTTCGAGCGGGGGAGGTACGGAAGACCCTGTATTTGATGTGCTGCATCAGGAGAGCTTTGCCTGCGAGCTTAAGAGCAATAACCTGCTCATATCAAAGGACGGCTCCAGGCGGTATGTGGAAAACTGTGCCGCGCCGATTATGGATGACATGGACAACAAAGTCGGAGTTGTGATAGTTTTCCGTGATGTGACTGAGGAGAAGAAGCATAACGACCAGATAAGGTACCTCAGCACCCATGACCCCCTCACGGGGCTTTATAACAGGAGGTATTTTGAGGAAGCGGTTAAGGAATACGATATCGAAGCCAATCTGCCTATATCAATAATTGTCGGGGATGTTAACGGGCTTAAGCTCACCAATGATATTTTCGGCCATAACCACGGCGATATTCTGCTGGTTACAGCCGCCGAAATTTTCAGGAAAGTCTGCCGGAATACTGATGTTATTGCCCGATTGGGAGGGGACGAGTTTGTCATCCTCCTGCCCAGGACAACTTACGACGAAGCCCTGGGGGTTATAGAAAAGATTAAGCAGGAGTTTTCCACAAAGAATCTAAAAGCGATTAAAAGCAGCATATCGATGGGCTGTGCAACCAAATCAACACCCGATGCAAACATTTTCCAGATATTTGAGCAGGCAGAGGACACAATGTATTCCATAAAGACGCTGGAGCGGGACAATATACGCAAAAACACCATCAGTGAGATTGTAAAAATGCTTCACCAAAACAGCGCAAGGGAAGAGGAGCATTCTAACAGGGTCAGCGAGTTGTGCGCCAGAATGGGCAAAAGGCTCGGGTTTCCGGAGGATGAAATCCGCAAACTAAGGGAAGCCGGGTATTTGCACGATATAGGGAAAATTGTATTAGGCCCGAATCTGATAAATAAGAGCTACCTGCTTACAACAAGAGAGTGGAATGAGATTAGAAGGCACGCCATAGTCGGATACAGGATACTAAACTCCTTTGAAGATACCCTTGATTTGACCGAAGCCGTACTTACCCATCATGAGCGGTGGGATGGAAAAGGGTATCCGAAAGGCTTAAAGGGTGAGGAAATCCCGAGGCTGGCAAGGATTATCTCCATAGTTGAAAGCTACGACCGGATGACCCATGATTCGGATAACCAGAAAGCCAGGAGCAAAGAGGAAGCCATCAGCATTTTAAGGCAGAACGCTGGTACGGTGTTTGACCCCGAACTGGTGGAAGTGTTTATCGAGTTGATTGAAAGCGATGACAGTGTGTAAAACTGAGTTTGCTTCAGGTTATTAATTAAAATATAAAACCCGCCATCCGGCGGGTTTTATATTTTAAGCTGCGTTAATAAGTTGGGGCGGTGCACTAAAATGCATTCTGGTTTACCGGCAATTTAAACGGGCAAAAATCTTACTTTCGGGCAGGGAGTATTTCCAACCAGTACCCGTCAGGGTCCTTGATAAAATAAATTCCCATGGAGGGGTTCTCAAAGCAAATGCAGCCCATTTCCTTGTGCTTGGCATAAGCTGCATCAAAATCATCTACCTGGAAGGCAAGATGGAACTCACAGTCGCCAAGGTCATAAGGGCGGTCCATATCGCGAAGCCAGGTGAGTTCAAGCAGAAAATCACTTTCCTCATTGCCAATGTAGACAATGATAAAGGACCCGTCTTCGGCGTTTATGCGGCGTACTTCAGTAAGCCCCAGTGCCTCCCTGTAAAACGCAAGTGAAGCATCCAGGTCCTTAACATTATAATTTTCATGCACCATTTTAAATTTCATCTGTATATCCATCCTTTCTAATAGGGCAGATCCTGTCGCGATAGGGCTCCGAACAGGGGTCTGCCAGCAGTTCTATGATAATATTGAGTTTTTGCCAACAGTGCATTGGATAAATCCGCTTGATATCTGCCAGGCGAGCGGTATAATCCAATCCAAGAAAAGCATCGCGTCCCTGCCTGGGGTCAAGGGGAAGGAAAGCGGCATCGATGGTTAGCCCCCGCAGCTTTTCCATTTCTTTTTCAAATGCAGCCTGCATATTTTTATCTTCCTGCAGGTTTTCGCGCCAGAGCCAAAGGTTAAGGTCTCCTGCGTGATAAAGGGTTTTGTTACCGGAGTGGATTAGATAGGCGTTGCCGATATCTGTTGAACGCAGGGTTGAAAAAGAAATCTCCGTGCCGCCACTGGAAACCGTATATTTGCTATCAGGGGAGGCAATTGTGACATAGGGCATCAGGCTGCCTGGTACACATTCGGGGTCAATATCGTCAGATAGGACAAAATGAACATTTTCCCACTGCTTACCATATTCCAGCACATCAGGATTAAAATGGTCCCCGTGCCCATGGCTGACAAAAATAAACAACGGAACATCTAACGGCTTCGGCAGAGGGCCTGTCCAGTAATCAAACAGGAAACAGGCATGCTCCTGCTGAACAAAAAAGCTACTGTGGTGAATAAAGGTAACTTTCAAAGCAGCCCTCCTTTTCATGCGTATTCAATTTGGATTTTATCGGCTGTTTTATGGCAGAAATATCAGAGACATGATACTATATTACATCAAGTAATTCAACTTTATTCTAAAAAGCCTTTAATATAGCGCAGGCCGGGCATAAATTTACCTCCTGTTGTAGTTGCTGTCTTACAACAGGAGGTATCGTGATTCGCTGGATGGTTTGTTTTGAAACGTTATGCCTGGATGATGGCAGCCAAAAGCAGCAGCGGGAGGTTGTCGCTGTAAATCTTATCGAACTGTGAAATAGGCAGGGGGTTGGTGCCCATTCCCACTTCGACCGTATAGCCGGGCCTGCGGTATTCCAGGGTAAACCAGTCCTTATAACCTGCGTAGGAGGCAATCCCTTCCGCCTGGCTTAAGGTATAACCGCTGACATTTGCCAGCGCCCTGCCGATTGTAAGAGCCTCCGGCGGCGCAAGGTTTTGAAAGTTCCAGTAGATTACCTCCCCCTGGCTGTGATATGCAAGAACCAGGCTGAAATTATGGCTTCGGGTAAAGCTTACAATGGATTGTACCTCAGGTTCCGATTCGGGATAAGGGCCCGGGTACCTGGTGGGGCCGGGGCCGGTGATTCCTGCTGCTATTGCAGCCTGCCTTGATTCTTCCCAACCGGCGTTGTAATTGTGATTTAAGTCCACGCCGTTGTTATTGGCCTGCCAGGTGGTTGAAAAATCGGCGCTTCCGTTGTTCCACTGGATCAGCAGGTTGTAATTTGGGTTGTTGGGGCTGAGCCCATTTAGCACCAAATCCACTCCGTCGGGGTTGACCATCGGGACTATGTAAATGCTGCTGGCTTCCCATATTTCGGCGGGGTTGTAGCCTTCAATCATCATTCCCTGCGCATAGGCAAGGGAGAAATCCTCCACAAATTTCATCAAAACAGGAGTCGTTATCCATTCCAGGGAGTGGTGGGCTCCGTTGTAAAAGACCTGGTTAGGCCCGTTTCCGATGCGGATATAGTACAGCGTCCTGCCAAGGGAGCTTTGCCCGGCAGAACCGATTTCCAAAAACGGATAGCGCGCTTTCAGCCCGTCTATATCCCTCTCCATAATTTCATAGGTGTAGTCAATGTTTGTGTCTACTACAGGGAACCCGTAGGGCACCGTAATCATCTGCCCGACTCTTAAATTGTCCGCCATAATGCCGGGGTTGGCTGCTAAAATCAGCGCGGGCGTAGTACCGTATATTCTCGATATCCTGTAAAGGGTGTCGCCGCTGCGGATGGTGTATGTATCATATCCAAGCAAAAACCGCTGCAATGCCTGCCAGGTTTGGGGGCCTAAAACACCGTCGGGTGTAAGCCCGAAATCCCTTTGGAAAGCCGTTACCGACTGAAGCATCCGGGAACCAAAAATCCCGTCCAGCTCACCTGTATAATAACCAAGCTTTCGGAGCGTTGCCTGGACTTCCATAACGTCAGTTCCGGACATTCCGAGGCGAAGTATCCTCATCCTGCTTTTCACTCCTTAAATAGCTTTTTGTCCCATCATATTCCCAATCGTTATGAATTGTTAATATTGTCGAAAAGTTAATAAAAAACTTCTCATAACACCTCAGAAATCGGCGCTCCATT
>DUMT01000157.1 GCA_012839705.1 Clostridiales bacterium | reverse complement strand
GTTCGCCTGCATAAATTCAGCCATCTTGACGATGAGGCAAAGCCCGACACTCCAACAAACAGGCTGCCATCCTTTGCAGCTATGAACGAATTTGCTCTGTCTATACCCGAAGTTTCCGCCATTCTCAACCAGGAGCGGTATGAAAAAGCTACCCAGGCTTTCAGCTCGCCGGCGAATGCCGGGGCGGACGCGAACTGGATGGCACGGCTTCAGATATCCCCCACAACCGGGGCGATTGCCAAGACTATGGACAATATCTGCATCATACTGGAAAACGACCCGCTGCTTAAAGGCAAATTCGGGCTTGATGAATTCGCCAACCGCGGGATTGTGCTGGGGGCGCTTCCCTGGGATGAGAGGGCGGAGCGGCGGGTGTGGTCCGACACGGATGACGCCGGGGTGCAATGGTATATCGAAAAGGTGTATGGGATTACAAGCAAGGAAAAGATACTCAACGCGGTGGCGCTGATCAGCTTTAAAAACCGTTTCAATGATGTGCAGGATTACCTTAAATCCTTAAAGTGGGACGGGGTTCCCCGGCTGGACACCCTGTTAATAGAATATCTGGGTGCGGAGGATAACGCCTACACCCGGCAGGTTGCCCGCAAGAGCTTAACGGCTGCCGTTGCCCGGGCTATGCAGCCGGGGGTTAAGTATGACTGTATGCCGATTTTAACAGGCCCCCAGGGGATAGGCAAAAGTACCTTTTTGCGCCTGCTTGGCGGGCGGTGGTTCTCGGACAGCCTTATGACTTTTGAAGGCAAAGAGGCCTGCGAGATGATTCAGGGCGTCTGGATTAACGAAATAAGCGAGCTGAACGGGCTTACCAAATCCGAAATGAGCGCCGTAAAGCAGTTTTTATCCAAGACAGAGGATATTTTCCGCGTGCCTTACGGGCGCAGGTCGGATTTATACCCCCGCAGGTGTGTGTTTTTCGGCACGACCAATGATGATGAGTTCCTGCGGGATTCCACCGGGGAACGCCGGTTCTGGCCGGTGGATGTGGGTATTTGTCCGGCTAAAAAGAGCGTATTTAAGGAGCTTGAAGCCGAGGTGCCGCAGATTTGGGCGGAGGCCTTTGTTTCCTGGCAACTGGGGGAATTTCTGGACCTGGAAGGCGAAGCAAAGGCACTTTGGGCCCATGAGGTTAAATCCCATAAGATAACCAACAGCAAAGAGGGGTTAATCCGCGAATTCCTGGAGCGACCAATACCGATTGATTGGGACAGGTGGACGATAGAAGAACGCCGAATGTATTGGTACGGTACTTTTAAACAACAGGAAGTGGAACTGGTAAAACGAGATAAAGTCTGTGCCGCAGAGATCTGGTGCGAATGCCTTGGGAACGATATTAAATGGATGAAGCAGGCTGACACCAGGGAAATTAATAACATTTTGGACAATATCGAAGGTTGGGTTAAGGATAAAAAAACAAGGCGGTTTGGCAAAGCGTATGGAGTTCAAAGAGGTTACACTTCCGCAAAAACCCAAATGTAACACTGAGGTTTGTTACAAAGCGGTAGTAACAGCAGTATCAGATTAAAACAGATTTTGTTATACCAAAAACCCGCCAGCACCAATACTTAATAGTTATTTGTAACAGAGTAACACTTATTTATATAAAGATAAAAATTAGATATATACCTATATACCCTATAGCCTAAATACCCTAATTATAATGTATATAAATAATATATATAAGTGTTTGATACAGGAAAATTTTGTATAAGCATTGGAGGGTTAATCGTGCCGAAAATGCAAACAAGTGAAAAATCGATAGAATCCTATCTCCGAGAACGGGTAAAAGCTTTAGGGGGCAAGGCATATAAGTTCGTATCCCCCGGGAACAACGGGGTGCCGGACAGGATGGTTTGCCTGCCGGGTGGAAAAGCCCTGTTCGTGGAACTGAAAGGGCCCGGTAAAAAACCGACACCTTTGCAGGAAAGGCAGATGAACTATCTTGCCGGGTTAGGGTTCAGTGTCTGGGTTATTTACAGCAAAGACGGCGTTGACGAGTTTATAGATTTCTGCAAAAGAGAGGTGATGCCGCAATGATGTTCAAGCCACACCCTTATCAGGCATACTGCATTAACCGGTTAATCAATGAGCCGGCCCTGGGGTTGTTCTTGGACATGGGCTAGGCCTGGGGAAAACCGTTATCACCCTCACAGCAATAAACGAATTGCTGTTTTACCGTTTTGCCGTATCCCGGGTTTTGATAATCGCCCCGAAAAAGGTTGCGGAAGCCACATGGCAGAGGGAAGCGGCAAAGTGGGATCATTTAAAGCACTTGCGGTTTTCCACCGTGCTTGGCAGCGAGTCAAAACGGGTCCGCGCCCTTAACACCCCTGCGGATATCTGGGTAATAAACCGGGAAAATGTACCCTGGCTGGTGGAATACTACCGCAACGCATGGCCCTTTGACATGGTGGTGATTGATGAATCATCCAGTTTCAAAAACCACCAGGCAAAAAGGTTCAAATCTTTGACCTGGGTGCGGAAGAGTATCAGCAGACTGGTGGAGCTGACGGGCACTCCGGCACCAAATGGTTTGATTGATTTATGGGCGCAAGTTTACCTGCTGGACGGCGGCGAACGTTTAGGCAAATACATAACCCATTTCCGGGAGCGGTATTTTAATCCGGACAAGCGTAATGCGCAGCAGGTATTCACCTATGCCCCAAAACCCGGGGCGGATGAGGCGATACACCGGCGGATCAGCGATATCTGCATCAGCATGAAGGCGGAGGATTACCTGCAGTTGCCCGATTGTACCGTGAATGATATCCCGGTGGTGCTGGATAAAAAATCCCGGGAGATGTATGACAGGATGGAACGGGAAATGCTGCTGCGGGTGGATGAAAAGACCATTGACGCCGGAACTGCTGCGGTGCTTTCAAACAAGCTGCTGCAGCTTTGCAACGGGGCGGTGTATGACGGGCAGCAGAATGTGGTTGAGGTGCATAACTGCAAAATTGAGGCGTTTATGGAGTTAATCGAGCAGCTAAACGGGCAGCCGGCGCTGGTGTTTTATAATTTCAGGCACGATTTGCCGAGGATTGAAAAAGCACTTTGCAAAACCGGGCTTCGGGTTCGCAGGCTGAACGGCCCTCAGGACCAGAATGACTGGAACGACAGGAAGATTGACATATTGCTGGCGCACCCTGCTTCGTGCGCTTATGGGCTGAACCTTCAGGACGGTGGAAACCATGTGATATGGTTCGGGCTTAACTGGTCATTGGAGCTTTACCAGCAGGCAAACAAGCGGCTGCACAGGCAGGGGCAAAAGCAGAAAGTTATAATACACCACCTGAGTGTAGTCGGCGGCCGGGACGAGGATGTGGCTGCCGCCCTGGAGGATAAGGAAGCCACCCAGGACAGGCTTATCGAGAGTTTGAAGGCGAGGATTGAAAGGGTAAAGCAGGCGGGATGAAAGGAGGATGAGGAATGACTAAGCAACAGCTTGACGATATAAAATCCCGTGTTGATGCTGGAAAACCCATTAGACGGATTGACGCAATAATGATGATTAATGAAATCACATGGTTGAAATTAGATTATGAACAGTTATCTGAAATTTGCCTTGAACTGGCCAATGAGAAAAAACAACTAATTGCCGAAATTAAGCGATTGCAAGCTGAAAGTAATGAGGGCTGCGAATATTGCAAACACACCGACATCATTGCAGGTGAGAGTTCTATTGGCGGTGAGATAACAGCGGATTTAAGACTGGATGTTGAAGATTATAATTCGCTTGATGTAATTGTATACAGGGATGGCGGTACGTTATTTGGTTTTAGTGTAGATATTAAATACTGCCCTATGTGCGGGCGAGGATTGAATAATTAGTGTGAAGGAGCGGGAAAACAATGGCAATAACGCCTGAGCTTATTGTATTCTCCGAAGTCCTGTTGATTGGAGCAGGGTTGTATCTGGCGGGATATTTGACACGCGCACTGTTGCAAGGGAAGAAAACGGACAAGCCTTCAAAACCTCTTAATACTGAACCAACTATAGTAACACTCCTGGATGGCTGCAAATCGTGTATTAACAGTTATGAGGGCAATCCGAGGGGTGACGGGATTTGTAAAGAGTGTGAACGGAGGGATGCGGATGACTGCTAAAGAATACCTGCAAAGATACCTTGATGCGGACCGGGCAATTAATGCCAAGTTGGAGCAAAATGTGGTTATTGAGGTTACATACACAATACCCGCTCCGCCAATATCAGACAATCTGGAGGTGGAGTGATGGATATTGAACAATGCTATGAAAATTTGGCAAACGCAATAGTTGAACAAGCTGTTAAGGATTATCGGGCCGCAAAACGGAAATATAGAAACAGCGCTGAAATAGCCAGCTTACGGAGATTCTTTCGGTCTGATTGGTTTCGGTCGCTTACGAATATTGACGGTGAATGGTTGATAAGAAAATTAGACGAGGAGGCGGCGCATGACAAGAACAGAATGGTTCAGCAGGGCATGGAAATTAGACAAGGAAATCAATCGGCTTATCGAAAAGCGGAGTAAGCTATATTCCGCGGCACTGCGAACTACGCCTACATACAGCGATATGCCTCGAGGGAAAGGAACGTCAGATAAAGTGCAAAATGCTATTGAGCAGATATGTTTGCTCGATGAAGAAATCAACCGAAAGATAGACGAACTTTACAATGTGAAGCAGGAAATCATGTTTGCTATCGCAACGGTTGAGAATCCAATAGACAGGAGATGTATGTATCTGCGGTTTGTTGAGTTTAAGTCGTGGCAAGAAATATCAGATAAGCTGCGTATTTCAAGGCGGTCAGTATCATACAATGTTTCCAGAGGGATAAAAAACACAAAATGTGGTATAGCATCTTGACTTTGCACACCATATGCGGTAAAATGCTAATATGGAAATAGTATGCAAAGCGCTTCGGATTCCCGGAGCGCTTTTAATCTATGAGTTGAATTGGAGGTGATTACCCTTGACCCAAAAGCAAAAGCGGTTTTGCGAGGAATACCTTGTTGACTTAAACGCTACCCAGGCGGCGATACGGGCGGGGTATTCGCCGAAAACGGCAGCTGAGCAGGGCGCGAGGTTGTTAACAAATGTTAAGATTCGCGCGCGTATTGACAAGGCTATGGCGGAGAGGTCGAAAAGAACCGGTGTTAACGCCGACCGGGTAATCCAGGAGCTCGCGCGAATTGCCTTTGTCAATGCTCCGGATGTTATAGATTTGGACAGGGCTGCAGTGCTTGAAAGTGCGACGCCGGATGATACCGCCGCTATTTCAGGGGTTAAAGTTAAGCGCTCCATAACCGACAGCGGGGAAACCATTGAACGGGAAATAAAGCTTGCGGATAAAATCAAAGCGCTGGAGCTCCTCGGAAAGCATCTCGGCATGTTTACCGATAAAATGGAGCTAAGTGGCAAGGTTGAAACCGGAAGTGAAAAGCTGGATGCCATATTGCAGCAGCTTAAAGGTTAGGGGCGTTTGCTGTGAGCGAGCAACTCCTTTTGTCACCGAAGTACAAAGCGTTTCTCAAATATCACGAAGCTTCGGTTGAATTTCTTGAAGGCACGACCCTTGCAGGCAAAACTACAATAGGGACCCTTAAGTTTATGCTTAAAGTGGCAGAGAGCCCAAAGAAGTTTCATATCCTCGCCGGACTGGATTTGGGAACTATCGAGAAAAACATCATCAACAAGGAACTGGGTATCCTCGATGTGTTTGGCCCTCTGGTACAGTATAACGCCGGGGGCAAGGGGCAGTATTCTTTGCCGCATATAGTTTACCGGGACAAAATTATTTATGTGTTCGGGTATGACAATAAAGCCCGATGGAAGAAAGCGTTAGGCGGGCAGTATGGGTGCCTGTATATTGACGAGATAAATATCGCTGATATGGAATTTGTCCGGGAGGCGGCTATGCGCTGTGATTACATGATTGCGACCCTTAACCCGGATGACCCGGATTTGCCGATATATGATGAATACATCAACCATAGCCGGCCGTTGCCGGAATACGCGG
>DUMT01000032.1 GCA_012839705.1 Clostridiales bacterium | reverse complement strand
CCGCCGACATCATCGCCCTGCCAGCAATGGATGCTGATTGGTTTATTTGCAAGCAGTTCCAGAGCTTTGTCAACGTCAACTCCAATTTTGGCGTAACGCTGCTTTGCTTCTTCAAATCTTTTGCTCATTATAAATCCTCCTTTATGGATTAATAGTTTTAATGTCAAAACTGTTTTTGATTGCCGCACGGGCTTCACTGAGGCCTGCGAATTCGCCTGCCTGTATCATCTGAACAAGGATGTTGCCCAAAGCTGTGCCCTCGCCCGGGCCTGCGTAGACTGTCAGCCCTGTTTCTTTTGCAGTCAGCAAATTCAGGTACCCGTCTTTGCTGCCGCCGCCCACAATATTGATGCTGGTGTATTTTTTGCCGGTCATTTCCTCAAGCTGGCGCACCGCAGCGGCATAGGATTTTGCAAGGCTCTTATAAACACATTGCATGACCTCGCCGATGGTTTCCGGCACCCTTTGGTTTGTCTTTTGGCAGTAATCTTTGACAGCCTGTATCATGCTCGGGGGCGACAGGAAAGAGCTGTCGTTGACATCCACTATTGACGGGAAATCCCCGGCTTCCTTCGCCATTTCTTCTAGCTGCGCAAAGGAGTATTTTTTGTCAAGGTTTCTCCTGATGGACTGAATCATCCAAAGGCCCATGATGTTCTTGAGATATCTGTATCTGTAGTTGTATCCGCCCTCGTTTGTGAAGTTGTTAAGCCTGCTTTGCTCAGTGGTAATGGGTTTTTCATTCTCAACTCCAATCAGGCTCCAGGTACCGCTGCTGATTGTAACCGAGTTGTCGTCCAGGGACGGTACAGCAAGAAAAGCGCTGCCTGTGTCATGGGTTGCAGGCAGGATTACAGTACAGTCAAAGCCTACCTCTTCCTTTATCTTATCGGATAAACCGCCTACAATAGTCCCGGGCAGTGAAAGGGGACGGAAAAGTTTTTTGGGATAGCCTAAAAGGCCTATAAGCTCCATATCCCATGTTTTTTCATATGTATTGACCAGCCCTGTTGTGGTTGCGTTGGTATATTCATTCCTGCAAATACCGGTGAGCAGGAAGTTGAGGTATTCAGGTATCATCAAGAAGTATTCAGCCTGTTCAAGATGTTCCGGGTTTTCCTTTTTAACAGCAGCAAGCTGGTAAATGGTGTTGAACTGCTGTTTCTGAATCCCGGTTTTGCTGTATAAATCCTGCTGTGAAATAAAGGATTCAACATATTTGTCCATTCCCTCATTGCGGCTGTCGCGGTATGCAACGCTGTTTCCGAGGATTTTAAAATCTTTGTCCAGCAGGACAAAATCCACGCCCCAGGTGTCAATCCCCATGGTGTGGGGAATTTTCCCGATGGCTTTGCAGTTTTTTAATCCCTGCACAATACATCCGAACAAGTTTTCCAGGTCCCAGCATTGATGTCCGTCTTTTTCTACCAGATTGTTGTCGAATCGGTGTACTTCTTCGAGGGCAATATTGCCGTTCTCCACATGGCCCAGCAACATTTTCCCGCTTGATGCACCGATGTCCACAGCTAAATAGTACCTCAAATTTTTCAGCTCCTTTCTTTGATTTTTGGATTATCTATATTTTATATAAAAATTTTTAAAAAAATAAGGACGCAAATTAAATAAATTTACGTCCTTATTTAACCATCTTCCGGTATAAAGTTGGGCTTAAATTGTACTTTTCTTTGAAAATCCTGTAAAAATAACTGGTGTTGTCATAACCAACAGCAGCAATAATATCGTTTACCGAAAGCCTGCTGTTGGCTAGAAGGCTTGCGGCAACTGACAGCTTTTTGGTCTGCAGCAGCTCTTTGAAAGTGTTTCCCGTGGATTGTTTTATCAGGCGGCTGATATATGCGACTGATACATTAAACCTTTTGGCAATTTCGGTCAGGTTGGCGTTTTTATAGTTTTCCTCAATTTCACGCAGGGCGGATACAACCAGCGAGTTAACATTGGAGTCTATTTCCATGTCCATGCAATCTGTATAGTTCAGCAGTTCCAAAAACAATAACCCCATGGTGACCTGGTTTATCCTCTTGTAATTCGGGATGCGCTTTACAAGGCTCCAGATAAGGTTTTCTACGAGATTTTGAACAGGGAGCACGTCCTTGACTTTAAAATGCAAAAAACCAATGTCCCCGTTGACATTTCTAAGGCTGCTGATAAGGAAATTGCTAAGCAAATTGTCGGGCCCTATCATTGTCAGCGCCACATCGAAAAACTCGGGCAGGACTATAAAATTTACCGCTATATCATTGTAATCTGCCCGCTCGATGGAATGGCTTGCATGCTGGTTTATAAGCAGCAATTCGCCTGTGCCAAGGGTAATTCTTGTTTTATTGTTTATTATGTGGTTTGTACTTCCGCTGCACATGTATATTATTTCTACATAGTTGTGCCTGTGTTCTGGGAAGGAAGCAAACCGTGTATGGGGGCGGATGGAGATTAGGCGGCCCTTTTCCAGCATTTTGGCGCTGTCGATTACGAAATTCTTGCCGGAAACATAATTGCTGATGTCCACTTCATTCCCGTCAAGGATTCGCTGTTCTTCCTCGGTGATTACGGATAGTTTTTCCAAAAGATAAGCGTTCATGATGAAATCTCCAATTGTTTTGCGGCTTCCATTGCAGCAGCTATTGATTCATCCATCGGCCGCTGCCTGTCTGCGCCGGTAAAATGGACTGACTTTGCCAGTTTGGCGTTTAATATTGTCAGTACAGGTTTGAGCTGTTTTTCAAGCATTTTTCCTTCTTCGGCGCTGTCGCAGCCGCAGGT
>DUMT01000031.1 GCA_012839705.1 Clostridiales bacterium | reverse complement strand
CTCATAACCGGCTCCTAAACTTTTTTTAAACTATTACAAATTCAGCTCTTTATTCCTGGGGGCTGAACTGGGCAAACCCGTCGCCGCCTTCAGTCAGGGCAAGGTGAATGTTTCCGCCTTTTCCAGTTAACTCTAACTCGGACAAATCGAGGAAACGGAAAACATAAACTTCGCCGTTGGTAGCTTTAGCCTGGATATCAAATATGGGGTCCTCGCCCGGGACCTTGATTTTTATTGTGGTGTTTTCACGGGCTTTAAGGGTACCCTTTATCAGATTCTCGCCCCAATTATCCGCGCCAACTTTGGAAAGGGCAATGGAAGTAAAGTCAAATTGGGTGGTGTTATTCAGGGTTAAGGCAACTCCGCCATCCGAATCATTCGAATCATTATTCTCCCCCGCGGATGTTTTATCAGCCGATGAAGCATCAGTCTGGGAACTTGAGGTTTTATCGCCATCCGATGTCTTCTCTTCACCGCAGGATATAAGGGAAAAGGACAGAACTACCGACAAAATCAACAGCAATATTTTCTTCATAAGCCTATGTACGCTCCTTTATCAATTTTATTTAGTTATTTTAAGGCAAAACGGAATTTTTCGCCAAAAAAATCGTGAAACGCAGAAATTAAGGAGCGAAACGCATCTTTTAAAAAAATAAAAAAGCCTGGGGCAAGTTGCCACAGGCATGGCGGAGATGAAGAGATTCGAACTCTTGCGCCGGCGGAGCCGACCTACCGGATTTCGAATCCGGACCCTTCAACCACTTGGGTACATCTCCAAATACAATATAATTTAAAGCCTTTATATTATAAAGCCGCAAAGCCGCTTTGTCAACCACTGAGAGGTCTGTTTTTTGGCAGATTCATTTTTCTTCAAAATACCGCTAAACGCCCTGTTTTTCGGGGCAGAATCTAAAATTTTTTAAAAAAATATTTTAAATCGACTAAATAAATGCTGCCCATGTGCCGATTTATATATGATGTTACAGGCTAAAATTCAAAGTTTTAGAAAGGAATGACAGCTGATGCTATGGAGAGATAATTACGAGCTCGGCGTACCTGTAATCGACGCGCAGCATAAAGAGCTGTTCAGGCGTGTTGAATCCTTTTTACAGGTATTGCGGTCTGCGGACAACTGGGAAGAAAAGGTCAATAAAATAAATGAAACTCTGGATTTCATGAAGATGTATGTGGTTGAACATTTCCGGGATGAAGAGGAATACCAGAAGAGCATAGGCTACCCCGGATATGAGAAACATAAACAGCTGCATATCGGAATGGTCGAATATGTTCAGGAATTTTGCAAACAGTACGAAGAATCCAACAACAGCGAGCAGTTAATGCAGCAATTCGGAGGAAGGCTGCTGGCATGGCTGATTAACCATGTCGCCGCAGAAGACCAGAGGATTGCGGATTACGCCATAAAGAAAGGGATGAGCGGAAATGGTAGATAAAATTTACAGGACTTTTGTAGACGCAACTCAAAATGTATTTAACCTGATGCTTAACATTTCAGACATTTCCGACCATCCGGCTGAAAACTTCAATTGCGACAGCGAAATTGATATTGCCATCGGCGTTATTGGCGACCTTCAGGGAGAAGTTGTTTACCGCTTCCCCGCTTCGACATCAATCAATATGGTAAAGCTTATGAGCGGCATGCAGTTTGACGAGGTGGACGCTTTCGTAACCTCCGCCATATCCGAAATCGCTAATATTATAAGCGGAAATGTACTTACAGCCCTTTCAGGCAGCGATTTGACCTGCGATATATTGCCGCCGGTGCAAACCAAAATTGACGAACAAAAGGAATACGACATTAAAACAAGCTGCTGCATCAGCACCACCATCGGCGCGATTTGCCTGGAAATCAGGCTGAACAAGGCTGCCTGATATTTTTAAAATCCAAACTGATAACAACCAAATCAATAGATTGCCCCCAAAACGTAATACCCATTGATAATTTCCCGGGTTTAAGTTATAACCTTAAACAGGGAATATCAATGGGTATTATGCTTGGGGAATTTTAATTCTTTTTCAGGCTTTCAAGCAGAAAGCCGACTTTTTTTGCAAAATAGCCAGAAATTCTTTCTTCCCAGTATGGTATTGATTTTTCAAGCGAGATTATGGTAGATTTCAGGGCATGTTCTGGCAGCTCTTCCCTTATTTTATTTATAAAAAACTCCAGGTCTTCAAATTTCATATTGCGTTTATTAAGCTCGCCCTTAGTAAGATTCCAAAGTATATTTAAATATATAAATGCACTTCCCCTGTTCATGCCGGTTTTTTCACTGATATACCGTGCAGTTTCTTGAAAACTACTGTCGTCGGTATTATAATGCAATTTAAACTCATCCCATAAAAAGCTGCACATTCCGCTTGTAATCTTATTCAATTTCCTTTCAACCTTCCAATTATCAGAAGTTTCGTTGTTAAACGTCTCACCCTTATTTGCCGGATACACGGCGGGCGGTTGGTTTGCGCTGGCAGAAAGCTCAAAGGGTATCCGCCTTTCCTTTGTGAGCTTAACCAGAGCCATTCTTACATACGTATTGACATCTAAACCCAATTCGTTCAGGATTTCTTCCGCACCTGCATAAATGCCAGCATCCATTACTAATTTGACTTCTTTAAGTCCCATTACATCTTTCCTCCCGCCTTAAGAATTTCTATGTATAGTATTTTCTTATCTGCTATGTATTATAGTTTATACTAACAGTCCTGTCAATTAGTATATTAAGTATTTTTTAGTATAAAAATATCTATTGATTAGTATAAAATTTTCTAAAGGATTCTCTGAACACTAGAAGGAGCACAACTTAATGAACAAAATCCTTAAATTTATAAAAAAAGAAGCCGTAATGTGCGTATCTTTACTGCTTGCCATTGCATCAATATTTTTCGTTCCTTTGGGCCGGGAATATATCAGTTACATTGACTTTCATACTTTAATAATCCTCTTAAGCCTTATGATTGTGATGGCAGGGCTTAGGAACCTCGGGGTATTTTCAATTATCGGAAGCCGTATGCTTCAAAAAACAGGTAACGTACGAAGCCTTACAATAGTCCTTGTTATGCTGTGCTTTATGTTCAGCATGTTTATCACCAACGACGTTGCCCTGATAACATTCGTTCCCTTTGCCATTGATGTGCTTGCCATGGCGGGTTTGGAGGAATACTTAATCCGGGTTATCGTGCTTCAAACCATTGCCGCCAATCTGGGCAGCATGTTAACCCCAATAGGAAATCCCCAAAACCTGTACCTGTACTCTTTAAGCGGAATGGGCCTTGGCGAATTTTTGCTGTTACTGCTGCCCTATACCCTTGTTTCATTCATTTGCCTGCTCGCCTGTGCAGTATTGACAGGCAGAAAAAACATCCTTGTCAATATGCAGCCAAGCCATAAACTTGAAAAAGCCGATAAACTGAAAGCCGCCGCCTATATCCTGCTGTTTTTGCTGGCATTGCTGAGCGTGGCAAGGATAGTGCCTGTATTTGTGGCTGGCGGGGTGACACTGGCCGCTGTTTTGCTGTTGGACCGCAGGGTTTTGCGAAAGCCTGATTACGCTTTGCTGCTAACCTTTGTTTTTTTATTCGTGTTTATCGGCAATATCAGGCGGATTCCTGAAATCAACGCCTGGCTGAAAAGCATTATAAACGGCAACGAAATCCTGACGTCCATATTAGCCAGCCAGGTTATCAGCAACGTCCCCGCTGCAATTCTCCTTTCAGGCTTTACGGACAATATTCCAGCGCTGCTTATCGGGACAAACCTGGGAGGGCTTGGCACCATCATCGCCTCTATGGCAAGCCTTATTTCCTTCAAATATTACGGCACAACAGCAAACAAACGCAATTCGGCTTATCTTGGGGTATTTACACTACTTAATCTGGTTTTCCTTGCGATTTTATATCTTTTATACTGCCTGATTGGATAATTCAACAGACAAAAATTTAGGGTTTCCCGTCAAAGGTGCCGGGAAACCCTCTTCATCTACAGTATTTTATTCAATTCCATCCTGTGAATCCACAGGAACATCGCCATTCTGAATATCTGCCGGGCGAATATCCTCCGGTATATCAGCGGAACCATAGTTTTTCCTTCCGCTTTGGGTGCCTGCTTTTGCTTTACCGAAAGGGATTTTTCCTTTTTTTATTGTCACAAAATAGGTAGTGCCGCCGGCAAAAACTGCTGCCGCTCCTGCGGCAACCAACCCAAAAATCCATCTTGAATTCCTGGGCTCGTCCTGTATCACGGGAACAGTATTCTCCGTGGCTATGGTTGTGGTAATGGACGCGGTGGTATTTGTCTGGGGTGCCTCAGTTTCGGTCTGAGTTGTCCCAGTTTGGGTGCTGGTGGTTATTTGGGTGATACCTGAAGTTGATGTAGTGGTGGGTATCTTATCAATTATTATGCCCGGCACCACATTTTCAAAGAAATCATTCTTCTTTACATCCGGCCCCACCGCGGTAAAATACAACCCGAATTTTGTGCTGTCGTAAGTAGTTCCCTTAGCCGCCACTTTTGACCATCGCGGTTTCTTAACCTGAGTTTTATGGCACTCCAGGCTCATTTGCGCCACCTGCATGGCGGTTTTGCCGCCAAAAGCTTTTAACGGAATATCCCAGTTCATTGTAATCTGGTTCTTTTTATACAAATGCAGATAGCATTTCTTGACATTCCATGTGCCGAATTTTTTGGCGGAGTCCGTAAATTTTGAAGGATCCCCGCTGATGTAAACTGCCTCCTGCAGCGCCTTGGAAGACAGCATATGCGTCCCGTGCCCGTATTCACCCTTTGGGTCGTGCCCTAATACCACATCGGGCTTAAAACGCCTAAGCAGCATTACGGTGTAATCCAGTACATCGTCCCATTTATAGATGGATAGGGCGCCCTGTAAAGACGAGGAATACTTGTCCGGGAAATTTGAAATCATTGGGTAATTTCTAATTCCCGCTGTCCAGGCACCATCCAGAAGTTCATGGTTGCGCTCAATTCCGATTTCATCGCCGCCGTGGCGTAGCATGTATGCAAGCTGGACCTTTTTCTTCAACTCCCCCGCATAATAAGGAATCGCTCCACCGAACCACAGGAATTCGTCGTCGGCATGGGTGGAATACAGCAGCATATCAGCTTTGTCCAGCATCGGCTGCCAACGCTGCACCCATGGAGTGACAGCGCCGGCATCGAATACAAACAGATCGGCTATTTGCCCTTTGGAATTGTCCAAAGCCATAATCAGCCTGGGATAATAGGCGCTAACCTCTACAAATTCATGCAGGAACCCCTTCCTGCCCCCATTAAAAACAACCGTGCCGTCAGACGCTTTTAACGTCCATAGTTCCGGCTTTATATGCCATTTGATATATATTGCAATTTGTTTATTAGCCTCAATCGTAATAGTGGCATTTTTATCCCATTTCCACACCGAGGTTGTTTTGTTATCCGTCAAATCCTTCATTTTTCCGGCGTTTGAGGAAACTTTTATGTTATACAAAAATGTGCCAGGATTTGTAGTTGTTGTGGTAGTAGGAGTTGTTGAAGTTTGGGTGCCTGTGGTAGTAGTGGTTGTGGTGTCCTGATTGGGTGCTGTGGTTGAAGGTTGCGATACAGTGCTTCCTGTGGTGGTTGTGGGATGTGCCACTGTATTTTCCTGCTCATCAGCATAGACAACCAGGGCCGGAACAAAAAGAATAAGTACTAAGACAGTTCCCAGAATTAATATCCTGAATTTCCTGGAATTCATTCCTGACAAACATCCTTTTAATTTACTGTTATAATTTAACAGTATATCATAATAGGTCGCTTTTTTTACATTTATTACAATTCTGTAAAGAATTATTTTCCTGTCTGTTAACACCAAAAAGGGGATTAGGTGAGTTTAACCTCATCTAATCCCCTTTTACTTAAACTAGCTTAAAATCATCTGCTACCCTGAAGGGCTTCGGCGAGCATCATATCCTTAACCTTCATCAGCCTTGTAGTGTTGCTGCGCTCGTTTTCATCCAGCTTCATGGTGATGTATTTTATAGTTTCCTGATACTGGGGAATCATTATATGCTCCAAAGCATTTACCCTGCGCCTGGTCTTTTCGATTTCCGCCGCCATCAGCTGGCAGGACTTTTCGACCTCGGCAAGCCTTAGCATTTTGGGAAGGATATCGGACAACGCTTTGATAGAGTCGTCCAAATCGCTTGAAGTAAAGGCATAGCCGTAGGAATAAATATCATTCTTATCGCTCGTCTTGAATTTGGCTTTATATTTAGGAATCAAAACGCTCATGACATTCTTTTTCTCAATTTCAAGCTGCATTTGCTGCTTTGGCATCATCAAAGCGACATCCAAAACCTCGTTTTGCATAACGCTCCTGGCAAGCGCCATATTGTTGTTAGCCTGCTTGATTGCGTTTTCCACCTCAATGCGCAAAGCCTTGTTTTCGCGCACCAACTCCAAAAACTGCCTCATAAGCTCGTCGCGTTTGTCTTTAAGCAATTTATGGCCCCGCAACGCTGTTACGAGTTTTCTTTTCAGGTTGGTGAGCTCCATCCTGGTAGGGTTGACGTTTAATACTGCCACACAATCACCTCGCAATCGGCATGAGGCAAAAATCATTCTTTGTCATTTTTGTCATAATACTTCTCAAGCAGTTCCTCACTGATACGCTTAAGCTCGGAACGGGGAAGGATTTTAAGCAGCTTCCAGCCGAGGTCCAGAGTCTCCTCGATGCTCCTGTTTGTATTGTACCCCTGGGAAACATACTGCCTTTCAAATTCATCGGCGAATTTCGCATAGAGCTTGTCAATCTCAGTCAACGCGGATTCACCCAGGATTACCATCAGTTCCTTGCAGTCCTTACCCCTGGCATAAGCCGAGAAGAGCTGGTTCATGGTGCTGGCATGGTCCTCCCTGGTTTTGCCCTTACCTATTCCTTTGTCCTTAAGCCTTGAAAGGGAGGGCAGAACGTCAATCGGCGGGTTTATGCCCTTGCGGTACAGCTCGCGGCTGAGTATTATCTGCCCTTCGGTGATATATCCGGTAAGGTCAGGAATAGGATGGGTCTTGTCATCCTCGGGCATTGACAAAATCGGAATCATCGTAATACTGCCCTTCTTGCCCTTCTGCCTGCCGGCGCGCTCATAAATTGTGGCAAGGTCGGTATACATATATCCGGGGTATCCACGCCTGCCGGGGACTTCCTTTCGGGCAGCCGAAACTTCACGCAGGGCGTCCGCGTAGTTTGTTATGTCCGTCAGGATTACAAGAACGTGCATATCCTTCTCAAAGGCCAGGTACTCCGCGGCTGTCAGAGCCATTTTCGGAGTGGCAAGGCGCTCGATGGCGGGGTCGTTGGCAAGGTTAATAAACAGTACCGTCCTGTCAATGGCGCCAGTCTCACGAAAACTCTCGATAAAGAAGTTTGCTTCTTCAAAAGTAATGCCCATGGCGGCAAAAACAACCGCAAACTGCTCATCGGTACCCCGGACTTTTGCCTGCCTTGCTATCTGGGCGGCAAGCTGTGCGTGGGGCAAACCGCTGGCAGAGAAAATCGGCAGCTTTTGCCCGCGGACAAGGGTGTTTAGCCCGTCAATGGCGGATATCCCTGTCTGAATGAATTCCTGGGGGTAATTTCGGGCTACAGGGTTAATTGGCAGGCCGTTTACATCCATGCGCTTTTCGGGTATGATTTCAGGCCCGTCGTCAATCGGCCTTCCAAGCCCGTCGAAAATGCGCCCCAGCATATCGGTAGAAACCCCAAGCTCCATCTGCCTTCCCAAAAAGCGGATTTTGCTGTTGGAAAGGTTTATTCCGGTGGAGCTTTCAAAAAGCTGGACAAGGGCGTTGGTGCCGTCAATTTCCAGCACCTTGCAGCGGCGGATTTCGCCGTTTTCCAGCTCAATCTCGCCCAGTTCGTTATAGGCGACATTCTGGACATCCCGCACCAGCATCAGCGGGCCAGCTACTTCCTGAATGGTTCTATATTCTAATGGCATTATATTTCCTCCATTACGATAGAATCTTGCATTTGCTTTTGCAGCTGGTTCATAATCTTCTCAAACTCGCCGGTAATATCCTCTTCCCTTACATATTTGAACCTGCCGATTTGCTCCCTGACCGGCAAGGAAGAGATAGCGTCAATGTCGCCACCGCTGTTCAGGGCTTCCAGCCCCAAATCGTAGAAGGCCAGAATAAGCTTCATCATCAGAAGCTGCTTATTCAGGCTGGTATAAGTGTCAATCTCATGGAAAGCAAGCTGGTGGAGGAAGTCCTCGCGGATTGAGCGGGCAGTTTCCATCTTAAGCCTGTCGGCAGGTGACAGGGCGTCAATGCCTACCAGTTTTACTATTTCTTCGAGTTCCGCTTCATCACTCAGAATACTTAAAACCTTGCCCCTAAGCTGCATCCATTCCGGGGATACGTTGCTGTCGTACCATTTCTTTAATGTGTCAACGTAAAGGGAATAGCTGGTCAGCCAGTTGATGGCAGGGAAATGGCGTTTATATGCCAGGTTGGCATCCAGCCCCCAGAACACCTTTACAATCCTGAGGGTTGCCTGGGAAACCGGCTCGGATATGTCGCCTCCGGGAGGCGATACAGCGCCGATAATGGACAAAGCGCCTTCGCGGCCGTCCGAACCAAGGGCAACAACCCTTCCCGCCCTTTCATAGAACTGGGCAAGGCGGCTGCCGAGGTATGCGGGATAACCTTCTTCGCCCGGCATTTCCTCAAGGCGCCCCGACATTTCGCGCAGGGCTTCCGCCCATCGGGAAGTGGAGTCCGCCATAAGGGCAACGGAATAACCCATATCACGGAAATACTCGGCAATGGTAATGCCGGTGTAAATCGAAGCTTCACGGGCAGCAACAGGCATATCCGAGGTGTTTGCGATAAGCACTGTCCTCTCCATCAGCGACTTGCCCGTATGGGGGTCGATAAGCTCGGGGAACTCATTCAAAACGTCGGTCATCTCGTTGCCGCGCTCGCCGCAGCCGATATACACCACGATATCAGCTTCTGACCACTTGGCAAGCTGGTGCTGTGTCACTGTCTTACCACTGCCAAAGGGGCCGGGAATGGCCGCAACGCCACCCTTTGCAATCGGGAACAGGCAGTCAATAACCCTCTGCCCTGTAATCAGTGGCTTGTCCGGCGGAAGTTTTCTTGACACCGGCCTGCCTTTTCTAACCGGCCATTTTTGCATAAGCTGAATCGGCACATCGCCTTTATCAGTTTCAACAACGGCTACAGTATCAGTAACCGTAAACTCTCCCTTTTCAATGCTTTTGATTTTTCCTTTAACGGTAGGGGGAACCATGATTTTATGCAATACCACATCGGTTTCCTGAACGGTTCCGACAACGTCCCCGCCCGTGACCTCTGCGCCTACAGTCACCGACGGCTCGAATTTCCATTTGCGATCCCTTTTAAGTGAGGGGACTTCAATTCCCCTGGTCAGGTTGTTGCCGGTAATTTTCATAACGTCATCCAGCGGGCGCTGAATACCGTCGAATATGCTGCCGATAAGCCCCGGGCCAAGCTCTACGCTCATGGGCTCATTGGTGGATTCAACGGGTTCGCCGGGGCAAATGCCCGATGTTTCCTCATAAACCTGAATGGACGCCTTGTCACCGCGTATTTCTATAATCTCGCCGATAAGCCTGTGCTTGCTGACGCGCACAATATCAAACATGCTTGCATCCTTCATGCCTTCGGCGACTACCAGTGGTCCTGATACCTTTAAAATCGTACCACTACTCATTGGTACACCTCATTTCTAGTTTAAAATGTCCGAACCTACAGCTTTTTCAACTGCCCTTTTCACATTAAGAAGCCCCATACCGGTATTACCGACAACGCCGGGAATCAGGATTATCGCGGGCTCCATCCTGTCCCGGTACCTGTCAATCTCATCCTGTATTTTCTCTGCAAGGGCTTCGGTAATAAAAATGACAGCATAATCCTGGTTAGCCATTTTCCTGATGGTTTCAACCGCAGCGTTTGGGTCTTCGGTGGGATATATCTCAAGGCCCAGTGCCGCAAAGCAGTAAATACTGTCCTTATCTCCTAATACGGCTACTCTATGCATAAAGCTTCCTCACCCTTTCTCTGATTACCTCCTGCGGGAAATGGTTGTGCTTGCAGGACAGAATTACCCTGACATTTTTCACTTCCGCGTCCTTCGCAAGATAGTAGGCAATCAGGGGCCTTACTCCCAGGGAAACATATTTTGCGCTTTCAAGGTGCGACATTATAATGTCATCGCACCATTTTTCCAAAGCGGCAGAGGACGCCCTCATGAAGTCCGCCGCTTCGCCGTAAGGAGTAGCTGCAATAAAGCTTATCAGCTCATCCATACCTCCCGCGGCAGCATTGGCAAGGGCGCGCCTGTCAAGGGATTTTGCATTACACAGGGCGGTTTCAAGGAATTGCCTGTCCTTGCCCATCCTTGCAGCCCTGAAAGCTATCCTGATATTGGCTGTGGCGCAAATAAGCTCAGCCAGCTTTATGATAAAACTGTCCTTTGTCTTTTCAGCCATTTCCAGAGAAGTGTTTAAATAATAAGAATCCAGCATAATATCGGCAAGCTGGCCGTCCGTAGTCCGCGCCAGCACCTCATAGGCTTCTTCCGCAGCAGCCTTTGCAAAATCCGGAAGGGCGTCAAAATCCTTGTTTAAAACCGCTTCCCTTACCTGCTCAGGGTCTGCCAAGGAGGGAGCCATAAGATTATCCATGCCACCCAAATCCAACCCCAGCGCGTTTGCGGTCACAAGGGTTTTAAGCGCTGCTTTTATATTGTGAAAATCGTTTTTCACAATCAGGAAATCAAAAACGCTGATATCCGGGGCAACCTCAGCAATTAGCTGCCACGCTTTTTCCATCTGCATTTTCAAAGCAACGCTTACATCGTCATCCTCCGAGGATATCCAGCCCTTTTCCTCCAATACCCGCAACGCTGAGCCGTAATTTTCAGCGGATATAAGCTGCTCAATATCAGCAGAGGTTAAAAGCCCCACCTCGTTTGCCCTGACTTTGGCGACAGCAAAGGAGTAATCATATTCAGTTACTTTTTTATGCTTCATGTGCTGTCCCTCACAAACAATTCGTTAAACAGCCCGTCCTTGATGTCGTCCAGGGAAGCATTGAGCAATGCGTTAAAACTGCAGTTCTGTTCAACGTCGTTGTAAGCAATCACAACCCCACCGTCAATATCTATTGGGCTGCTGCTAATCGTAAAGGATTTGCCGCTGCCCGAAAATTTTTGATTGAGCCTGGCCTCAAAGCCTTCAGGCAGCCTGTCCAGATCCTTTTTGGAAAACCGCAGTTCGCCGTGCCCGCTCTGGGAATAGCGGGCAATCAGTTTTTCAATAACATCAAAATACTCGTCATCCGGCAGATTTTTCAATTTGTTTAAAGCTAAGCCGATTACGCCGTTTATGATATCCAGTTTCGCCGCAAGGATTTCCCGATTATAATCATGCTCGGCCTTTGACCTTGCAAGCTCGATATCTGTCTGGCATTTTCTCTGTGCAGCAAGGATTGCTTCGTTTTTAACCTTTTCGGCCTGCGCCTTGGCGTTTTCCAGCAGGGAACCTGCTTCCGCCTCGGCCTTTGCAATTATCTCATCACAAACGGCTTTGCAATCATCCTCGATCTTAGCGATTATTTTTTCAATACCGGTCATTTGCAATCCACCTTAAGTTTTATATACTCATGAAGCCAAGAACAGATATGAGCAACGCCAGAATAGCATATGTTTCAACCATGGCGGCGAAGGTAACGCCTTTACCGCTGTGCTCGGGTTTCTTTGCGACTATGCCAACACCGGCAACAGCAGCCCTTGCCTGGTATATGGCTGAGAAATATCCGACAATTGCCATCGGCAGGCAGGAAATAAAATACATAACACCTTGGGCAAATTCGATATCAGGAGTCTCTCCTCCGCCCAGAACGCCAATTTTGGCAAGCAGCAACACTGCTGTCAGCAAACCGTAAAGGCCCTGGGTACCGGGAAGGAGCTGCAGAATCAAAACCTTGCTGAACTTTGAAGGGTCTTCAGAAACAACGCCGGCAGCGGCCTCGCCAACCATTCCAACACCTCTGGCCGAACCTATTCCTCCCATTAAAGCAGCCAAAATGGCCCCTAATACAGCCATAACAAGCCCGAAATTGTTGATTATGATTTCTTTCATTTTTGAATTTCCTCCTTGAGTTTGATGAATTTTGTATTTGCTTTTAAAGGATTGAAGGCTCTGCCCCCACCCTCGTAAAACTTGGAAAAGAATTCTACAAAATGCAGCCTGTTTGTATGGACGTAAGCTCCCAAAAGGTTTATAGCCATGTTTAACGGATGGCCTACTATGAATACAACGGTCAGCAATATCCCTTTAACCACAAGGTTTTTGGGCATTGTGCCCATAAGGTTTATAACCCCTGCAATGCTGCCGGTGGCAAGCCCCAATGCCAGCAATCGTGAATAGGAAAGGATGTCGCTGAAATAACCGGAAGCTATATTGTATAGGGCATATAACCCTCCGCCGATCCTGGCAAATATATTCTTTGAACTCCTGCCGGCAGTAAGGACAACCAAAACAACACCCGCCAGCGCCAGGTATTTGCCGATTTCGGCAAGTATGGGCGGCACATCAGCCAGAATCCCTGCACCTAAAGGCGCCGCCCCCAAGACAATCAGGTAAATCGGCACCGTATCAAGGATGGCGTCCAGCTTTCGCCCTTCATCCCATGCCATCTTAAAGCTTACCGCCAACCCTGCGAACAGATGGATAATTCCGATTCCAAAGGAGAACAGCAGCAGCCTTATCGGGTCAGCCACCGGTTCAAACCAGAGGGCAATGCTCGGGGGATTATAACCAAAAAACTCACGGCAGACAATCGGCACAATATCCCCGAACCAGCTGCCGAACAGCGCGCCCCAGAATATGGTTGAAATCCCGCAGTAGAAAAACATTTTCAGCGTCTTTCTCAACGAGCCTTCAACATTAAATTTCCTAAGTACAATTGCAGTGCCGGCAACCATTAAAACCCCATAGCCCGCGTCTGACAGCATCATGCCGAACAGCAGGTAATAGAAAAACGCCATAACCGGGTTGGGGTCGATATCCCTCTTTGACGGCAGGGCGTACATCTCTGTTACGGATTCCACCCCGGCGGCAAAATCCCCGTTTTCCAAAAGGACTGGAACATCCTCATCATCGGCGGGGGTAGACAGGGTCACAGCCACAGTAAATTTGGACTCCAGCTCGCCGACAATCACCCCGGCATATTTTTCCGGGATATACCCGGAAATTACAAAGGTGTTTTTGGTAATGCCAATCCTGCTAAGCGCCTGGTATTTATCCTTGCGCATACTGAAATAATCGATTAAAAGCTCGATTTTTTCCCGTTCTTCAGCATAAGACTCGATTGATTTGATGCAGCCTTCAATTTCCTTTTCATATTTATCGATTTCCTGCTCAAACTGCCGGAGTGCCTGGCTTGGCACCTGGTCAGTTAAATACGAAGGATAGGAAAACCCAATCTGCCGCAACACGTCAAGGGTTTCGTCGGCTGCCGACTTGTGGCAGATAACCGCAATGCAGGTCATCTCCTTATAGGATGCCACCACCTCAAGATGGAACAAATCCAGCTCAGGTTTCCTGGCCGCAATATCCTGAAGAATATCCTCGCGGGCCCGCTGGTTTGGCAGAGTGCCGACATAGCAGCAGGTATATTTTGTGCCTTTGTACTGCATCGGCATATCCAAATCAGCCCAGGCCTTCAGGGAATCCATCATTGTCTGGATTTTCACTATGGCAGCCCGGTGTTCGTTGATGGCTTTATCGAGCTCAATCAATTTATGGCATTTGTCAAGATAAATGCTGCTTTGTTTTGCAAAACTTTCAAACTCGCCTTTTGATATCTCCCGGCGCCCGTTCAGCATAGACAAAAGGGACTGCTTTGCCGGGCAGTATTTGCTGAGTATTTCCTTTGCCGCAACCGCTGTATTGATGCATTTATCAAACATCAAAACCCTGGAATCGGTGTTGACCTTAACAAGGGCTTCGTCGTTAAGGTCTGAAATCTCCACCATCCCGCGCTGCTGGAGCAACTCCAGAATTTGTTTGCGGTCCTGGAGCAGTGCGACAATCTCTATACGTTTCATTACCAGCTTTGCCACATTTATATGCCTCCTTGTCCAGGCAAAAAAAGATTACCTTCAGACTATTTTTTCAATCACCATATTGATTGCCTTTTCCTTTTTAGCCTCCACCATTGCCTTTAACATTTTTGCTTCTTCAGCGGATTTTTTCCTGCTTTCCTCAAAAATCCCGTCAATAACCCTGCTGTTTTCCAGGAAAAGCCTTGCCGATTCAGCCTCGGCTTCCTGCTTAGCCTGCTCCAATATAGTTTTCGCATTTTCTTTAGCAGAATTTAGGATTTCTTCGGATTTTTTATTCGCGTTTTCAATTTTTTCCGCCGCTTCCTTCTCGGCAGCGATTACCCTGTCCATGGTTTCTGAAAGCATCTTATCACTCCTAGTATTTATATAGGGATATAATAATTAATCCTAAAAACTAAAAAAAGAGCAAGCAACTTCCGAACGAAGCACCCACCCTTCAGCTTAACCTATCACGCCCATCCAATAAAATAATAAACCTTCCTTATTCTAAACCAACCGAGGGTGATTGTCAATAATATTTCCTTAGAACGTTTGTCGTTTTTTGTCAAAATACCATAGATTTTGCGGTATTGTTTGCGCCAATAGTTCACAGGCTTCCAGGCCATCCCAACGGCTTTGAATACACCACCGTATAGGACACGCCACCGTTTGAAAACTCGGATTTCATCAGGTCTATCTTATCCACTCGGGTTATTATCCCCTCTGCCATGCCCTCAAGTTTACTCAAATCAAATCCGGCATTTACTTTCACCTTCCTGCCCAGGGTAATGTGGGGCTTATATGCCCTGTCCTCCAGCTCAAAGCCGCAGCCCAAAAGGCTTTGGTGCAATTTTTTCTGCAGGCTGAACAAGGCGCCATTTTCCTTAACACCCAGCCAGCATACATCCCCTTCGCTTCTTTTGAAAAACCCGGCTTTTGAAATCTCCAACTCAAAGGGGCTGGACTCAATCCCGTCCATGATTTTCTTAATCAAATCCACCCTGTGCCTTTGCACCTCCCCCAGAAATTCCAATGTGAGGTGCAATTGCTCTGCTCCTACAAACCTGCCCTGGGTGGAATTTGATTTAACAAGGCTGATTATTTCATTAATCCGGGATTTTACCTCATCATTAAAGTTTATCGCCAAAAACAGTCTGATTTTAACCACCCTCTAAAACTTTTTTTAGAAATAATTCTTTACATCTGACAAACCTTTGATTATAATTATATATGCTTTTCGAAAACAAAGAAACGGGCAATTAACTCAGCTGGTAGAGTGCTATCGTCACAAGGTAGAAGTCGAGGGTTCGAGTCCCCCATTGCCCACCATATGGATATTATACTAAAACCCTTGGGTTTCTCAAGGGTTTTTGTTTTTGCTTTAAACTGTATTGATGGCATAATATAAATGTGCTAAAATCAGCACAAAAATCAAATTTGAAAGGTGACGCAGATGAAGCAGGAACGGCAGTACCCCAAAGTCTGGATAACCCCCAAGGCGGAACGCGGTGTCAAAAACGGGCATCCCTGGATATACGGTGAGGAAATCCTCAAAACAGAGGGCGAACCCGGTGACGGCGGGCTGGTGGACGTGTTTGCCGGAAATGCCTATATGGGCACCGGGTTTTACAACAGCGCCAGCAAAATTGCTGTCCGGCTTATTTCCCGCAACGCCAACGACGTTTTTGACGACAGGTTTTGGCGCCGCCGTGTGGAGTATGCAGTCCGATACCGCAAAACCGTCATGCCCGGGGCGGATTTTTCCTGCTGCCGGCTGATTCACGGGGAGGCTGACCAGATGCCGGGCCTGACGGTGGACCGTTACGGCAGCCTTTTATCTGTCCAGGTTGCAAGCCTTGGAATGGAGCTTGTAAAAGATATGGTTTACCGTGCCCTTATTGGTGTGCTTTCCGAAATGGGCGAAACAATCACCGGGATTTTCGAGCGCAACGATATCGCCCTGCGCATACAGGAAGGGCTTTCCGAATACAAAGGCTGGTACGTCTCCGACTATATCAGCGCCCCTGAATCCGCCGTAACAGAGATATGCGAAAACGGAATTAAATACATTGTGGATGTTGAAAACGGTCAGAAAACCGGGTTCTTTCTCGACCAGAAATATAACCGCGCCGCTGTGGCGAGGATTGCGAAAGATAAGCGGGTGCTGGACTGCTTTACCCATACCGGTTCCTTCGGGCTTAACGCAGCGCTGGGCGGAGCGGAGCATGTGACCTGTGTGGACATCTCTGAGTCAGCCATCGGCATGGCAAAGGCTAACGCCCAGCGCAACGGGCTTGAGGGGAGGATGGATTTCCTCTGCACCGATGTCTTCGATTTACTGACAGAATTGGCGGAGCGAAAATCCCGGGACTATGATTTCATAATCCTTGACCCGCCGGCATTTACCAAATCCCGCAAAACGGTGGATTCAGCTGCCCGCGGGTATAAGGAAATCAACCTTAAAGCCATGAAGCTCCTTCCCCGGGGAGGGTATCTTGCCACCTGCAGTTGCAGCCACTTCATGCCGGATGACCTGTTCCGCAAAATACTGGCAAGCGCCGCGAGGGATGCTGCCGTAAATTTAAGGCAAATCGAAGCCCGCCAGCAGGCTCCCGACCATCCAATACTTTGGAATGTGCCGGAAACTGATTACCTTAAATTTTATATTTTCCAGGTCGTATAGCTGTATTTCTCAACAGCGACAAAATATTTTAGTAGCGTAATATCCGGCAACATTCGTACGGATATTACGCTTTGTTTATTAATAAGTTAATTATACTATTAGTTACCCACAAAGCAGCCTTTGTGTAACAATGTCGGAATATATTTCCATTCCATCGGTTTTTGCCACATGGATTACATTTTTGTACTTGCCGCTTTCTGGCAGAAATGATTGGAGCATATTTTCCATCGACAAAATCCGCCCGGGATTGAAGATTACATCCTGATATCCGTCAAAAATTGCAGCGTAGAATATTTCGGATTCAACTATATCCTGAAAGAAATGGCTTCCATAGGACAGTTCCGGCATGAACCCCTCTTTTTTTGAAGAATACTCGCAAAGTACCTTCATGTTGGACAATTCCGAGAAGTTCACAGGGACCCCGAGGGAAGGGGTGGTGCTCCCCCACCTGCCGGGGCCTATCAGCATGGCGTTTTTGCCTTTCATCTCCCGGTTAATCATGCCAATTTGCCTTGCCACCTCATATTTTTCCTGTTCACTGAGTTTAAGGTAGGCGCCTGCGGCGATAAATATGACATAATCAATAGGCAGGCGCACGCTTCCACCCATAAAGTTGCCTTTAGTTGAGAAAAAGCAGCCTTTAACGTCCTTTAAATCAGGTATCTTTACCGTCCTGCCAAGCCCCTTTGTCTGCAGCGGGCGGCATTGCACAAGGTTTACCTTAAAGCTGTTATCCCTTCTAAAGTTGGCGGTAAATTCAATATCCACAGGGTAATCGTATGCTTTTGAAAGCAAAGCCAGCATTTCCCTCATTACCGCGGCAAAGTCTGTATCAGTTAAGAGCTTTTTAAAATCCAGAATAACGGGCACCTTAACGCCTGAATATCCCAGTTCCCTCAGGCGTGCCTCGGCGGCGTGGTCTTTGCTTGCGAATAATCTGCTGTCCGCCTTTAAGGGCAGTGATAATACTTCTTCCATCTCCCGGCTTTTAAGGGAATTTTCTGAAAAAGACAGAAGGTCCACCCGGTGCTGGGAAAATTTTTTCTGGTTTTCATAATTCATTGGAGGGAGCCGAAGGGGGTCGTCAAGGCACACCACCCTCACATAGTCCCCGTCAGTCCTGTCCACCGCCCGGGTGCCAAGCCCGAAAACAAGCCGCAGCATTCCCGCGTTCATGTCTATGCTTTCATCCCATACATAAAGGTTGGTGGAATTCCCCACCCCTGCCACATGGGGGAAGAAATAATCGCCAAACCTGTCCCCCGAAACCCTTTGCACCAGAATCGCCATTTGCTCATCCTGCTGCGCAAGGCCCCGGTTTAAACGGTAATTAAGGGCGTCCTCATTCATGGTGCTGGCATAAACAATCCGCACCGCCTGCTCGAAAGCCTCGTAACGCTCCTGGGGAGTGCCCTGGTTTACGCAAAAAACGCTCTCGTATTTGCCGGCAAACGCGTTCCCAAAGTTGTCCTCCAGAAGGGAACTGGAACGCACAATAATCGGAGACTGCCCGAAGTATTCCAGCATCTGAAAAAACTGCTCCTGAATATCCCTGGGGAATGTACCGGTTAAAAGCTTTTCCTTAAGCTCCGCCGCGTATTTAAAATAACCCTCAGGGGTTTTTTGCATGGTGCGGAGTTTCCACCATCCGTTTTGGACGATATAGGTATAAAAAACATCGGAACCGATGTAAAAAGAATCATGGGGCTCCAAAAACGGCGCAAACCGTTTTCCGCCTTCCACCTCAAGTATTTTTCTTGCCAAAAGCATGCCGACGCTCTTGCCGCCGATAAAGCCGGTTCCTATTTCCCTTGAGGCAATGTCCAGAATATCTTTCAGCATAAAATACCTGTCGCAAAGCTTAAACATCCGGGAATCGCTGCCAATCAGCATATACATCAGCCGCTTTTTCACTTCCTCCTGTTCTTGCAGGGGAAGGTTCAGGCAGCTTTTTGCATTGCTGAATACCGTATTCCAGTGGTCCAGCCTTATTTCACCGCGGCTGATACTTTGAAACAGCTCGGAAACGTCGGAGCTGGAGGTAATGCATACAGCCTCCTGCCCCTGAATCAAATGCGGCAGGAACATGGTGGGCGAATACCTCTGCCAGACTTTAAGGGGATGGATGTAGGTTTTGTCATTGATTTGATACAAATCCAGCAAAAGCTGAGTTGTCTCACGGATTCCGGCTATGGTGCTGAAGGTATGGAAATTCCGCCGAAGGGCAAAATACGCTACCGTATCCAGCTCATAAAGGTACGGGCAGGTGGCTTTGAAAAAGTTGCCTATCATCAAATCAGAATGCCAGTATTCCAACAAATCAGTCAGGCAGTCAAAAACATAGAATACCCTTTTCCCTTCCGCTGTAATAATATTGTGTATTTCAACCGCAAAGCTCTCAAAGCCTTTTCTCGGGTCCACGCAATACACCTTTATGCCCATGCCTTCTTCCAGCAACGGCTCATGGTTGGCAAAGCGGATATAAACAAGCCTAATGTTTTCCGCCCTGGTGCTTTCCACAAAATAATCAACCATTTTCCTGTAATATGATACCGAATCCACCTGCCACACCACATTATCCCCATACCGCAGATTATCGATAGCCTCATCAAAACCCTTTATTCCCGTGCTGGCTTTGTCGTACAGATTCATGGCACACCCCGCCCCAATTAAATTAGGCAATCAAAACAAACCTTATCCCTGATTATACTATAATATCAAAATTATGCCAACTGCCTTTTATTACCCGAAAACCGCGGCCTTCCGGCGATTATAACAGAAACCCTACAAAAAACGTTATAGTAATAAGGGATAACAGGGTAGTTGCAGACACAACCAATGCCGCATATTCTTTTTCCCTGTCAAAGGCGTCTGCAAAAATCGAAGTCATGGCAGAGGCGGGAAGAGCAGACATGATAATTACAGTTTTTACGGCTATTGAGGTAATCCCGACGGGCAACGCCGCAAGATATATAATTAAAGGGAGCACAACCAGTTTAACCAGCACACCGTAATAAACCGTCCAGTCCCTCAGATACTCCTTATATTTTACTTTTGAAAGGGTGAACCCGATTATCATCATGGACAGCGGAACGGTTAGATTCCCAATCCCCCTTGCGGCGGCAATTATGGCATCAGGGATTTGAATGTTTAAAAACATTACCAAAAGCCCGGCGCCAACCGCTATAATCGAGGGATTCAACAGGGCGTTTTTAAGCTCGCATTTAAATTCCCTGAGCCTTAAGTCTCCCTTATACAAACTAATCCCATAAGTCCATACAAATATCACAAAAAACATATTGAATATTGAGCCGTACACCACTCCCTCGGAACCGTACAGGGAATTCAGCACGGGAAATCCCACATAGCCGGTATTGACGAATATATTAGCAAAATGCAGTATTGTTCTCTTATCCTTCTTCACAGGCAAAAGCAGCAAAAAGGATGCAGCCCCCATAAGGATATACGCCCCTAAGGAGTACCAGACGGTTTTAATAACATTTTCCTTGACCTCACTGCCATATGTATTAAGAAAAGAACAAAAAACCATGCAGGGCAAAGCTATTTGAATAAGTATATTGATAAGCCCTTTATTTATTTCCTCGCTAAGTATCTCCCTCCTATGGCCATAGAGCCCTGCCATTATCATAATAAACAGCGAAATGATGCTGTTTAAAACAACAGAAGTACCCACAATAATCTCCCCCTTTGATAGAAACATTATATGCCCCGGATATTTCACAGTTCATAAAACCTGAAAACTTAAGCCCAAAGGATAAAAAAGGATATTTCAAAACATACTTGACAATTTGTCAATATATAATAAATTAATAGGTAGGGCATTTGCAGGATATTGTTTTCTCTGCCGAGCTTCCCTTATCTGTTTTGAGGAAAGGAAGACTACAGCACCGAGGGAGAGAGGAGCGGTATTTCTGATGGTCATTACACTTGTTACGGATACTTTTAATATAAACAACAATGGTACCACTATTTCGGCAATGAGGTTTGCCGAAGTATTGGCGCAGCGGGGGCATCAAATCCGCGTGGTGGCCTGCGGAGACCCTTCAAAGAGCGGCAGGGACCCTGACACCGGGTTTGAAATGTTTTATCTGCCCGAACTAAAAATCCCGGTGGCGACTTATTTTGCCCATAAGCAGCATACCCTGTTTGCAAAGCCCGTCCGTGCAACCCTTGAAAAAGCAATTTCGGGTTCAGATGTGGTACATATCTATCAGCCCTGGCCCCTGGGGATTGCTGCGGAAAAGATTGCGAAAAAAATGAAAATCCCGGCAATGGCGGCTTTTCACATTCAGCCCGAAAACATCACCTATAACATTGGGCTTAAGTGGTTCCCTCCTGCCGCCCACCTGATATATATTTTGTTTTACCTGCTTTTCTACCGCAGGTTTTCCCATATCCATTGCCCGTCAAAATTTATCGCCGCACAGTTGCGCAGCCACGGGTATAAAGCGCGGCTGCACATCATCTCAAACGGCGTCCATCCGGCATTCGTACCTCCTTCAAAACCCAGGGAGCATTCCCTTAAACCCATCAAAATACTGATGGTTGGCAGGCTTTCCCCTGAAAAAAGGCAGGATATCCTCATCCGCGCCGTGGAAAAAAGCCGATATGCCGAGCGCATACAGCTATATTTTGCCGGCAGCGGCCCATGGGAAAAGAAACTCCGCCGCATGGGAAGCAGGCTGCCAAATCCCCCTGTGTTTGGGTATTACGATAGGGACGGGCTTATCAAGCTTATGCATGAGTGCGACCTTTACGTCCACCCTTCGGACGTGGAGATTGAAGGTATTTCCTGTATCGAGGCTTTTGCCTGCGGGCTGGTTCCGGTGTTCTCAGACAGCAAGCGCAGCGCCACAGCACAGTTCGCCCTGGGCCCGCAGCATCTTTTCAAAGCAGGCTCCCCCGAATCTTTGGCGGAAAAAATCGATTTCTGGATAGACAACCCGCAGCTTTTAAGAGAAGCCGAAAAGAAATATGCCCGGTTTGGAAAACAATACGCATTAAAGCGCAGCGTCAAAAAAATGGAAAACGTCTATTCTTCCATGTCTGTTAATGATAAGAACGAATACCACCGGGGCTTTTTGTTCAGGCTTTTCACCCGGGTTTTCCGCACAGGCATAGCGACTCCAATCCTCATGCTCTGGACTCGGTTTGTTCTGGGCGTCAAGGTTTACAGCAGAAAGAACCTCCGCGGGCTGAAAGGAGGAGCCCTGACGGTTTGCAACCATGTCCACCTGCTGGACAGCGCTCTGGTAGGGCTGGCGGTTTTCCCCCGCAGGGTTGTTTTCCCGACAATACCGCAGAATGTAAAAACCCTGTGGCCGGGAAAACTGGTGCGGGTTCTGGGCGGATTTGCTATTCCCGACAGCATTATGGAACTGCAAACCTTCTTTGACGAGATGGAACTGCTTTTGATGAAAAACTACATAGTCCACTTTTTCCCCGAAGGGGAGTTAAAACCCTATGATACCAGCCTTCGCACCTTTAAACGGGGCGCCTTCCATCTGGCGGCTCAGGCGCAGGTGCCAATAGTCCCGATGTCAATAACCTTTGAATCCCCAAAGGGCTTAAGGAAGCTTATCCGCAAAAAGCCCGTCATGCGGCTGCATATTGGAAAACCAATAGACCCGATTGATACCGACCTGGAAATCGACTCCAAAATCAGGATGAAGACTGTAAGGGAACAGATGGAAAGCATTGTTAAGTGCACCGCCGTGGGGTAAACTATTGAAAATAGCACTGAATAAAACATCCAAGGCACCCTGCAAATCATATCACAGGGTGCCTTGTTAATTAATAATTGATTTTATAAAATCTTTTTCACGTCGTCCCGGTTTGTTTCAGAAATTATATAGTGCGGGCGCCGTTTTGTTTCAATGTAGGTTTTTGCAATGTATTGACCCATAATTCCCATGCAAAACAGCTCTATCCCACCAATAAAAATAATAATACATATAGTGGAAGCCCATCCTGCCACAGGATCTCCAAAAATCAATCTCCGCAGTACAATAAATACAAGCATGATGAAAGAAATACAGGTAAACAATATGCCGCCCCAAGAAGCAATGCTAAGCGGAACCTGCGAATAATTTATAATCCCATCGATAGCATATTTAAGCAATTTCCAAAAATTCCATTTGGTCTTACCTGCAACCCTCTCCACATTTTCATAAGGGAGCCAATATGTCCGAAAACCAATCCAGCCAAAAATACCTTTTGAAAAACGGTTGTTCTCTCCAATTGCAATGATGGCATCGACCATTTCCCGCTTCATCAATCGGAAATCCCTGGCACCATCCACAATATCCACGTCGGAAATCTTATTTATGATTTTATAAAACTTTCTTGCAAACCAGCTACGGTGACAGGCTCCCCCGCCCGGTTTTCCCGGCGGGTTGCCACACTGTCATACTCACCGGTTTCCAGAATCTTAATCATTTCAGGGAGCAGGGACGGCGGATCCTGCATATCAGCATCCATGACAGCGACATAATCGCCTTTGGCGTTGCAAAAGCCGGCATACATAGCAGCTTCCTTACCAAAGTTTCGCGATAAGGATAAATAGACTACGTGATTATCTTTTGCTGCAAACTCTTTTAAAATATTAAGTGTATTATCTTTTGAACCGTCATTTACAAATATTAATTGATAATCACACTGTAAAGAACGGCAAACACGGGTAACTTCTTCGTAAAAAATAGGTAAAGATTCCTGTTCGTTATAGCAGGGAATGATTAAAGACAGTTCCATATTATCACTTCCTAAATATTTAATTCGTATTGTAAAGTTAAATGAAAGTTGAGGACCCGTCAGCCTTTCTGGTACAATGCTTTTGTCACAAAACGCAGTACCTCCCGAAAGGAGACGAGTCCTCATGACAAAAGTATACCAGTTCAGCT
>DUMT01000152.1 GCA_012839705.1 Clostridiales bacterium | reverse complement strand
TTTTAGTTCTTTTATTTTTTGAACAGCGCAATAAAATTTGCGAACCAATAAGTATTTAAATACTTGGAAAAATGAATTAACTTTTATTAAATTTTGTTTATAATATTATTAATTTACATAACCTTATCAGGCTTGAAAACTTTCCCGATTATGTTATACTAATTATCTGAATTGTTAATAATTTAAGGTATTTTGGAGGTGGATATAGTGAGCCCTGACCCTGCTGGTTTATGTACTAAAATAAAATACAAAGGGGCGAGCTGTATCCACGTGGTTCGCCCCTGAAAGGGGTATGTGAATGATTTCGTATTACAAAACCATTAACGGCCGCATCCGCCGCATTGACGAGCCGGAGGAAGGCTGCTGGATCGATGTTGTAAACCCAGACGAGAAAGAAGTTAATTTCCTGGTTACAAATTTCGCAATTGAACCCGGCTTTATCCGCGCATCCCTTGACGAGGACGAAACCGCACGTATTGAAAGCGGAGATGGAGTCACGTTAATAATCCTTGATACCCCGGTATCGGAAGTTAACGAAAACGGGGTAAATTATTTTACCATGCCTATTGGTATTTTGGTTGCAAAAGAACACGTGATAACCGTTTCCCTGCGGGAAAACTCCATAATTACCGAGTTTACCGAAGGCGTTATAAAGAATGTCCAGACAAATCTCAAGACCCAGTTTGTCCTTTATATCATGCTGCGCGTGGCAGCCCGCTTTTTGCAGAACTTGAAGCAGATTGACAAGATTTCCATCCAGCTTGAAAAGCAGCTTAGAAAATCCATGAAAAACAAGGAGCTAATCCAACTGCTTGAACTGCAAAAATCCCTTGTTTACTTCTCAACATCGTTAAAATCGGATGAAACCACCATCGAAAAAATGATGCGCGGCAGGTATATTAAAATGTACGAAGAGGACCAGGATATTCTGGAAGATGTCCTGATAGAAATCAAACAGGCTATCGAGATGTCCAACATATACCTGAACGTTTTGTCCGGTACAATGGACGCTTTCGCATCCGTTATTTCAAACAATGTAAATAACGTGATGAAAATACTGGCATCAATCACCATTGTGATTTCAATTCCGAACATTATAGCCGGTTTTTATGGCATGAATGTCAGCGGACTTCCCTTAAGCCAGTTTTTCTGGTTCCCCGTAATATTATCAGTGGCTTTGATGGCAGGTGTCGGGTATATCCTTTATAAGAAAGATATGTTTTAAAATTTAAATCCGTTCGCTCTGTTGAGGGAACGGATTTGCTTTATAACAGGGAGGTAAGGCAATGAATTTTAATGAGTCTGCAATGTTTCATCTTGGAATTGCCCCAAGCCAGGGTGCTGAATACGCCATAATAACCGGCGACCCTGACCGCGTCGAAGGCATAGCAATGCTGCTTGACGAGCCTGAATTTGTTGCCAGAAAGCGGGAATACAACACCTGGGCGGGTAAAATTTCGGGCAAACGCGTCCTTGTAACCTCCCATGGCATTGGCGGCCCTTCCACAGCCATTTGCGTTGAGGAACTGGCACGTTGCGGCGTACACACCATAATAAGGGTTGGCACATGCGGTGGAATGTCACTGGATGTCCTCGGCGGCGACCTTGTAATTGCAAACGCAGCCATAAGGCAGGAAGGCACAACAACCGAATACCTGCCAATCCAGTTTCCCGCCGTTTCCAATTTCGCCGTGACATCCGCATTGATGGAAGCCGCCGCCGAAACAGGAAAAAGGGTTCATGTTGGAGTGGTCCAGAGCAAGGACTCATTTTACGGACAGCACAGCCCCGATGAATCCCCTGTATCATACCAGCTTAAAAACCAGTGGCAGGCATGGATTAAAGGCGGTTGCCTCGCCTCTGAAATGGAAAGCGCGGCGCTTTTTATCGTAGCCGCCGCCAAAAAAATCAGGGCAGGATGCGTGCTGCACGTTATCTGGAACCAGGAACGGGAATCAGCCGGTTTGGAGAACATACCGGACTACGACACCAGCTATGCAGTAAAAACCGCCATAAACGCCATCAAGCGCCTGTAAAGCATAAGGATACCCCCAATCGTTAACGGAGCAGTCGAGATTAAAGAGATGAGTATTGTAGGAAAACTAAAGTAACTTATTTCCCTGTAGTTAACAGAATGTCAGACATCTTATTTACACTCAATATTTTACCAAATAATAACTCACAAACAAGGCAGGATACTCATTGGGCATCCTGCCTTGTTTAATGAGGGATTATAAGTAAAAATTAAGATTATAGCCTCAGCATAATTTGCAGCATGAAATTTTTACTGAAAATCCCGTACCTCGCATTGTATCTACCCTTCCATCCACTGGTGCTGCTTGACTTATTTTCCAAAATTTTGTAGTATATTAATCAAACCGCCAGCATTTGCCAGCCTGTGCAGATTACTTTAAAACATATCAATCCAACTGGAGGACTGAATAAATGGGAATCTTTCAAAAATGTGCGGACTTCACCAAAGTCGTTGATGGTGTAAAAGAAAAAGGAATATATCCCTACTTCCACCATTTGGAATCCCGGCAGGACGTAGTAGTAATCATGGAAGGCAAACGCAGGATTATGCTGGGTTCAAACAACTATCTCGGTCTTACCACACACCCGGAGGTTGTGGAAGCAGCAATAAAAGCAGTTGAAAAATACGGCACCGGCTGCTCCGGTTCCCGTTTTTTAAACGGCACCCTTGACTTACATATACAGCTTGAAGAAGAGTTAGCGGAATTTGTCGGCAAGGAAGCGGCATGCACCTTTCCTTCTGGATTTCAGACGAATCTTGGCATTATCAGTTCCCTCGCCGGCCGGCACGACTATATTCTGATTGACAGGGAAAACCATGCAAGTATATATGACGGCTGCAGGCTGAGTTTCGGCAAAATCATCCGGTATAAACACGATGATATGGAGGACCTGGAGCGCTGCCTTGAAAAGCTTCAGCCGGACGATGGCAAACTAATCATAACAGACGGCGTTTTCAGCATGAGCGGAGATATCTGCAGCCTGCCGAAAATAGTGGAGCTTGCCAGGAAGTATAACGCCGCCGTCATGGTGGATGACGCTCACGGTTTCGGCGTTCTCGGCGACGGAGGAAGGGGCACGGCAAACCACTTCGGCCTGACAGCGGAAACCGACATCATTATGAGCACATTCAGCAAATCCCTGGCAAGCCTCGGGGGCTTTATGGCGGCGGACAAGTATGTTGTGGAATACGTCAAGCACAACTCAAGGCCGTTCATATTTGCAGCCTCCATACCGCCTGCGTCATGCGCCGCCGCTCTGGCTGCGCTGCGGGTTATAAAAAAGAACCCGGAGATTGTGTCCAGGCTCTCAGATTTATCCCGTTATATGCGAAACGGGTTGAAGGAACGGGGAATTCCCCTCAGAGAATCCAAATACACAACTCCTATTATCCCATTCTATACCTATGAATTAGAAACTACCCTCATTAAAGCAAAAGAGATTTACGAAGCGGGAGTTTACCTCAATCCGGTTCTCGAACCGGCAGCTCCTGAAGGAAAATGCCTGCTCAGAATCAGCCTGATGGCAACACATACCTATGAACTGCTGGACGAGGCGATGGATATTATCGATTCGGTTATAAACGAAAAAAGTAGAACGGTTGTGGCGTTAAAATGAAAAAGACTGTTGTTATTACCGGCGCCTCCAGCGGTATAGGCTACCATGCTGCAAAGTACTTCCTCGATGGCGGCTATACGGTATACGGGCTGAGCCGAAACGCTGGAGACCTTGCTGGCGTCAAATATATAAGCACTGACCTGACTGACGACACATCGGTGATTGCAGCTTTTGATAAAATCATCTCTGAAACCGGCGCAATAGACATTCTGATTAACAATGCCGGCTCCGGAATATCCGGCGCGGTCGAGTTTACAGACCTACAGGATGCCAAGTATCAGCTTGATATCAACTTTTTCGGCATGGTGCGCTGCATAAAATGCGTGATGGGCGTCATGCGCAAAAACGGCGGCAAGATTATCAATATCAGCTCTGCTGCCGCCGTTTTTCCCCTGCCATTTCAAGCCTTTTACTCTGCTTCAAAAGCTGCCGTCAACGCCCTAACCTTGTTCCTCAGAAATGAGGTAAGGAAATTTGGTAATATCCAGGTTTGCGCCATAATGCCTGGTGATGTTAAAACCGGCTTTACCTACGCCAGAAGAAAAAACGAAACTGGTGACGAGATTTATGGCGGAACCATATCCCGCACCATCGCCTGCATGGAGCGTGACGAGGTTAATGGCATGACGCCTGAATACATGGGAAGGCTGATATATAAAATCGCTACAAAGCGGAAACTGAAGCCTTTTTATGTCGGCGGCAACAAATATAAGCTGTTTGTATTTCTTGAGAGATTACTGCCAAAAAGCTTTGTAACCTATGTGTTGGGCAAAATGTATATTAAGCAATAACCGATAGTATTTTAACTTTTTCAGACAATTCAGGCTTCGTAAGGTGCAAACTTATAAAATCGGTACCGTGCGCCGCTGGTCAAAACCGCACATATGTAATTTTTTCGGGCGGCATGATACTTGAAGAATCCGGCGTGGTTAGTCTGCTACCTTCCCATTTATCTCTTGCCTTCTATATTTCTGTGCTAATATCCACTTAGTATGGGATAAACAACAAAACCTCCTTTTGCTTTATACACGGTTGGCGGACCTGTGTATTCGAATGCAAAATGAGGTTTTTGTTATACAAGCTTTATTTTCAATCTGGGTGTTGGGTATACAAAACATAACCCTTGAATAAAATGTATAAAAAACATCGGCGGTGATTGTGATGTTAGATAATTTGGTTAATGTTTCAATTGTTAATTTTGAGAAACTGATTTCATCCGAAAAGCCGGCAGTGCTGTTCTTCTTATCAGAAAGTTACAGCCTGCAAAAATATTTGGAGCCAATTAAAAATCTATCTTCAAAATATTGCAGCCACGCCCTCTTTGGTTTGGTAAATGTGGAAGAAGACAAAGAGCTATGCAACCATTTCGGCATAACATCTCTACCCGGTGTTGTGATTATAAAAGACGGCAGGTTGCGTTTCAACTCCAGCGGCGAGGATTCCATACAGGGCTGCAAAAAGGCGATTGATGATTTGGTAAGTGAAGAAAAACCAAAAAGCAGCCTGTTAAAAAGGCTGCTGAAAACTAAATAATCATAATACGCGCGCCCTGATATTGAACATATACCTTAACAGGTGCCACAGCGAAAAAGTATCATACTCAATCAAATCAAAGCAAATCCCTGCCAGTTTGTAACTGTTCACCAGCTCAAGCTTATTATACAGGCTGCAAATATCCTCAAACCATATTACATGCCTGTTGCCGAACTCATCCGAATACTTAATAAACGGGGACTGGGATTTTGGGTCATATTCAATATCCGACCCACGCCTTGCGGCAAAGGTTATGGCATTGGTGGTGGATACCATGCTATATTTGCGCGACTTTGCATTCCAGTCCCAGCCGTAAACGGGCAGCTTGATAATCAGCTTTTTGGCAGGGATTATTTCTACTGTGGCGCTTAAAATTTCCTGAGCAATATCGGCTGGCGCAAGTGGGCAGACAGACTTGGTGTTTATAAAAAGGTTATATAATTTTAGCACAACATAGTCTGCGATATTTCCAATGGTAGCGTAACTATTAGTCCCAAGCCACGACGACGGTTCCAGCAGGGCAAAAACAGGTATTGCCAATGGATTCACAGCCTTTTTCAACTTTCTTATAAAGCGCACAAAACCCGGCAAATCGGCCGAATTAACAGTGCATTCAATTTGCAACCCGCCAAAACCATATGCTTTTAAAATATTCAAAATACTCTTAATCAAACGCCATTCCATGCTCTCATCAAAATTGGCTGCCACCCTGCCGTATTCAATATTAAGAAGAATTCCCGCATTATTTTCTTTAAGTTGCCCCAGCACCGCTTCCTGCCCCAAAGGGCGCAGGGTGCAATCCTCCCTTATTATGTATTTAAGCGGGGATAAAAGGCTTAAGGTTTTTTTGGATTCCTCCAGTAAAGTGCCAACCGAAAACAAATCCAGCTCTGCACAGGCTGCAACAATTATTTGCTGTCTGTACTTTTTCCCTGCAATCCTGATAATTTCATCGGTATTTTCAGATAATGCCCGAGGCCTGGGTTTTGCAGGTATAAGCAGGGATTGCCCTTTAACCAGGTACGGGTGTGTCCCCAGGCCGTTTACCAGTTTTATATCCAGTGAACTGACCCCAAACTTTTCCGAAACGGTAAACAGCGAATCCCCCGTTTTCACCTTATAAATTATCATATTGACACTCCTTTCCCTTTCACCTTCTCTCCTGATTTGCTTAATTTATATTCAACTGATTTCCCATTTATAACAAAAAGGCGGCTTTTGCCGCCTTCCTCATCAACATAAAAAACGACGCCAACCCTTTAAGGATTGGCATCGTTTTTTATAAGGTAACACCGTCTTTAAATATTGCAAGTTCTGTCTTATCCAGCAATTCGGATTTAGTTTTCCTGCCCGAAGCAATTTCCAATACAAAACTAAAGAATTCCTCAGCCAGTTCATTCATTGCTGTGTTTTCCAGCAGCTTGCCCGCGTTAAAGTCTATCCAGGAACCCTTTTTCTCTGCCAGTTTGGAGTTGCTGGATATTTTGATTGTGGGCACTGGGCATCCAAAAGGCGTACCCCTGCCTGTTGTAAAAAGTATCAGCTGGGCGCCGCTTGCCACAAGGGCATTTGACGCCACGAGGTCATTCCCGGGCGCCCTGAGGAGGGATAACCCCTTTTTCCTGACCTTTTCGCCGTATAAAAGCACATCCTCCACAGGCGCAGAGCCGCCCTTTTGAACGCAACCCAGGGATTTTTCCGCGAGGGTGGTAATCCCTCCGGCTTTGTTTCCGGGAGAGGGGTTTTCATCTGTTTTTTCACCGTGTTTTAAGAAATATTCCTTAAAACCGTTGATAAGGGAAACCGTTTTATCAAAAATCCCCTCGTCGCGGCAGCGGTTCATTAATATTGTCTCGGCGCCGAACATTTCGGGCACTTCTGTCAAAATGGTGCTGCCCCCCAGAGATACCAGCATGTCAGAAAATTTCCCCACAAGGGCGTTGGCGGTAATGCCGGAAAAACCGTCCGACCCGCCGCATTTCAAGCCCACAATGAGGCTTGATGCGTCGCAGGGCGTCCTTTCAAAGGTGTTTGCATATTCGCAAAGGTTTTTTACAATCTCGACACCTTCCGCGATTTCATCTTCGCTTTCCTGTGCCACCAGGAATTTGACCCTTTTTTCATCGGTTTCGCCCAGTACTTTTTTCAGTTCTTCAATATTCCCGTTTTCGCAGCCAAGCCCCACCACCAGGACACCGGCGGCATTGGGGTGGTTGATAAGCCCTGCGAGGTACTTTAACGTGTTCTGCATATCATCCCCAAGCTGGGAGCAGCCGTAGGGATGGTTATACGCAAAAATCCCGTCAATCTTTTCGCTCTTAAAACTTTGGGACTGCCTTTCAATCTCTTTCACAATGGAATTCACGCATCCCACTGTGGGGATAATCCAAACCTCGTTTCTGATACCAACACTGCCGTCTTCCCTCTTATACCCCATAAACTCCCTTGAAGGAAGGCGTTCCAGTTCCTTGATTTCGGGGCTATATGAATATTCCAGAGTACCAGAAATATCCGACTTGAGGTTATGGCTGTGGACATGGCTGCCGGTTTCGATAAATTCAGCAGCATGGCCAATGGGATAACCGTATTTTATAACCTTTTGATTTGCAGCAATGTCCGTTACGGCAAATTTATGCCCTGATGGGATATCGGATTTAAGGGCAATATCCCTGCCATCTACAGTCACAATATCCCCCGCCGCAATATCAGTCAATGCAACAGCCACATTATCGTTTTCATGAATTTTAATCGCTTTCATCGCTCTATTCCCCAAGCACTTTTATTACTGCTTCTTTTACATCTGCTCTAATATCTGCCAGATATCCGGCAACCGCGTCGCAGAATCCCGTGTATTCTGAGAGGTCCTCACCCCAGAAACCGGTATTCTTCGCCGCAGCTTCCACATATTCCATTACAGGTTTTGTGCTGTATTCAGCAAAGAACTTCAGCACATCCTCATTGTCATGCACCACATACTGTGTCCCATCTGCCCGCTTTGTATACAGCCCGTCAGAACGGAAATCGGAACCGGTATAAAAAGCCAGCAGGGATGCGAATGAAAATGTCAACAGTTTTGGAAGGGTATTATATTTATTGTAATAATCCTTAAAGGACGGCAAAACCCTTGCTTTCCATTTGGATACCGAATTCAACGAAATCGAAAGCAGCTGATGGTCAATAAAGGGATTGTCAAACCGCTCATAAACCGAGTTGGCAAAGTCCTTTACCTCATCCAGAGGCAGCGGAACACAAGGCACAATTTCATTGTCCACAATATTTCTGACAAGCTTTCCGAAAATGCTGTCGTTCATCATATCCCGCACAATCTCGATGCCGCCGAGATATGATACCAGCACGCTTGAGGTATGGGCTCCGTTTAAAACCCTTACCTTCCTTTCACGGTAAGGCTTCTGATTATCGGTGAAAACGACAGGCAGACCCGCCTTGTCAAACGGCAGTTCGCCGCTTATATCCCTGTCGCTTTCGATTACCCATAGCCCGAAGGGCTCCCCAACATCAAGGAGCAAATCCTCATACCCAAGCTCTTTGTATATTTCCTCCGCCTCGCCTTTTGGATAGCCTGTAACAATCCTGTCAACCAGGGTGTTGCAGAATATATTGCTATCCTTAACCCAATCTTTAAACCCGGCGGGCAGCTTCCAGATATCGCAAAGGGAAAGGACACATTCCAAAAGTTTTTTACCATTATCCTCAATCAGCTCAACAGGAAGGATAATAAGCCCCTTGCCTTTATCGCCATTAAAAGCGCAATACCGCTCATACATAAACTTCGTCAGCTTGCCGGGATAGGATTTCGGAAGCCCCTCAAAGCTGTCGCTTTCATCCAGCGAGATACCTGCCTCGGTGGTGTTTGAAATCACAAACCGCAGGGAATCAAGTTTTGCAAGAGAGATATATTCATCATAATCGGAAAAGGGGTCAATTGCCTTTTCTATGCAGGTTATAATGCGGCTCTGGTTTATAACCTCGCCGTTTTGCCTGCCCCGTAAAACCACGGTGTAAAGATTATTCTGCTTTTTGAAACTGTCAAGGTTTCCGAAAGGAATGGGCTTAACAATCGCCACATTACCGTTAAAATCGGTTTTTTCATTTAAAATATCAATCATGTAATCGGTAAAGGCGCGCAAAAAGTTTCCCTCGCCAAACTGCAGGACCTTAATGGGCCTGCTAACCCTGTTGATACTCAATTCAGCAATATTTTTCATTTTCATCAACCCAATCCAAAATATTTTTCAGCATTGTAATAGCAAATATCCTGTATAATCTTCCCGAGTGCCTGCTCGTCGTCGGGATATTCGCCGTTTTCAACCCAGTTTCCAATCAGGTTGCAAAGGATTCTTCTGAAGTATTCATGGCGGGAATATGACAGGAACGAGCGCGAGTCAGTCAACATTCCTATAAAGTTGCCTAACAAAGAGAGGTTCGCAAGGGATGTCATTTGAGCCTCCATACCGGTTTTTGTATCGGAGAACCACCAAGCCGAGCCGTGCTGGATTTTCCCCGCAGCTTCGGTACCCTGGAAGCAGCCCAGAATTGTGTCAATCAGCTCATTGTCATTTGGGTTTAAGGAATAAATAATGGTTTTTGGAAGGGCATTATCCATTTCCAGGGCGTTCAAGAACCGGGTAATAGCTGCGCCGCAATCTTTGGTGGAAATGCAGTCAAATCCGCTGTCGGGCCCCAGCAGGTTAAACATTTTGGTGTTGGTGTTCCTCTGGGCGCCGTAATGAAGCTGCATTACAATCCCGTGCCTTGCAATCTCGCGCCCCAAATGCAGCATGATTGCGGTCTTGTATTTATCAGCCTCAAGCTGAGATATTTCCCCTCCTCCCATGACTTTCTGGAAGATTTTTTCGACTTCTTCATCCGTTGCAGGCTCATAAACCACATAATCCAAACCGTGGTCTGTTGCCCTGCAGCCCATTTCGCAGAAATAATCCAGACGTTTCGAAAGGGCGGCTTTAACATCATCCACCGAGCGGATTTCAATTTGTGCCGCCTCGCCCAGTTTGCCTATATATTCGGCAAACCCAGGCTTATCAATATTCACCGCTTTATCCGGACGGAAGGACGGCAAAACCACAACATCAATGCTGTCATCTTCCGCAATTGCTTTATGCCATTCCAGGGTGTCAACCGGGTCATCGGTTGTCCCTACCATCTTAACGTTGGATTGTTTGATAATATTCCTGACAGACATTGAGGGCTCGGCAAGCTTTTTATTGCAAATCTCCCACACTGTTTTGGCGGTGTCAGCATTCAGTACCCCGTCATATCCGAAATACCTTTTAAGCTCCAGATGGCACCAGTGATACATCGGGTTGCCTATTGCCTTTGGCAGCATCTCGGCAAAACGTAGAAATTTTGTATAATCATCAGCATTTCCCGTTATCTCCTCTTCCGGAACACCGTTTGAGCGCATAAGCCTCCATTTGTAGTGGTCGCCATAAAGCCAAACCTGGGTTATATTCTCAAAACGTTTGTCCTCCGCTATCTCACGGGGATTGATATGGCAGTGATAGTCAATTATAGGCATATCCTTTGCATATTTATCGTATAACCTTTGAGCCGTTTTGGTTTGCAGCAAAAATGATTCGGTGATAAACAAATTAATGCCCCCTTAAATATATTATGTTCATTTTATATGGCAAAAACCCTGTTCCATCTAACGAAACAAAGTTTTATAGAATAAACCCTTAATTCTATTTTATACTTTAGTACAAAAATGTCAAGCGAAACAGTAAAACAAACTCTAAATTATTGCAAAAAGCAAAAAACGGATTAGCAAATTGCTAATCCGTT
>DUMT01000151.1 GCA_012839705.1 Clostridiales bacterium | reverse complement strand
TCCAAATCCGGCAGGCTGTCCCAGGTCGCCGGCTGGTAGTTCTCCACAGCTTCAATCCATTTTTTTATATCTGACTCGTTGCCCATAAAACAGCCGCCCTTCCGAATTTTTATAGTTTAAAATATACTTACTGCAAATACCACGTAGTTTTTGCAGTAAGTATATCACATTAAGCCACCACATTCAAGGCTGAGGGCGTTTAATAAATTATACGGGACAGCTTATCATGTTATATTTAATACCAGATTTCCCTAACTTCTAATCCGATGGGATTATAGAATAAAAAAATCCTGGCAAAAGCCCTGGCTTTTGCCAGGATTTTTAAACTGATTTTACAGGAATATTACCCACCAGCGCCTTCTGAAGATGATAATCAGCACAAACAGCGCGATAATACCTATAAGTGCGAGGATAAACCATAAAATCTGGCAGTTTGAACCGTTGCCGTTGTTTACGCAAATCGGCCCGTTTTCCACGTTGGGGTCGTCAATAATGGTTATGGTGGATGGGTCAACACCGGTGATTTGCCCTGTCAGGTTGGTTTCTACAATATCAATATCATATAATGATGCGCTGGCTGCATTGATGTTTTGGATGACCGAACCGCCGGCAGCCGCATTTTCGAGGTTGGTGTGGATGACATTGATGTTGTTTGTGGAATCGCCCCGCAGTACCACAGTACCAACACTTGCAGAATTGTTCTTTAATATGCTGTTGTTGATGTCCACTGAGCCGACAGTCTGAATTGCGCCTGCGCTCTGGCCGCTGCGGACCGCATAGTCGGTTACCTCAAAGTTGCAGCTGTCAACAATCAGGTTGCCGGGCCCGTAGAAATTCACGCCGCCGCTGGCATTGGTAACGGTGCAGTTCTGGATAAAAGCATAACCTGAAACTGCCTTTAACTGTGCAAGGCTGTGCATGTCGGTGGCGGTACAGTTCATAATTGCAATATTCCTTGAACCGCCGGGTACGCTTTGCACCGCAACAACGGTGTCATATACCCCTCTGAAGGTACAGCCGTTAATGGTTACATTATGAGGATAGCTGAAGCCTATATGCGGGGGAATCAGATTAAAGTCAATGCAGTTTTCCGGGGTGCCTGCTGTGAAATCAAAGATAAACCCTTCAATCAGCAGGGTTTCCGGGTTGTTGAGGTTTCCATTGCCGTCAATAGTAATGGTGTTGGTGAATGTAACAGTGGCCCCTGACTGAGGGCGCAATACAACATTTTTATTTGGCTGCTGCGTAATGTTGAGAGGGTCGCTGACTGTGCCTGCTGCTACCTCAATAATAAAGTTGGTTCCGGGGTTTGCGGTTACTGCATCTACTGCCGCCTGAACCGACGGGAACGAGCCCACCGGCACGCCGTCAATTGTCAGGGTTGCGGGTGGCGAAGCGGCGGAGGTATCCGGCAGGGCTGCAGAAATCAGCAGTCCTAACCCTACAACCAGGATAATTACAAGAATATTTCTGATTCTCATCTTGACCTCCAAAAATAAAATAATATTTGTATAAAGCGCAATATTTCGATTTATTGTTCCATAATATTTATATGCTCGACGAAATAATGGTGTGACTGGTTGGCCGCCTTTTTTAAGATGATATCCAGACAAAAAAACCACCCTGCGCCAGAATGGGCAGGGTGGTTTTTTCACTATCGTAATATTGCAACATTACACGGTTGTATATTCCAGTTCGTCCTCGTCCTGAAGGGCGTCATATCCTTCTTCGCCGGTTCTGATTTTAATTACATTCTCGACGTCGTAGATGAAGATTTTACCGTCGCCCATATTGCCGGTATACAGGGCTTTCTTTACCGTATCGACAACGGTCTGGGTTGGTATCTTGCAAACAACAATATCAACCTGGACTTTCGGCAAAAGCCTTGTTTTGACCGGTGCGCCGCGGTAAAACTCCGTATGCCCTTTCTGCATACCGAAACCTAAAACGTTTGTAACCGTAAGGCCGGTTATGCCGATGCTTTCAAGGGCAGCCTGTAGCCCAGCAAATTTCTCCTGGTTGGTGATAACAGTTACTTTGGTCATCTTGGCGCCGGAGCGTGCCTTGTTGACAACAGGCACAGCTTCATCCACGGATACTGCCGGCTGGTAAGCTGCAGGCTGGCTTACCGCAGCAGCTTCGCTGCCGTTTACTTCAGCGGGATTGATAATGGGAGCCACAATGGCGAAGTCCGGGTAAGCGTAGTTTCCATGCTCGCCGATGTCAAGGCCCTGGATTTCCTCCTCAAGGGTTACACGGATGCCCATTGTAGCTTTGATGGCAAACCAGGTCAAAGCCGATGAAACGAACACGAAAGCGCCAACTGCGACAACGCCAAGGAGTTCAACACCCAGCAGCGACAGCCCGCCGCCGAAGAACAGCCCGTTCACTGTGGAAAGGCTGGTCACGCCTTCCTGGGCAAAAAGCCCAATGCTCAGGGTTCCGAAAACGCCGCATACCAGGTGAACCGATGTGGCGCCGACAGGGTCGTCAACTTTCGCCCTGTCAAACAGCACTACCGAGAACACCACGATTATACCGGCTATCGCGCCAATAATCAAAGAGCTTACAACGCTTACATATGCGCAGCCGCCTGTAATGCCAACCAAACCCGCAAGGCAGCCGTTGATGGTCATGCCAAGGTCAGGCTTGCCAAGGAATATCCACGAAGTGGCGGTAGCGGTAAGAACAGCGGCAATTGCAGCAGTATTTGTGGTAACAAGAATATGTACCACATCGCCGGGGTTCTGGAAGCTCATGGTAGAGCCAGGATTGAACCCGAACCAGCCAAGCCACAGTATGAAAAGCCCGATAACTGCCAGGGACATGTTGTGTCCAGGAATCGCCTTCGGCTTGCCGTCCTTGCCATATTTGCCATACCTGGGGCCAAGAATGATAGCACCGGCAAGGGCTGCCCATCCGCCAACCGAGTGGACCACGGTATCGCCCGCAAAATCCATAAAGCCCAAATCTGCAAGCCATCCGCCGCCCCAAATCCAGTGGCCAACAATGGGGTAAATAATAAGGGTCAAAACGAATGAAAATACAATGAAGGAAATATACTTGATACGCTCAGCAACCGCTCCGGATACTATGGTTGCCGCCGTGCCGCAGAACACAAGCTGGAAGAAGAATTTTCCCCAGAACGGCACATCAGAAGTCAGGGTGTCTTTATAAAAGCTGATATTGGAATCGTTCAGGATGAACAGGTGCTGTGTGCCTAATACTGGATTGTCCCCGCCAAACATCAGGCCCCAGCCAAGCAGCATAAAGCCCAGGGATGAAACTGCAAAAACTATAAAGTTTTTGGACAGGATGTTGACGGTGTTTTTGGACCTGGCCATACCTGATTCGACAGCTGCAAATCCCAGGTTCATAAAGAACACCAGTACAGCCGCAAGCAGTACCCATAAGGTGTCAACAATTGTGGTGATCTGCATTGATTACTCCTCCTCATAAAAAATATTAATTTAGTAAAGCCAGCTTTACTAAAACACAAAGGCGTGTATTTTATCACGTCAACCGTAATAAAACACACGCCTTTGTGTGCGGTAATAAAGTTACCCGAAGACAGCCGATGCACAAACGGCATTGACTTGAATTAAAATGGCATGCTGGGTTTTAAGTTTTAAAAGAAAAACAGCAAAGGCAATTACCCAACGCCTTTGCTGTTTCTGT
>DUMT01000158.1 GCA_012839705.1 Clostridiales bacterium | reverse complement strand
GCTCAATAAAAGCATAAACTGTTTCGTCTTTTGATTCCTGCAGGCGGCTAACGCCTTTGTAGATTTTGAAGTTTTCGAAATCATCCCTGTAAGGCATATCCGGCATGTAAAAAATATGGGTTTGCATCTCTGTAATATCAAATTTGCCGTATGAGGAATAAACAGTATTCGGCTCACTAAGGCGATAGAAGGTGATATCTGCAAAAAACGGGTTACTGAATGAATATTCCTGGATTTGCCTTACAATATCCATGTCAATACCTGGCTCCAGCCCTTCGGGGTATGGATAATAGGTGAAAGCTGGATTGCGGTAAACAACATAGGTCAGTGACTTGATGTCACGGAGTTTCTGAGAAAAAATAGACTCTGCGCTGGCAATACTGGATTTTGATTCGGATATGGTGTTGGATTTGTATTCGCTTAAAAACTGATTGTAGATTGTAAATGAGATTACAGATAGAATCAGCATGGAAGTCAGCAGTAAAGACAGCAGCATATTAATGAAATATTTGGATTTGAGCGCGTTTAATCTCCCGCTCATTTTGAAAAGAGCGGTTAGTTTTGAGTTATTCTTTTTACTGTTCAAATTCTTCATAAAAATCTGCCTGCCTTTAATGCTTTTATAAAACCTTACAAAGAGCCAGGGAACAGGAATATTCCACTGGCTCTTTTCCTTAGGTCATTTACTTTTAGCGTATTGAAGTGATTGGCCATCAGTTAAAAAGAGCGCAGTACCGTCTACACTCGTCAGATGAACCTGAGTACCAAGTGCTTTGTAACGATTGATGACGTTGATATCATTCATCGCATATACCATGATGGCACCGTATTTGGCGCCGGTTGCACGGATGAAAGCTGAAGTAGATGAAGTGCTTGCTCCGTGATGCGGGATTTTCAATACATCACATTTGAGCTTTTCAGGCATGGTATTTACAAGCTCTTCTTCAACTTCCATCTCAATATCGCCTGTAAAGAGGAAGGTACGGCTGCCATATTGCATACGCAATACAACAGAGGAATTGTTTGTAAAGCCACCGTCATTCTCCGGAGTAACTCCGTCAGGAACATTAAAATCAGCTCTTGGCCAGAGGGCTTCAAATTTAACATTTTTGTCGAGCTCAAATGTATCTCCGGTTTTTAGAACATTGTAGGTTAAGTTTTTGCTGGCAAGGGCGTTTTTGAAACTACGCACATTGGAGGTGTTATAGTCCTTTAACGGTGAGCCGTACACCTTGCCGATATTGAATTTGCTTACAATTTCATAAGCACCGCCCACATGGTCAATATGCATATGGGTTATAACCAATATATCTATTTTAGTTATACCCATTTTTTCAAGGTAACCCCTAACCATTTTGCCGCCTTCGGGATGACCGGTATCGATCAGCATGGTTTTGCCGCCGGGGGTACGGATAAGGGTAGAGTCTCCGGTGTGGGTGGTTGAATGGGGCATATTGAAAAACCAAACTCCAAGCTTGCCCTGAACATTTGAAAGGTTGTAAACGTCGATATCAAGACTTGCAGTTTCTGTGGTTTTTGCTGAAGTTGATGATGTTGTCTTATTAGTCTGAGTGCTCTGCTTTTTAGTGGTTGTGGCAGCAGCTTTTGTAGTACCGGCTGTAGACTCGGACTTTGCTGAAGATGTTGTTTCAGCGGCTGTTGTTGTGCTTTCTTCAGTAGCGGTTGTATCATCTATCGATGTGCTTGCTTCTGAAGAAGTTGTATCTGTATCAGAAGGGGAAGGGGTTGCGGAGTTGCCGCACCCGCCCAGCAGCATAAGCAGCATGGACAGGACTGCGGCAAGCAACCATATTTTGCGAATTGAATGCTTTTTCATAAGAAACTCCTCTTATTTGGCAAGAACTTTTTTGCGAAGGATTGTCAATGCAGCAGCGCTTGAAATTCCAAGCAGTGCGATAGGCAGAACTGCTGTTGAATCGCCGGTAGTCGGGTTTTCGGTGTTTCCTTCGCCGTTGTCAGTATCGTTGCCGTTGCCAGGATCTTCGTTGTTTTCACCATCGGAAAGGTCATCCATAAGTTTGCTGGTGGAGAATACAATTGTCATCGGGCTCTGAAGCTTCATGGTGAAGGTGTCGGTGCCGTCAATCAGCTTAACAAGGTCTTTAAGGGGCTTATAAATGCTCTGTGTGGTTTTGCTGTAAGCGTATACATAGAGCTTGCCTTCGCGATAAGCATCGGCAAAGTGTTTGGCTATATCGGCGCTGCGGGCTTTTGCTTCAAGCTTGAACTCGCAGTCAACCTCCAGCGGCAGGTCAACGTTATGAGCCTGGAAGTCAATGATGATATAGTCTTTGTTGTTTACAAAATCATCGGTTATGCCATACTGATATGCAACAAGCCTGATTGCTCCCTGATAGGCCTCAGAATCTTTGTAAAGCGCCTTTACAGGATGTTTCTGATCCCATTCATCCTCAGGTACAAGATCCATTTCAGCGCCATGGAATATGTATCTGATGTTGGATGTGTCAACAATAACAACGTCTTTTTTGGATTCTGCGATTGCATTCAGGAATGCTCCGGTAATCTGGTACTGATCACCTGACATTTTGAAAACATAATCGCTCGGGAATCCTGTTTTGCTGGTATTAAACTTGCCGTTTTCAACGAAATCCTTGCCGTATACGGTATCGATAATAGTAGTAGTACCTGTTGTGACAAAGATATCTTCCTGGCCAACAATGCGAACACGAACCTGGAATGCTTTGCCTGTTACTTTCAACGGAGTTACTTTGTAAACAAGGTTGTTGGAGCCTTCAACCGGTTCGATCTTAACGGTATCAGCGCCGGGTCCGATTACATCCCAGATGAATTCGAAGTCGTTTACATCTCCGTTCATCATTGACAGCTCAAAATACTGAATATCGCCAAGTTCAATGGTGTAGCCGTCGCTCATGTTTTTACCGTCTTTTTTGATACGCATCTTATAAGGATCGGTGTCATCTTCATCTTCTTCAATGAAGCGCTTAGCCAGCAGATCTTTATGTGTGAAGATAAGTGTGCAGGGTTGCTGAATGGTGAAAGTGATTTTGTCATCATCAGTTACAGTCGGAACTAAAGGCTGCTTATCCAGGAAGAGATCCTGTACGGTTGAGGTTTTATCATAGAAAAATGCCTTTAATTTGCCTTCTTTGGCATACTGCAAAAACTTGGCAGCTACCGCTTTGCCATTATTGCCGGATACTCCGCCTGTCAGGTCAAGTACAACGGTGGCAGGTGAGGGGAAGCTGTTATTATTAATAGTAATACCTACATTGGTAGTTACAGGCTGCATATCAAGGATTACATAATCTTCATTGATAAAGAAGCCGTCCCTGATTTTGCCTTTCTTGGCGATTTCGCCCGCAACTGTCTGATAGCTTGCGTTGTTCTTCCAAAGAGCCTGAACCTGGATGTATTCATTGCGCTCGGCTGCAGGCACATCTGACATTTTGCTGCCGTCGAAAACATAGTT
>DUMT01000030.1 GCA_012839705.1 Clostridiales bacterium | reverse complement strand
TTGCGCTGTTAAGCGCGGCTAAAAAAAGAAGATATGCGATGGTGGCGGAATTGGCATACGCGCACGTTTGAGGGGCGTGTCCGCAAGGGTATGGGTTCAAGTCCCATCCATCGCACCACACCTGCGGTAATTCTACCGCAGGTTTTTTGTTTTTTGCACTTAGAAAACCGAAAACCCTGATACTGCCAAAAACGTGTTATCTTTTTCTGCCCTTGCGGATGAAATGCCATATCAACTGCAAAACCAGCCCGGCAGCAAGGCTGATTCCTGAATATATAACCAGGGATAAAACCCCAATCAAGTCGCCCCATCCGCCCATGCCGGCGATAAACTGCCAGTACATTACGAAATATCCTATTATTATGCCAGCCGAAAAAACTGTGAATGCAACTTTCATGTCCAGCGCATAAAAACCGCCGGTAAGCACTCCGAAGGTAACTGCCAGCAGGACAAAAGCGAATATGCTTTGCAAATCAAGTGCCTGCTGCAGAATCATCTTAACGCCAAACCAAATAAGCCCCAGGCTTGCGGCTGTAACAATCAACCCTACGCTCCAGAATTTTTTTGCCCTTTTGTGTTCCATCTCGCACTTCCTTTGCATAAAACTTAATTCAGCTAAATTTATTATGGCAAAATGAGATAAAAATATTAAATGCCGGGCTGGCACAAGGCCAGCTCCGGCATTTATTGTTTTAACAGGCTTTATGTATTTATTTCCTGTTATTTTCCTTTTATTTTCTGTCGCAGCCACATTTGCCTCTGTCACCTTGCGGTGATTCCGGCGGGAAAAACTCGTCAATCGGGAACAGCATTTTGCGGAACAAATCGCAGGGTTCGTCACCGGATACAGAGCAATCCTTGGTCGGGATGCAGAAGTCGTAAACCGGTATAAGCATCTGAACGTTGCGTACAAGCTGCACGATGGTGAACAAACCGAGGGTTACATAAACAGCCTTGCTGTCTTCCGGGTCAACGAATGCGCCGCCGTAGCTGTTGGCAATGCCTTCGGGTATTGAGTTGCATCCGCAGTCGCAATCGCACTTGCATTTCTTGCGGTCGCACGGGTCAACTATGCAAGCAGAAAGGACAATAGGCTCTGCAACCTGTACCTTACAAATCGGCAGATTGCGGGAAACTGGCTGCTGCACGTCGTCGTGGTCCTCGCGGAACTCGCTGCTGAATACTTTTACATTCCCTTCGCTACCGAAAAGTATTACCCGTTTGCGGAATACGCACACACCACACAGAGTAGTTGGCGGGCAATTGCGGCCGGTGATGGCTTCCACTTCAACATTGAAGAAGAAGGTGAGGTCGCAAGCGTAATAGCCACGGTTGAATGGCAGGGGTTCGATATCAATCAATGTGGTGATAACACATGCACTCTTCGGGCGTACGCTTACGGCACGGTCAATAACCATCTGTTCACGCTCGGTAAAATAAACTCTTAAATCTTCAAGGCAGTCTTTATCCGAACATGAATCATATACACGGCCTGCATCAATACAAACGGCATTTTTGCATCCGCTGTCATGCAAAAGTTTGTTATCTGCCATAATTAATCCTCCCGTAAAATTGTGATAGGTTGATAAACTTCATTACATACTATGACAGGGGAGGATTTGTGTGAAAGATATAAAGACTGTAAAATAAAAAATCTCTGTAATATTAACAAAAACTGCATCAATTCGTGACGGGAGTGAGATTTGCAAAGTTTGCCATTACCTTTTTCATGCCTGCCTTATCAAATTTTATTTCCAGCAGGTAGTCGTTCCCCATCGGGGTTATAGCCATTATAACACCTTTTCCAAAAACCTTGTGGCTGACCATATCCCCTTCTTTCCATCGGGTTCCCGCACCAGGCTTGGCAGGAGCTTTCACATTCTTTTCCAGAGCCGAAATTCCACCGCCAGCAACGGAGCTCCTGGCGGCTGCCCCGGCGCGCACATTTTTCGTATCAAAAGAGTTGCCTGCAGAACCTCTGGCTCCTTCGTATCCACTAAAGCCGCCATATCCACCGCCGAATTTTCCGTAAGACTGGGACGTAGAGTCACCCCAGGATGAACTCCCGCCGCCGTAATGGTCAAAACTCAGAATAAGTTCCTCTGGGATATCCGCCAAAAACCTTGACGGGCGGTTGTGGGTAGTAGATCCGAAAATCATACGGCTGCCCGCATTCAAAATATACAGCTTTTCCTTAGCCCTTGTGATGGCTACGTAACAAAGCCTTCGGTCTTCCTCCATCTCCTCCGGGTTAAAAAAGGTCTGCATCCCGGGGAATATACCGTCCTCAAACCCGGGCAAAAAGACCACCGGAAACTCCAGCCCCTTTGCCGAGTGCATTGTCATCAGAACAACAGCATCGCTGCCAGCCTCGTAATTGTCAATATCGGTCATCAATGCGACTTCTTCAAGGAACCCCTCAAGCTGCGGGATTTCGTCAGGGCTGTTTTTCTCATAATCTATGATGGAGGAGGCAAGCTCGTTTAAGTTTTCCACCCTGCCGGCTTCGCTTTCCCCTGCCTGCTCCCACATTGCCTTGTACCCGGTAAGCTCCAGCATCCTGTTATATAAGTAATGTATTGAATAATCGGGATTTTCGTTAATCCGCCTTAGCTCCTCGATTATATCAGTAAACTCTTTGATTTTAAACGCCGCCCGGCTGATATCCGGGTAATGCCCGGCGTCTAACAGCACATCGTAAAGGGATACTCCAAGCCCGCCAGCAATATTAGAAGCCTTTTGAAGTGTAACATCACCAATGCCCCGTTTCGGCTGGTTTATAATCCTAAGCAGGGCGACGGTATCGTTGGGGTTGTTGATAACCCTCAAATACGCTATGGCGTCCCTAATTTCAAGAGAGTCAAAGAAACGGTGCCCTCCGACTATGCGGTACGGCACAGAGCTTTTTGCCAGCGCCCGCTCCAGGGCATTCGCCTGAGCGTTCATGCGGTATAGAACCGCAAAATCGCTGAACTTCCTGCCGGCAGCCACTCCGTCAAGGATGGTGTCCGCAATAAACCGGCTTTCCTCATCCTCGTTATCCACCCTGTGGATTTCAATCTTTTCTCCCTCTGGGTTCTGAGTCCAGAGGGTTTTGCCCTTGCGGTTAACATTCTTGGATATAACGGCATTCGCAGCCTTTAAAATATTCTTTGTGGAGCGGTAATTCTGCTCAAGCCTTATGACCCGGCAGCCCTTGAACTGCTGTTCAAACCCGAGAATATTCTCGATAGTGGCGCCCCTGAACTTGTAAATGCTCTGGTCGTCATCGCCAACGACGCACAGATTACCGTAACCCTGCGCCAGCATGGAGATAAACACAAACTGGGCGTGGTTGGTATCCTGATATTCGTCCACCATCATGTATTTAAACCGGTTCTGGTATACTTCCAAAACCTCGGGGACAGTGCGGAACATCCTGACAGTCTGGTACAGAAGGTCGTCAAAATCCATCGCATCCGCTTCTTTCATCCTTTTCTGGTACATAACATAAGCGTTTGCAATGAGCTTTTTCCTTGAATCCCAGCTGTACTGCGCCATATATTCTTCCGGAGACAGCAGTGAGTCCTTAGCCCTGCCGATTTCATTCAATATTTCCTTGACTGTAAGGAATTTATCGCTGATATTCAGCTCTCTCATACACTCTTTCATCAGGCGGCGGCTGTCATCAGTATCGTAAATTGTAAAGTGGCTGGAATACCCGAGATGATGGCCGTCCCTCCGCAGTATCCTGGCGCAGAAGGAATGGAAGGTGCTTGCCTGCACCTCGCTACCATCCTCTTCCCCCAGCATATTCGAAAGGCGGGCTTTAAGTTCATCCGCCGCTTTGTTTGTAAATGTAATAGCAAGTATCCTCCATGCGGGGCATGGGTTAACCTTGCACAATTCCTCCGCCCGCCTTAGGATTTCGGCAGAAGGGTTGCCTTTTACCGCCTGCCTTAAAACCTCCAAATCCCCGTCAGTAACATAATCGGGGACAAAGTCGCTTTCATAGGCATTGCCGTATTTAACCAGGTTCGCAATCCTGTTTATAATCACTGTGGTTTTTCCGCTGCCCGCTCCCGCGAGTATTAACAGCGGCCCTTCGGTGCAGAATACCGCTTCCCTCTGCCTGTCGTTCATCCGGGAAAACTCTTTTTCCAAAAACCTTCTCCTAAGGGAAATAAACTCGTCCTTGATAACCTTGTCCAGCATAGATTCACTTCTCCATCTAAATTTAGCTTAGTCTATTATACCATCAGTTTTGAAATAGTCAAAAAAAGAGGAAGGAATTATCCTTCCTCTAAAAACCGTCTTTATCCTAACAGTGTCAGCAGGACACCGGCGGCAACCGCCGAACCGATAACGCCTGCCACATTCGGCCCCATGGCGTGCATTAACAGGAAGTTTCCGGGGTTCTCCTCCTGCCCCACCTTTTGAGACACGCGCGCCGCCATTGGAACCGCCGAAACACCGGCAGAGCCAATCAGCGGGTTTACCTTTCCCCCAGTGGCATAATACATAATCTTGCCAAAAATCACGCCGCCCGCAGTTCCAAAGGAGAAAGCGATAAGGCCAAGAACAATAATCAGAATCGTGCGGGGCTGCAGGAAGGTGGACGCCTTCGCTGTAGCGCCAACGGTAGTACCTAGGAAAATAGTAATGATGTTCATCAGCTCATTCTGGGCGGTTTTTGAAATGCGGTCGACAACGCCGCTTTCCCTGAACAGGTTTCCAAGCATCAGCATGCCCACGAGGGGAGCAGCGCTCGGCAGTAGCAATACTACTATAATGGTTACAAAAATCGGGAACAGAATCTTCTCGGTTTTTGAAACGGGTCGGAGCTGCTGCATCACAACAGAGCGCTCTTTTTTGGTCGTCAGAAGCTTCATAATGGGCGGCTGGATAATCGGTACCAGCGCCATGTAAGAATAAGCCGCAACGGCAATTGGGCCTAAAAGTTCAGGCGCCAGTTTGGTTGTGAGCCAAATTGCAGTAGGGCCGTCAGCACCGCCTATAATAGCTATTGAGCCAGCCTGCTGTTCAGTAAATGTAAGATCCGGGTTTCCGGTAAGCCCCAAAGCCAACGCACCGAAATATGTTACAAATATTCCAAGCTGGGCAGCCGCGCCAAGCAAAAAGCTTTTGGGATTTGCAATCAGGGGCCCGAAATCGGTCATGGCGCCGATTCCAAGGAAGATTAACGGGGGATAAATTCCGAATTTAACCCCCTGATACAGGTACCAGAGCAAGCCCCCGGTTTCAAAATGCTGCCAGTAGTATTTGCCGTTCATTTCAAAGATGGGATATACCTGGTCAAATATCCCCTGCTGCATATGTGCGAGTTCTTCTTCTGTAAGAGGGACAAGGGTATTAAACTGCTGCCTCATTACATCCCCGAGGGGAAGGTTTGTCAGCAGCATGCCGAAGGCAATCGGCAGCAACAAAAGTGGTTCAAATTCCTTTTTTATAGCAAGGTAAATCAAAAAACATGCAATGGCAATCATAATAAGATTGCCGACGCCGCCGGTGGCGATGCGTTCAAGCAGGTTTCCCTCTGTGCCGAGGGTGAATAATCGTTTATAGCCGGACTCGTTCCAAATGTCGGCTATGGCTTTTACGATGGCATCCATTCTTTCCGTTTGCACCCTTTCACTGGTAAAAGATGAGTAAGCCGCAATAGCTTAATTGCAGTTAAAAAGGACGGGTGTTTTCAGCAATGCCTGCTGCCGCCCAGACCGGGCGTTCACCGCGTGTGCTACGCACTTTGCGTACGCTCCGCACGGCATATTGGGTTCCCTCAGGCGCCGTGGCGGCTACTGCGGCCGCAATAACGGCAACAACTTCGCTGCTTATGCCCTCCGGCTGTTTTACCGGAGCTGTTGCCTGCGGGACAAACTGCCTTGCTTCTTTGATATCGGCAGAATTTGTCGGATTTTTATGCATAGCCTTGCCAAAAATCCAGAAAATCGCAGTCAATACAATCAGCGCAGAAAAGACAACAATCATTCCGATAACAATAACCAATGCTGCATCACTAAGGATATTAGCTCCATTTGCGGCCGCAGCGGCGGCTATTCCAGTAATTTTCATCCCACGTATCATCCTAACTATTAAAATTATCCAAGGCAAATATCGCCTTAATAACACGTTACGATAGATTATACCTTGTTTTTTAAATTATTTCAATCATACAACCTTAGATTCAATCAACATTTTGGCAAAATTTTTTGTTATTCTTCACAGTTTTGAGCTTGATTAAAGTATACAGTCTATCCGAATAATATAGAATTGTTCTGTAATTATGCCAATAACAATTGAAATTATATCCAGTTGAGTGTATAATACCTATATAATGCCTTGTAACGTGTAAATAAAGGAGCGATTGTTAGTGGATTCATTTGTCGAGCAAATCGTAGCTAAGAAAAAAAGTGGAAAAGACTTACTCATTATAATAGCCTCAATTTTCGGGTTTGTAATAATCACATTTTTAATTCTGACCATAGTAACCGCTTTTATAGGCTCCCTTTCACTGCTATTAGTTGCTGGATTGGGCTACGGTTTGTGGTGGCTGCTTACCAGCCTGAACATTGAATATGAATACTGCGTCACCAACGGGGACATCGACATAGACCAGATAACAGCCAAGCGCAAGCGCAAAAGGATTGTGTCGGTTTCAGGCAAAAAGATTGAAAGCCTTGAACCATACTCACACCAGCAATACATGAACCGCAAATTCGACAGGACGGTTATTGCCGCCCCATCTGTCAATGAACCTGGGCTATGGTGCTTTACCTACCACAGCAAGAAAAGCGGGCATACCCTTGTTGTTTTCCAGCCCGAAAAAAGGGTGCTTGAAGCATTGAAATCAGGGCTTTCCGCCCTTGTATTGCGGGAAGCAAATAAAAAAATGGCTGAGGGAGGGCAATAGGCCCTCTTTTTATTTAAAAACTTTCTGTCGAAGGGGTCATTTTGAATGTATGTCTTAAATAGCTTTCAAATGCGGGCAGTTGAAAAAGCAGCTATCCAGCAGGGGATTGAGGAACTGCGGCTGATGGAGAATGCCGGCAGCGCCGCTGCCAGGATAATCCGCTCGAAATACATCGTCAGGGAAAAATCTGTTGTAATCCTTTGCGGCAAAGGCAACAACGGCGGCGATGGCTTTGTCATCGCCAGAAAGCTCCTGGATGAAGGGGCGAATATCAAAATAATACTGGCTTCCGGGCTCCCGGCAACAGAAAGCGCCGCAGAAATGTTTTCAAGGCTAAAAAACACCGATGTTGAGATAATCAGCCTTGACACGGAGCCTTATATTGCCGCCAGCATCGTTAAAAACGCCGATATCATCGTCGACTGTGTTTACGGAATCGGGTTTAAAGGCAACCTGCCGGACTATCTGCGCAACATTTTCAGGCTTGTAAATTCCGGCTATGCACAGGTTATTTCAATCGATGTCCCCAGCGGGGTCAACGCCGACACCGGAGAGGGGGACGCCGACGCTATCAAGGCAAGCCTTACCATCACCTTCACCGCAATCAAAAAGGGCTTGACCACCCCGGCGGGGGCAAAATACTGCGGGGAAATCCAGGTTGCCGCAATTGGGATTGACGAGGGGCTTCTGCTGCCCTATGTGTCGGATTCAACCGAGATAACCCTGGACATGGTCAAATGCTATTTTGGAAAACGTAAAAGCGATACCCACAAAGGGGATTATGGGCGGCTTCTCAGCTTTTGCGGCAGCAGGGGGATGACGGGCGCGGCGGTGCTTGCCGCCAAAGCCGCCCTGCGCTGCGGCACCGGGCTTGTGGTTTGTGCCATTCCCGCGTCCCTTTACCCGATTGCCGCCGCCTCAATGCCCGAGGCTGTGTTTTTCCCTCTGGACGAGGACGGCAGCGGGGATTTTGCCGTATCCTCCAAAACATTGCTAAGGGCACAAGCAAAAAAGGCGGACGCCGTTCTTATCGGCTGCGGGCTTGGCCAGGGCAAGGGTGCGGCTTCGCTGGTATTTGAGCTGCTAAATTCCACAGAATGTCCAATTATTTTGGACGCGGACGGCATAAATATCATATCCAAACATATAAATAAATTGAAAACGGTACACGCTCCAATCATCCTAACCCCGCACCCCGGCGAAATGTCAAGGCTTACAGGCCTTAGCGTCCCTGAAATACAGGCTGACCGCACGGGAATCGCAAAAAGGTTTGCCGAGGAAACTGGTGCGGTGGTGGTGCTAAAGGGAGATAAAACTGTCATTGCCGCGCCCGGAATGCCGGTGCTTATCAACACAACAGGCAACCCGGGGATGGCCACAGGCGGAAGCGGCGACGTGCTGGCGGGAATGATTGCCGCCTTCGTCGCCCAGGGCCTTGAACCCTATACCGCGGCAATGTGCGGTGTCCACCTGCATGGGCTTGCGGGGGACAGGGCCGCCTTGCGGCTGTCGCAGCGTTTTATGCTCCCGAGCGATATAATAGAGGAGTTGAGCGGGCTGTTTTTAATTTTAGAAAATGGGAGCTGAATTCATGCTTCGCCGCGTTTTATCTTTAACACTTTGCCTGTTGGTAGTTCTAAGCTTTGCGGCATGTTCAAAAAAAGGCAAAGCGGAAAAGCCTGTCACCACCGGTTTTTCGTGCGACGTTGAAGCAAGTTATGACGATATGAATGTCAAAGGCCGTTTAACACGTTCCTCCGCCGGCACCCTGACCTTCGAAGTCACCGAACCGGAATCGCTGAAAGGTTTGTCAATGCAATTAAACGGAGATTCAATTTCCATAAAGCTTTTCGGTTTGTCCTTTGACGTTAAACCTGAAAACATACCTCAAACCGCCCTTGGAAAAAGCATGTTAAGTGCCCTGGACTCTGCTCTTGACGCTAAGGACCAGGGTGAAATCACCGAGGAAGGGCTGGTCACAAAGGGTTCCACTCCCGCCGGGGATTTTGAAATCGTGTCCGACCCTAAAACCGGAAACCTTTTAAAACTCCGTATTCCTTCCGCAAACCTGGCAGCCACTTTCTCAAATTTCAGCACTTCATCTTCCCTTCCCGCTGGGAATAACGAGTCGTCTTAAAGTAAAAAACGGCAGCGCATTCTGGCACTGCCGTTTTTAATATTATACATTTAAAATCTTTTTAACCTCGGCGGTCAGTTTCTCTGCCAACTCATCTGCCTTGGTTTCATCCACCCCGGTGGAGGTTATATACGCCTTAATCTTCGGCTCGGTTCCGGATGGGCGGACAATAAACCCTGCGTTTTGCTCAAGGTTGAAGGCAAGCACATTGGATTTGGGAAGGTGCAACTCCCTGGTTTCGCCGCTAACCAAGTCAACATCCTTTGATGCGAGGTAGTCCTGATACCGCAGCACTTTCAATCCGGCAACTTCTGCGGGCATATTGTCCCTCAGCCCTGCCATAATCTTCTTCATGGTTTCCATACCCTGGGCGCCTTCAAACTCGGCGTTGATTAGGGTGTGCTTATAGAATCCATGCTCCCTGTAAAGCTCGTTCAAGACATCCAGCAATGTCTTGCCCTGGGCTTTATAGTAAGCCGCCATTTCGCAAACCAGCATGGACGCCACCACGCCGTCCTTATCCCTTACATAATCCCCGGCAAGGTATCCATAGCTTTCCTCAAATCCAAATACATAATCGGATGCCCTGCCCTGGCTTTCAAGCATTGTAATCTGCTCGCCGATATATTTAAAGCCAGTCAAAACCTCCCTGAGTTCGCAGCCGTATTTTTCAGTAATCCTTTTGACCAAATCGGAAGTAACAATTGTTTTGATAACAACCGGGTTTTGGGGCAACGTCCCCGCCTGCTTCCTGCAGGACAGGATATAATTGAGCAGCAGGCAGCCCACCTCGTTGCCGGTAAGCTGCAGGTATTCCCCGTTTACCGCCACCGCAATGCCAAGCCTGTCGCAGTCCGGGTCGGTGGCAAGAAGGATATCTGGCTTAACCTTATCGGCAAGCTTCAAGGCGCACTCAAAAGCCTGGCGGATTTCGGGGTTGGGATACGGAGCTGTTGGGAAGTTGCCGTCGGGCATCTCCTGCTCAGCTACAACCGCCACATCCTTTACGCCAATGCGGCGCAGAATTTCCCTGACAGGCTTGTTTCCGGTGCCGTTTAGCGGTGTGTAAACAACCTTAATCGGGTTTTTCTCAAGTATTCCGGGATTGACCTGCTGTTTTGCCACATTCTGCAGGAAAGCTTCCACCAGTTCTCCTGAAATTTCGCAAATCTTGCCTGATTTTACAGCCGCATCATAATCCATGACCTTAACGCCGCTGAAAATATCCACTTTCCTGATAAAACCTGTCACTTCGGATGCGTCGTTATCGGTCATCTGGCATCCGTCAGAGCCATAGCATTTATATCCGTTGTATTTTGACGGATTGTGGCTGGCGGTAATCATAATGCCCGCCTGGCAATTTAGGTACCTTACAGCAAAGGAAAGCACCGGCGTAGGGTTAAGCTCGGTAAAAATATGAACCTTGATTCCGTTTGCGGCAAGCACCTTCGCCGATTCCACCGCAAAAAGGTTGGATTTTATACGGGAGTCATAAGAGATTGCAACTTCCGCGTTTGTAAAACGGGAATTGAGGTAATCTGCAAGGCCCTGGGTTGCCTTCCGAACTGTATAAATGTTCATACGGTTTTCCCCGGCACCGATAATCCCTCTTAACCCGCCGGTGCCGAATTCCAGCTCACGGTAAAACCTTTCATATATTTCATCATCATTATCTTTTATGCTGTTTAGCTCATTTACAAGGTCCGGGTCTTCCTTCGCACTGTTGACCCAAAGGTTATACTTATCTCTAACCGCTGTATCCATTTGAATTGACCGCCTTTCATCGTGATTTCCCCGGCAATCTGGAAAAGTTATCCGCCAGGGCAGCAAGGGTATTATATCACTTTTAAAACACCAAATGCAATACCGGCAAATCCGATTAAAACAAACCCCTGAAATTGCTCAGCAACATAATTTTCCTGCCTGCAAAATCGAGTCTCCCTTCCTTTTTCATATTAGACAACTCGCGGCTCATGGCGCTTCTATCAACGCATAAGAAGTCCGCCAGTTCTGTCCGGCTCAATGGAATTGTAAACTCTATTTTTCCCGGATTCTGCTTTTTATTTTCAAAATAATTATAATCATTTTGTAACGCCTGTTCGGCGCAATCTAAAAAATAGGCAGCCAGGCGCCCCCGGATTGTCTTATGGGTCAGATAGGACATTTTTTTATTCAGGTGGGCAGTTTTGTTTGCCACAACTTTCAGCAAATTGAAAATCAGGCGATGGTGAAATGCGCAGGAATTGTTGCAGGTTCTGATTACACGGTTTAAATCCAGCATTAAGACTTCGGAGTTTTCCACCGCCACAACCGATACCGGAATTACCTTTGCCCCCATGCATGCGTAGGTTTCGGCAAAGATATCCCCGGGCTCCAAAACCCCGATAAGCATAACGTCCCCCCAATAGCTTTCCCTTACCACCTGGGCTTTACCATCTAATAATATGCTCACCTCTGGCTCTGATTGACCTGCAAGGAATATAAACTCCCCTTTGCCAAAGGTTTTTTTCACACCCCCCAGGCATTTCAGAATATGCGTTATATCCTCCTTTTCCATGTTGTAAAAAAGGGGATTTTTTAATATAATCTCATTTATAACCATGGTAAAACACCACCGTAAAAAATTTAAAATAATTTTATCACAAAACCATTTTTGTTGCAAATGCAACGGATAAGGGCGGGTGATTGTATTATAATCTGGTTACAAAAAAACAAAACCAGGAGGAATTAAGATGATTCGCCAAATTATAAAGATAGACGAAGAAAAATGCAACGGATGCGGGCTTTGCGTTACTGCCTGCCACGAAGGAGCCATTGCAATGGTGGATGGCAAAGCAAAGCTTATCCGTGACGACTACTGCGACGGGCTTGGAAACTGCCTTCCCGTTTGCCCCACAGGCGCTATTACCTTTGAGGAAAGGGAAGCCCTGCCCTTTGACGAAGAAGCTGTAAAGGAAAAGATGGGCGCCAAAACCGCAGAAAATCCCGTATTTTCAGGCTGCCCCGGCTCCCGCTCCTTCACATTTAACCGGCAGGAGGCAAAACCTGCCCCGGAAAAACTTTCAGTGCAAAGCCAGCTTCGCCAGTGGCCGGTACAAATCAAGCTTGTACCTGTAAACGCGCCCTATTTCAACAACGCAAACCTGCTTATTGCCGCCGACTGCACCGCCTATGCCTATGGCGATTTCCACAACCGCTTTATCAAAAACCGTATAACCCTTATAGGCTGCCCTAAGCTCGACAATGCTGATTATGCTGAGAAACTTACGGCAATACTGAAAAATAACAATATCCGTTCGGTAACCGTAGTACGTATGGAAGTGCCATGCTGCGGCGGAATTGAATACGCCACCATGGAAGCACTTAAAAACTGCGGCAAGCTGATTCCGTGGCAGGTTCAGGTAATATCCACCGACGGCGAACTGCTTAAAGATTAAATTTGGATGGAGGAATTTAATATGTCGGATGCCGTGCAGAAATTCATTAAAAACATGGAATTTGAAAAGGTTTTAACCCTGGCTGACGAGGTGAGCTACCAGCCCGGGCAGATTGTCAGCAAAACCCTCGCCCAAAACAAGGCGCTGAGCCTTACCCTTTTCGCCTTTGACAAGGACGAGGAGATCAGCACCCACAAATCAGAGGGCGACGCCATGGTGCTGGTTTTGGACGGCACAGGCCAAATCACAATCGACGGCACAAACTACACATTAAAGGCTGGAGAAAGCATTATTATGCCAGCGGGTAAACCCCACGCCGTCTATGCCCTGGAAAAGTTTAAGATGTTTTTGGTAGTCGTATTCCCCTTTAATAGATAAAGCCAGTCAAAAACCGGCGGGCAAAAAAAGCGGCAGGCTAAGCGCCTGCCCGTTTTTGCCCGCCGGTTTTTTATTGTCCCTTATCCGACAAAACAACGTCCACGATCTCGTCAGGGTTTTCGAAAATATAGTTAGCGCCAGCTGTCTTAAGCTCGTCAACCCCTCTGAATCCCCAGGTAACGCCGCCGCTTTTTATGCCCGCATTAATCGCAGTCTGGATATCCACATCGGAATCCCCTATAAACAAAGCCTCATCAGGCTGTGCACCGGTTTTCGACAAAAGCTGAAGGGTCAGCCCGGGGTCAGGCTTGGTTTTTATCCCTTCTTTATTGCCGTAGACACCTTCAAATAATTTTTTGCCGAAAAGCTTTTTGACAATTTTTTTAGCCTGCTCGTCCGGCTTGTTGGTAACCACGAACATCTTAACACCGGCTTTGCGAAGTGTCTCCAACATTCGCGTAATACCGGGATAAGGTTTGGTGGTTTTCAGGAAATTCCTGTCGTAATGCCACAGAAAATCCTTGATTACAGCCTTGATGACTGATGGGTCAGCGTGGTCAGTTACCCGCTCGGCAAGCTTTACAATTCCGTCCCCCACAAGGTTTGTATATACACTAACCGGATAGGGCTGATAACCGTTAGACACCAGCGCAAAATTTGCCGACTCTGCAATATCCTCCAGGGTGTCAGCCAGTGTACCGTCCAAATCAAAAAATACAACTTTAAACTTAGCCATCAAAATACCCCCACTGTAAATGACACGGCTGTTTCCTCTTTGGGATTCAGGATGCGAACCCCTCTTTTATTCTCGAAAATATCATCCTCGTTTTCGCAGGTTGCAGTCCCTGTCCAGGGCTCAAGGCAGACAAAGGGGCTGTCTTTTACCGGAGACCACACGGCAAAATAGTCCATCCCTGCAAAATCCATGCGGACTCCTCTTCCGCTCACTTTTGAATACAGCTTGACACTTCTTGATTTTATACTGTCGAACACTAATGCGTCATGCCTGAATAAATCATGGGTAAGCCCAAACTGGTCGCTTTTATCAAGTATCCGGCGCCGGTCATTAAGTATTAGCCCCTGCTCCATATCCACATATGGGCAGTCGGCGACTTCAGGCATCTCAAACTGGATTATATAATCCTCAAAGCTTTCGCCCTCCACCAATGGGACATTAAAGCCAGGATGCCCGCCTATGCAAAAAGGCATGGGATAATCCCCGGTGTTGCAAACCTCAAAGGCTGTGGTAACCTCGCTTTCCCCAAGTATGTAGCTAACCCGCAGTTTGAAATCATATGGGTATACCGCTTTTGTTTCAGGGCTTGAGGTTAATACATAAGACAGCCGCTCCCGGGTTGATTCATCAAGTGCCCACGAAAGCTTTCTCGCAAACCCGTGGCGGGGCAGGGTTATCTCACCTTTGGCGGATACTGCGCGCCCTCCCCTTAAAGCGCCTACAATCGGGAACAATATTGGCGCCCTGCCGGGCCAGTACTCTGGGTTGCCATCCCACAAATAATTAATCCCGTTTGCGCCTTCCAGCCGATGCAACTCAGCGCCCAGGCTACTGACGGAAATTTTTACGGTGCCGTTTTCAATAGAGCTTATCATCCAACCGCCCCTTTCAACCAACACCTGAATTGATTTCAGATTAATCATACAGGCAATAGTACTTAAAATCAAGTATTTCTACAAAATTGCGCAATAATTTGACAATTAAAATACTTTTCCGTTAAGTTTAGCAAAAATATTTTTACCACATAATATAGAGTACGGGGGGGCTTGTACGAAAGAAGCATTTAAAAAATGTTTTGAAAACTAATAAATTTTTTTACAACTCCGTTTAAACTTTGATAAACAGGTAAAAATATTATCGGTAGGATTAACCGAATGCTATATAAACGGGAGTGACGAATGTGAATGTCCGTAGAGGAGACATTTATTACGCTGATTTAAGCCCGGTGGTAGGCTCGGAACAAGGAGGAGTCAGGCCCGTACTTATAGTCCAAAACGATATTGGAAACCGATACAGCCCCACCGTTATAGCAGCGGCAATCACCAGCCAGAAAAACAAGGCAAGACTCCCCACCCATATCAAACTGAATACAGAAGGCAGTGGCCTTGCAAAAGATTCGATAGTTTTGCTTGAACAAATACGTACAATAGACAAGCGCCGCCTGAAGGAACGCATGGGAAGGCTTGATGAAAAATCCATGCAGCTTGTCAACCAGGCGCTGCAAATCAGTTTCGGTTTAGGCGGCGAAGCTGATAACCGGACTACATAAACCGTCCGAAAAATTAAGTCAGCTTCGCAAAAAAGTCTTGCAAAAACTACGTTTTTCCAAAACTTTTTCAAAAAACCAACACCCGCTGTGCATACAGCGGGTGTTGGTTTTTTCAGGTAATTATTCGGTATTGTTTTTTCTGAATCTTACAGGTCTAATTCATTAAGTATATCGCGAAGCAGGATGATTTCATCCGCCGTTAAAGTAATCCCCTTGCCCATTTTGCTATGATCCGGAGCCCAGTCTCTAATATCATATTTGGGTTCCCGGTCATTCCAGCTCACCAGATTAATCTCCTTGCTCCACCCGGATGGTGACTGGGATAACACACCCAGGTTTTTGACTATCTCATACTTTAGTTCAGCCATAGACCGCACTCCTTCTCGTTTTAGAAATAATTGTAGTATAGGATATGCACATAAATGCTTACATTATCCACAAATCAAGATTATTTTTCGTGTCAACGCATTTCAAACAGGTTCCCGCCGCGGCAGTCAATGCCGACGATAAGAGGAAAATCGCGAAACTCAAGCATTTTTACCGCTTCGCAGCCCAAATCCTCAAAGGCGACAACCTCGCAGGAAACTACGGACTGCGCCGCAAGTGCGCCGGCTCCTCCAATGGCGCAAAAATACACCGCCTGGTTTCTAATTATCGCCTCCACCACTTCTTTCGAGCGGTTGCCTTTTCCTATTGTAGCGGCGACTCCAAGATCATAAAAACGGGGGGCGTACACATCCATTCGCCCGGAAGTCGTAGGCCCGCAGGAGCCAATGGGCATCCCCTCAGGCGCAGGGGTGGCACCCGAATAGTAGATTACCGCATCCTGAAGGCTGTAAGGAAGCTTGCCGCCTTTATCCAGCAAATCGGCAATCCGCTTATGGGCTGCATCCCTGGAAGTGTATACTGTTCCGGAAAGGAAAACCTTGTCCCCTGCATCAAGCTGTGGCAGGCTTTCCCTAAGGTTTGACGTGTGAAGATGGACCGTTTTCGTAACAATCGCTCCTTAACGCTTTGTTGATTTATCTTCCCTCAGTAACGGAGGTTTCTATTCCGGCGGAAGCCTCAAGGGTCTGGATAAGCTCATCCATCCTTAACCCGGCTACAGCGCCATAGTCAAGAAGCTCCTGCTGGGCATTTTTAACCTTTTGCCCCGCTATCTCCGCCTGGGTGGAAAGCTCCTCAAGGGTGCGCCTCAGGCTTTCAAGGCAACTGTCGCTGCGCTTGTATGCCGTCTCAAGGAACTTTTGGCCCATTGAATATATTTCAAAAATAAAGGCGCCGGCATCCTCAACAAGCCCGTTATACTTCTTGTTGGCTTCTTCCAGCTCCTTAACCCTTTTCTCAAGGCTTTCGGAACGGCCCTTTTCCTGCTTAAGAAGGATGGAAAGCTGCTCGTTCCGCTCGTTCAGCTGGTTTATGGTCCGCTCAGCCTCCTGTATCCTGGAAGAATCACGGCGCATGGCCTCGGCGGTGGAATTAATCTGGGACTGAAGCCTTTCAACCTCGAGTTTTAGCTCCCTGCAGCGGGATGAATCAGACTGCAGCTCGTTTATCCTAGTTAAATACTCTTCTTTCTCCAGGCGCAGGGTTTCAACCTCCTGCGACAGCCGCCTTAAATCAGCCAGGTAATTTGATTTGTCCTCTTCAAATTCCCTCAGCTTCTGGTTTTCGGCTGTCAAACGCTCAATTTCTGCTTTAAGCTGTTCCAGATTATCCCTTAATTCCTGGTTTTCGTTCCGTTGGGCATTAAGCGTATCCTGCAACTCGCTGACCTGGGACTGGTATTCCTTCAGCTCTTCGGCGTGTTTAGCTTGTATTGTATCTATATATTCCAAAACGTCGGTTTTGTTAAATCCGTTTATCGCCTTGCGAAAATTCCCCTTTTCAGCCACATTAATCCCCCTTTCATCGATTTCTTTATTATACCATCAGGATTTATAAAAAACAACCAATAAATGTATAATGAAAAACCCCCGGGTATAATATTACAAAATTTATTTCGGCAAAATACATTGTGAAATTAGTGACAATTCCATTTCATTATGCTATACTAGGGGTATCAAATTCTTGTACAGGGAGAAATCAGGATGGACATAAAACAGCTAGCAATGGAAAAACACCAGGAATGGAAAGGCAAAATCGAAGTTGTGTCCCGGGCGTCGGTATCGGACGCAGAACAGCTCTCTATCGCCTATACCCCCGGAGTTGCAGAACCCTGCCTTGCCATCCAGAAAGATTACAACAAATCCTTTGAGCTTACCCGCCGCTGGAACATGGTAGCGGTTATCACCGATGGAACTGCGGTTCTGGGCCTTGGGGACATCGGGCCTGAAGCCGGCATGCCTGTTATGGAGGGCAAATGCTGCCTGTTTAAACAGTTCGGCGGCGTTGACGCCTTCCCGCTTTGTGTGCGTTCCAAGGATGTTGACGAGATTGCCAGGACCATATACTTAATCTCCGGCAGCTTTGGCGGAATCAACCTTGAGGACATTGCCGCGCCCCGCTGTTTTGAAATAGAGCGAAAACTTAAGGAGTTGTGCGACATCCCCGTATTTCATGACGACCAGCACGGCACTGCCATTGTCACCGGTGCGGCGCTGCTGAATGCCCTGAAAATCACCGGCAAACAGATTGACAAAATCCGCTGCGTTATCAGCGGTGCCGGCGCTGCAGGCGTAGCAATTGCCTATCACCTGATGAAAATGGGCGTCACCGATATTATTATGTGCGACCGCTCGGGTATAATCTGCGAAGGCGACCCGAGCCTCAATCCTTCAAAGGCTGAAATTAGCAAGATTACAAACCGCAACAAAATCAGGGGCAAACTTGAGGACGCAATGGTAGGCGCAGATGTGTTTGTTGGCGTATCCGCCCCCGGAATTGTCACCCCCGAAATGGTAAGGAGCATGGCAGAAAAGCCGATTGTATTCGCTATGTCAAACCCTGTCCCTGAAATCTACCCCGACCTTGCAATTGAAGCCGGTGCCGCAGTTGTGGGTACAGGCCGTTCCGACTTCCCAAACCAGATTAACAACGTTTTAGCATTCCCGGGCATCTTCAGGGGCGCTCTGGACGTCCGTGCAAGGGACATAAACGAAGATATGCGCCTTGCCGCTTCCTACGCGATTGCTGGATTGATTTCCGCCGAGGAACTCTGCCCCGAATACATCATTCCGAAACCCTTCGACTCAAGGGTTGGCAGCGCGGTGGCAGAAGCGGTTGCCAATGCCGCCCGCAAGAGCGGAGTCGCAAGGATATAATCAATAATCAGAAATCATAGCATAAAAAAACCGGCTTTACGCCGGTTTTTTTATATTGTATCATCGTCATCGTCGTCATATCTTGCGGAGTGCTTTCTTCTCAGGCGTTCCATTTCTTCCTGGGTATACTGGCGAGGGATGTTGGTTTTAGGCGTTTCTTCCTCTTCCTCATCCGCCGGCAGAGTATCCTCAAACACCCTATCCTCACTGTCATAGTAATCCTCATCCAGAATATTCAGCGCATATAGTGCTTCCTTGTCCTCATCGGGATGCTCCTTGTAATACGGGTCAATCATCAGCTTTTTGATAATCGGGAATACGGTGAACTGGATAAGCAGCATCCTGAAAGCAGGGAATATGAAGATATAAGCGAAAAGGCAAATGGTAAGGCCAATATAGTTAAATTGATATAACAACAAGAATCCGAGTGCATAGCACAACCCAAAAATTAAAAACAGAAGGAAGTTCCTGCCAAGCCCTGCAAAGGCAAAAATCAGGCTGTTTTTATAAACCTGCTTTAATTTAAGCTTGAAAGTGACAATCAGGAAATAGATGTAATATTTCATAAAGGTAAATATAAGCGCAATAGACAGTATCACAGCCAGCATTATGGAGCCGAAAATGCCGTTATCGTTTTGAAAGAAAAAGTATATATCAAAAATCAATATCAACTGGACAATCAGGTTAATTAGCCCTGCGGCAAGCCCCTGTTTCCAGTTCTTCTTTATAGTATCCACAAAGTCGCTGCCGATAAAGGCATGCTTTTCCCTCGCAAAATTCCGGGTGATGTAGGAAAGCCCGGTGAACGCAAGCCCCATTGTAACAACAGGCAGAGAAAACAGCACAAACAAAAGGTTGGCAACTATCAGTTTCCAAAATTTCCGGGTAAAAATCTCAAAAAAAACTATAAAGGGTTTCTTTTTGGGCGCATTTTTGGAAACTCCCGGGCCGGGTTTGCTGTAATCAAACAAGCCGAAAAATCCTGCCATTTTTTACACTCCTTAAATCTACGTCCTTGATTACAAATTGTATAGTTCCTGCAATATAATACAAATATTACTGCTATTACTGCTTTAGAAGTATCGAACCCAGCAGAAGGCGGGTGATAACATCTACAACGCCAGATGCAAAGGCTACAACCGCATAAGCAAAAAACCGCAGGAAGTAGAGTTTAAAATCCTGCCACAATCCTCCCATAACACCGCCCGGCAAAAGCTGGCGGCTTAGCAATACCGACAGCCGTATCGATTCCATTGTACCGAAAAGCAGAGCTGTTGCGGCAATCAGGTAGTGCGGTACAACCAGCAATGCCGCCACAAAGAAGCCCTTAACCCCTGACGAACAGTAGTACGCTTCGGTAAGCCCCAGCCCCATTCCGAAAAACAGCGGAACCACTGCCGCAACAGGCGCGCCGCAGGCGGACAACCCGCATATAAACAAAACCGCCAGCAGGACAATGCTGGAAAAGCAGGAAGAAAAAAGCGCCGAAATTCCGCCTTTAAACCCTCCGGTTACCGGTTTAATTTTCAAAATTGCGCTAAGCTCGGCAGCAAAAACCGGGCCGGACAGCGCGTATATCAGAACGCCGAGGGCGGCTCCTGCCAGAAACACAAAGGAAAACAATATCAAAAGCCGGTTTTCGGCTAAAAACGACGCCCAGGACTCAACAGCCTTTGCCGCAGCCCCGGAAACAGACGAAACACGGCCGAAGTTTGTCCTTTTTATATTCATACAGCACCTCCGCACAACTGAAAAACAGGGCAAATCTCCTGTTTTTAAAAGATATGCAGAAGGGCTGTATATTAGAACGGCGAAAACTGGCTTATAATGGGGTTGCAATATTATTCAGCCAGCGCAGCCTTAATCATTATGGCGCATTCGATCCGCTTTTTCTCAAGTTCGCAGGAAAGGTTATGGGCCTTTAAAATATCCCCGGCATATTGAAGGTTGTTGGCGTTGCAACCGCCGGAACAATAAAATTTTGCCCAGCATTTTCTGCAATCCTCTTTGTGGTAAACGGTGGTTTTGGCGAACCTCTCCTTAAGTTTCAAATCGTATTCGCCTGTCAGCACATTGCCCATCTTCCATTCATCCTGCCCCACAAACTGATGGCAGGGATAAACGTCGCCGCTTGGGTCAACTGCCGCATATTCGTTGCCGCAGCCGCAACCCCGAAGCCTTTTGATTACGCATGGCCCCTGCTCCAAATCAATCATGAAGTGGAAGAAGTTAAACCCTTTCCCCTGCTTTTTAAGTTCAACCATGGTTTTTGCCAGCTTGTCATATTCATCAAAAATACGTGGCAAGTCCTCTTCTTTGATTGAGAAGGGCAGGTTCGGGTCGCTCACAACAGGCTCCACTGATACCTGGTCGAAGCCTAGCTCGCTTAAATGCAGAACATCCTCGGCAAAATCCAGGTTATTTTTAGTATATGTACCCCTTACATAATAATCCCTGTCTCCCCGCAGGCGGACAAAATGCTGGTATTTCGGCACAATCCTGTCATAGCTGCCGCCACCGCCTGCATTCGGGCGCATTAAGTCGTTAATTTCCCTGCGCCCATCCAGGGACAATACTATATTGTGCATTTCCCTGTTCAGATACTCGGCAATTTCGTCACTCAGCAATACGCCATTGGTGGTTGTGGTAAATCGGAAAACCTTGTTGTGCTTTTTCTCAAGGCTTCTGCCGTACTCCACTGTCTTTTTAATAACATCAAAATTCATCAGCGGCTCTCCGCCGAAGAAATCTATCTCAAGGTTCCGCCTGCCGCCGGAGTTTTTAACCAGAAAATCCACCGCCGCCAGGGCAACCTCTTCGCTCATAAGCTGTTTTTCCCCGCCGTAACCGCCCTGTCCCGCAAAGCAGTATTTGCATCTCAGGTTGCAGTCGTGGGAAACATGCAGGCACATGGCCTTAAGGGGCGATATAACCGTTTTTTCGGCAATACCGGCATAATCATCGCTGCTGAACAGCTGTCCCTCCCTGTGAAGCTCCAACAGTTCGCTGTAAGTTTCGTTTATGGACTGCAGATCATATTTTCCGGACAATTCCCCGGCTATTTCGGGGCTCAATTCATCCTCCAGTTTATCGGTATATGGGTCAAACATTCCAAGCAAATCAAAGGCAAGGCTGTCCACCACATGGACAGCTCCGCTGTTTACATCAAGTACAATATTATATCCATTGATTTGAAACCGGTGTATCATCTAAAAAACCTATTCCCCTAATCTTAGTTTAAGCAAAATTAAATTAATAGGGCGGATAGACATCCGCCCTACCACTAGCCGCAAAAAGTAACGGTTAAATATTTACACAAATCTCCAACCGTTGTATATACAATCCGAGCGCGGAAATTACCGCTCACATTTCTGATTGGCTACTGTGCAAGATGTTTTGCAGGCTGACTGGCAGGAAGCCTGGCATTCGCCACAACCGCCCTTAGCCGCGGTGGCTTTAAGATTTTGTTTGTTAAGAGTTTTAATATGTTTCATTATTTTTCCTCCGAAAAAGCTGAGATTCTTCCTAAACTGAAAGTTTAAACTGGTTGTATTTTAGCATAACTCTCGCCGATTTTCAACCATTTTCAATCAAAACAGAAAGCCCCGGCGGCTTATAACTTACCTTTTCCGCCGCACATTGACGCCATAAACCCCGCCAATGGAAGAGCTTATGACAATCACAAGCAGCTTTACAACCGCATACCAGCCGGATATGTCATGCAAAAACGAGAAACCGGCGATGAGATTCAGCAAAAACATCAACGCTCCCGCTGCCGCGCCGAAAACAAGGCCGCGGGAACCCGACGCCCTTGCACTTATGAACCCGCCTAAAAAAGCGCCGATAGCGGCGGCAGCCACCGCCATGGGAACAACTGCGGGCTGGGGTATATCGCAGGCAGCCAGCAGCAGCGCAAAAAGCAGCAGTACCACAATGCACACAAGCGACCCTGCCACAGTACCGGTTAAAACCGGCCGCAGCCACCTTGATAATGTTGATTCTTCTTTACGTGTTTTCAAAACTGTCCCTCCCATGAATTTACGCTCACCGGCTGAATATCGCTAGTACAGCATATTCCTTGGAAGGACAAAATAGTACATGTCCGGCCTGTAAGTTAAAACATTTTTTTAGCTGCGTTAAGCTGCCGGTTAAATATCGTCGTCATCATCGTCGTCCAGGTCATCGTCCACATCATCATTTTCGTGGATTGTCTGGATGCTCTGAAGCGCCCACTTTTTAAAAGTAATCTTGTTGCGCGCAGCCCCTGTTTCGATAACAAAGGTATCGTCCTTAACGCTGGTAACAATACCGGTAATGCCTCCGATTGTGGTCACTTCATCCCCGACCCTCAGGCTGTCCCGCATTTTTTGCTCCTCTTTTTGCTTTTTCTTCTGGGGGCGGATCATCAGGAAATACATAAGAGGGATTAAAATAAGGAAAGGAAGCAACTGAATAAGCAGCACGCCTATTCCGCCTGCCTCAGGCGTTGTAGCGTTGGTTGTAGCCAATAAAGGAATTAACAAATTCAAATAAAGCACCTCCCTGAAAAATCTTTTTTATTATATCCGCTTTTCCTATATATAGCAAGACATTTTAAATCCTTCGGTCCAAAATATCTGTAAACTTTTTGTAAAATGCGGTAAACGTCCCGTTGTCAAGGCTCTCGCGTATCCGCTCCATCAGGGTGTTGTAAAAATACAGATTGTGCATTACGCACAAGCGCATTGCCAGCATTTCCTGGCTTTTGAACAAGTGACGTATATATGCCCGGGTGAAATTGCGGCATGTGGGGCAGCCGCATTCCTCGTCCAGCGGGGACTCGTCAAGCTCGTATTTCTGGTTGAACAGGTTTCTCCGCCCCTGCCATGTGAAAATATGCCCGTGCCGCGCGTTCCTGGTGGGCATAACGCAGTCGAACAGGTCAACCCCGCGGTACACCGCCTCAAGGATGTTGACAGGGGTCCCAACACCCATTAAATACCTGGGCTTGTCCTTTGGCATATAGGGTTCCACAGCCTCTATAATCCTATACATTTCCTGCTCGGTTTCCCCTACAGCCAGCCCGCCTATTGCAAATCCGTCCAGGTCAAGCTGCGAAATCTCTTTCATATTTTCTATCCTTATATCCTCATAGGTTCCGCCCTGGTTTATCCCAAACAGCATTTGCCGGGGGTTTATGGTGCCTTCCAGGGAATTCAGCCTGTCCATTTCCTGCTTGCAGCGGTGAAGCCACCTTATGGTGCGCTGGGATGACGCCTTAACATAATCATAGGGTGCGGGGTTTTCCACGCACTCGTCAAAGGCCATGGCGATTGTAGAGGCAAGGTTTGACTGGATTTGCATGCTTTCCTCCGGGCCAATGAACAGCTTCCTGCCATCAATATGGGAGGAGAAATACACCCCCTCCTCCTTAATCTTCCTTAGTTTGGACAGGGAGAAAACCTGAAATCCCCCGCTGTCTGTCAAAATCGGGCCCTGCCAACGGGTGAATTTGTGCAGCCCCCCAAGGGATTTTACAACCTTATCGCCGGGGCGCAGATGCATATGGTATGTGTTGCAAAGCTGCACCTGGCATTTAAGCTCTGCCAAATCAAGGGCGGACACAGCCCCTTTAATCGCCCCCGCGGTTGCCACATTCATAAAGGCAGGGGTCTGGACGGCGCCGTGGGGGGTCTCAAAAACGCCCCGCCGGGCATTGCCTTCAACTTTCAGTACTTTCATGGACATTTCTTCAATTCTCCTCATAGAATAAGCATGGAATCCCCAAAGCTGTAAAAACGGTACTTTTCTTTTACAGCATGGTCATAGGCCGCCATGGTGTTCTCATATCCGGCAAAAGCGCTGACCAGCATAATCAGGGTGCTTTCGGGCAAATGGAAGTTTGTGATAAGCCCGTCCATGACGCTAAATTTAAATCCCGGATATATGAAAATATTCGTCCATCCTTCGCAGGGTTTGACTATCCCGTCGGTTAACCCCACACTCTCGATAGTCCGGCAACTGGTGGTTCCAACGGCAATCACCCGCCCGCCTTTTCTCTTCGTTTCATTAATCAAATCGGCGGTTTCCGACGGCAGCTCATAATGCTCTGAGTGCATTTTATGCTCCTCAATATTCTCAGCTTTGACGGGCCTGAAGGTTCCAAGCCCCACATGCAGGGTCACAAAACCAATTCCCACTCCCTTGTCACGGATATTGGACAAAAGCTCGGGAGTAAAATGAAGCCCCGCAGTGGGCGCCGCGGCGGAACCAGGCTGCCGGGAATAAACAGTCTGGTACCTTTCGGTATTTTCAAGCCGTTTTGTAATGTAATGGGGCAACGGCATTTCGCCAATCCGCTCCAGGAAATTATAAAAAGTCCCCTGGCTTTCGTCAAAATAAAACTCCAACAGCCTGTTTCCCTCGTCCAGAATATCCAGCACTTCTGCTTCCATCAGCCCTTCGCCGAACACCAGCCTTTTGCCGGGTTTAGCCTTTTTCCCTGGCCCGGCAAGGACCTCCCACCGGTTTTTACCTTTAGGATTCAAAAGCAGAATCTCCACCACGCTGCCGGTGTCCTTGCGCACACCGTACAGCCTTGCAGGCAAAACCCTGCTGTCGTTTAAAATAAGGCAGTCACCGGGATTAAGGTAATCCACCAGATTATAAAAATGGCTATCCTGCATTTTCCCGGTTTTCCTGTCCAGAACCAGCATCCTTGAATGGTCCCGGGGCTCGATAGGCTCCTGGGCTATCAGCTCCTGAGGGAGCTCATAGTAAAAATCGCTTTTTTTCATCACTTTGACCTCGAGTTTTAAAATTTCAACCAATTTACATATTACCACACAAGTCAAGATTATAAATTTATTAGAAGTCTTCACTTGGTTATAAAGAGCAATTGACAATGGCAGCCAGTAATGTTACAATATCCTTGTCGGATAGAGGCGCGCTGGATGAAGAGTACTTTGCGGGAGGCACCGGGTCTGTGAACGCAAAGGAAAGGCATCAGCGCCGAAGGTTTGGCGTTTCCGGAAAACGCCCTGCCTGGCTTTACGATGAATAATCGTGAGGTTGTCATCATAAGATTATGATGGAGAGCTATTCGGCGCATGTGACATATTAATATTGTATCTGTTAATATATCCATGCGTCAATGCATCTATTATAGGTCGATGACAGCCGGTTTTCAACCGGTTTTTTTCTTATCCGGAAAAGCCGGGATGAATTTATCTTAAAATACCGGATTGATGACATCCGAGGAAAGAAAGGACTTTATACAATGAAAAAATGGAATGTTGGAATTATAGGCTGTACGGGCATGGTTGGCCAGCGCTTTGCCTCGCTGCTTGAAAACCACCCCTGGTTTAACGTCACAGTACTGGCGGCAAGCCCCCGTTCAGCCGGAAAAACCTACGAGGAAGCGCTCGGCGGCCGCTGGGTTATGAAGACCCCCATGCCCGAGTCCATGAAAAACATGGTCGTTATGGACGCTTCCAAAGTTGAGGAAGTTGCAAAACACGCAGACTTTGTGTTCTGCGCTGTCGATATGCCAAAAGACCAGATAAAAGCATTGGAAGAAGCCTATGCAAAGGCGGAGTGCCCGGTTATATCAAACAACAGCGCACACCGCTCAACCCCTGACGTGCCGATGATTATCCCGGAGCTTAACAGCGCCCACGCGGATATTATACCCTTCCAGCGCAAAAGGCTCGGCACCAAAAAGGGCTTTATTGCCGTAAAATCCAACTGCTCGCTGCAAAGCTATGTCCCCGCCCTTTACCCCCTGTCCTCCTTCGGGGTCAAAAAAGCTTTGGTATGCACCTATCAGGCGATTTCCGGCGCCGGCAAGACCTTTGAAACCTGGCCGGAAATGGTAGACAATGTAATCCCCTACATCGGCGGGGAGGAAGAAAAATCCGAGCAGGAACCGCTGAAAATCTGGGGCAAAATCGAAAACGGCGTTATTGTCCCGTCAAAAGAGCCCAGCTTTACCGCCCAGTGCATCCGCGTTCCTGTTACAGACGGGCATTTTGCCGCGGTGTTTGTAAGCTTTGAGAATAAGCCTTCAAAAGATGAAATTATCAACGTTTGGAACAATTTCTCCGGACGCCCGCAGGAATTAAACCTGCCCAGCGCGCCCAAACAATTCCTGCATTATTTCCATGAGGATAACATGCCTCAGGCGGCACTCCACAGGGGCCTTGAAAACGGCATGGCGGTTTCCCTCGGCAGGCTGCGCGAGGATACCCATTACGACTACAAATTCGTAGGGCTTTCCCACAATACCCTTCGCGGCGCTGCCGGCGGCGCCGTTTTGCTGGCTGAACTGTTGTGTGCAGAAGGTTTTGTTGATTAACCTATAAATTTTTTGTAAAGGAATGGGTTTTATGAGTAAGACTACAGTATTCACAGGTACTGGCGTAGCGATTGTTACACCCATGAACCAGGACGGCAGCGTAAACTTTGAAAAATTCCGGGAGTTAATCGACTGGCAGATTGAAAAAGGCGTTGACGCCATAATTGCCTGCGGCACAACCGGCGAATCCGCCACTCTGAATGACGAGGAGCATGTGGATGTTATCAGGGTTGCCATTGAGCAGGCAAAAGGCAGGGTGCCCGTAATCGCCGGCACCGGGTCGAATGATACCCGCTACTGCATAGACCTGTCATTAAGGGCCAGGGAACTCGGCGCTGACGCATTGCTGCTGGTTACACCTTACTACAACAAAACCTCCCAACGCGGGCTTATCGCCCATTATACAAAGGTAGCGGATGAAGTAAAAATGCCCTGCATTTTATACAACGTACCTTCCCGCACCGGTGTTGACATCAAACCCGAAACATATGCCAAGCTTGCCGACAACCCCTACATAGTGGGCATCAAGGAGGCAAATGGAAATATTACTTCGGTTGCAAAAACCGCTTCCCTTTGCGGCGATAAAATTGACATCTATTCCGGTAACGACGACCAGATTGTCCCCATCCTGGCTTTAGGCGGAAAGGGCATAATCTCTGTTGTAGCGAATGTTTTGCCGGATAAGACAAGCGAAATCACCCGCCGCTGGTTTAACAACGACATCAAGGGAGCATGCGCGCTGCAGCTTGAACTCCTTGAGCTTATGGACGCCATGTTCTCAGACGTCAACCCCATCCCGGTCAAAGAAGCCATGAACATGATGGGGCTGAATGTAGGCCCCTGCCGCCTGCCTCTTTGCGAGATGGATGAGAAGGGGCGCAAGTGTTTGGCGGATGTCCTCCGCCGTTACGGGCTGATTGCCTGAATAACAGGGTTGTAGAAGGGACGTTTTTTATGACAAGAATAATCCTGAGCGGTTGCAACGGCAAAATGGGCCGGGTCATTACAAACTGCGTTGCCAACAGGGCAGACTGCAAAATTGTCGCGGGCTTTGACATTAACACCGAAAGGCACGCGGACTACCCGGTTTATGCCAATCCGTCAAACTGCCAGTTAGAGGCGGATGTAATTATTGATTTTTCACACCCCAGCGCCCTTGAGGGCGTATTGTCCTACGCATACGAGCACAAACTGCCGGTTGTGGTTGCAACCACCGGATTGCTGGATGAACAGGTTGAGGAAATCAAAAAGGTTTCAAAAACACTGCCTATCTTTTACAGCGGCAACATGTCGATAGGCATCAGCCTGATTATGGAACTGGCGAGGAAAGCCGCCTCCGTATTGGGAAACGATTTTGATATAGAAATAGTTGAAAAACACCACAATCAGAAAATCGATGCCCCTTCAGGCACTGCCCTTATGCTTGCCGGCGCCGTCTCCGAAGCTCTGGAGTATAAGCCAAAATACGTGTATGAGCGCCACAGCGTCCGACAGAAAAGGGGCAAGGCTGAAATCGGCATCTCCTCAATCCGCGGCGGCACCATAGTTGGCGAGCATGAGGTTGTTTTCGCGGGGCATGACGAGTTGATTACCATTTCCCATACCGCCATGTCCAAGGAGATTTTCGCCGTCGGGGCGATAAATGCCGCCCTGTTCCTTATTACCTGCCAACCGGGGCTGTATAATATGAAAGACCTCGTCCAACAGGCATAGTAATACACCATTAAAACCTTAAAAAATCCGTGGCTGATGCCACGGATTTTTTATTAGAATTTATTCAAACGGCAAACCTTCGGCGTTTAGCAGGTCTCGCCTTGTGATGTCGCAAAACAGCGTATTCTCACCGCCGTATTTTTCAGTTAGAAAATCATTCAAAGCAGCGGATATAAGTCCGGGGTTTACGGTTTCAGTACTGCTGCAGGGGAGTGTTACCTCCAACATAACAGCACTATCTCCGGTTTCGATTGCCGCCTTTTCAAGCAAAGGCATTAAATCAATCTTTTTTGAATCCCCTTTTTTGGTTTTCTTCTCCACCAGTATGCTGTCCCGGGCCAGGAATTCCCTTATATTCCCTTCAATGCCTTTAAACTTACCTTTTAAGAAGCTCAGGCGGTACTGGGCAAAGGCTATATCGCCGGGTTTCATCACCGGGTCTGATGCTTTTATTACCTCGATGCCTTCCGGCAAAACGGAATTAAGCCGGGTTACCATCTCCTCCATGGGCATATCTTCAACCAGCCTTGTGTCCATGCACTCATTCAGCCCTTCAAACCCCAAAGAGAGCGGGGCGGCAAAGGTGACATAAGGGTGGCGGTTGAAACCTTCTGTGTACCAAACCGGTATACCTGCCCGCCTTACAGCCCGTATCATGGTACGGGTCAAATCAAGGTGCGAAATATATTTCGCCCTTCCGATTTTTTTGAACCTTATCCTAATCTCTTTCACTCAACGCAAACCCCTTTCTTCCAGACAGCGGCGCCGCAGCCGGAACAGGACTGCCGGCAGTTTGGGGTCGTTCTGCTCTGATGGGCAAGCTGGTTTTCCCTAATCAAAAACTTCTTGGATACCCCGAAATCCAGATGGTCCCAGGGCAAAATCTCATCATATTCCCTGCGGCGGTTGGCGTAAAACGCAGGGTCAACGCCAAGGTCATTCATAACATCAATCCAGGTTTGAAGGTTGAAATGCTCGCCCCAGGCATCCCGCTTGCACCCTCGCTTAAAGGCTTCCTCCAAAACAGCGCAAAGCCGCCTGTCACCGCGGGCAAATACGCCTTCCAGAAAGCTGGTTGCGGCGTCATGCCATTTCAGCGAAATCTTTTTGGTCTTTACGCTGTCCCTTAAGTGCTTTTGCTTTTCCTGCAGCATTTCCATGGTGTCCTGAGGCTCCCACTGGAAGGGCGTGAAGGGTTTCGGTACAAAGCAGGATACGCTGACAGACACGTTTACGCCTTTGCCCTTTGGCTTGTCCGGGTTTTTGTAAAAGCTGTCCACTATCTTCTGGCTTAAATTTGCAATTCCCTCTATATCCTCCATGGTTTCGGTGGGAAGCCCGCTCATAAAGTAAAGCTTTACCGATGTCCATCCGGCGGAAAAAGCCTTTCGGGCGGTGCTTAAAATCTCATCTTCGGTCAGATTCTTGTTTATTGCGTCCCGCAGGCGCTGGGTACCGGCTTCCGGCGCGAATGTAAGCCCGCTCCTGCGCAGGATATTAAGCCTTGCGGCAAGTTCTTCCGAAAATCCGTCCACCCTTAGGGATGGCAGTGAAATATTTGTCTTCTGCTTTTCCGCCCAGTCAAGGAGCCTCGGCAGAAGGGTTTCAAGTTGGGAATAATCGCTGGTGGATAATGATGACAGGGAAAACTCCTCGTACCCCGTGTTTTCGCAAAGGGCGCGGCTTTGGGCGTCGATAACCTCGGGGGATTTTTCCCGCACCGGGCGGTAAATGAACCCCGCCTGGCAGAACCTGCACCCCCTGACGCACCCCCTGAAGATTTCGCTCATCCCCCTGTCGTGGACAATATCGATAAAGGGGACGACAAACCTGTCAGGATAATACACCCTGTCTAAATCCTCGATAATCCGCTTTCTAACCTTTGCAGGGGCGCCGTTTACAGGTGTTACAGACGCAATTGTACCATCATCCTTGTAGCTTATCTCATAAAGGGACGGCACATATACACCCTCGATTTTTGCGGCCTCGGTTAAGAACTTATCCCTGTCAAACCCGGCAGCCTTGTGCCTGCGGTAAAGTTCGAACAGCTCAAGGCTTACCTCCTCCCCTTCGCCGAGCACAAACAAATCAAAAAAGTCCGCAATCGGCTCTGGGTTTGAAACGCAGGGCCCGCCGGCAATAACAATCGGGTGGGAGCTGTCACGCTCTAAGGAGCGCAGGGGCAGCCCCGCCAAATCCAGCATATTCAAAGCCGCGGTATAGCTTAGCTCATACTGCATTGTAAACCCGATAAAATCGAATGTGTCAATCGAATCGCGGCTTTCCAGCCCGAAAAGCTTAATGCCGTTTTGGCGCATTAATTCTTCCATATCGGTATCTGGCATAAAGACCCGCTCGCACCAGATATCCGGCACCTCGTTATATAGCCCGTATAAAATTTTCATCCCCAAATGGGACATTCCCACCTCATAAAGGTCGGGAAAACAAAACGCAAAACGGATATTTACTTTTTCTTTATCCTTAACGACGCTGTTCATTTCCCCGCCGGTATAACGGCCGGGCTTTTGAACAAGCCTGAACAAATCTTCAAGAGTGTAACTCATAACTGCTACCTTTACCTTCTAAATCCAGTTTTAAACTTGACTATAATATAATAAACCATATTTTCAATCTTTACAATCCCGTCTTAAAGGGAATGCCCGCCAAACGCCGCAGCAGCAAATGACAATGCAAAAACTGCACCAATCATTTGCTGCTGTTTTCATCACCCTATAACCTTTTTAGCAATATCCACGGCTTCCTTGGCATCACGGGCGTAATAATCCGCCCCGATTTTTCCGGCGTAATCCGCGGTCATCACCGCGCCGCCCACCATAATCTTAGCCTTTACATTATGCTCCTTTAAAAGGGCTATCGTTTTTTCCATGCTTTTTAATGTCGTGGTCATAAGGGCGCTCAATCCCACGATATCGGCATCATGCTTTACTGCAGCATCAAGCACAAGGTTGTAATCCACATCCCGCCCCAAATCTATTACGGTATATCCGTAATTTTCAAGCATGACTTTTACAATATTTTTGCCAATATCATGGATATCGCCCTTTACCGTGGCAAGGACAATTTTGCCCTTTGAAACCTCTCCGCCGCTGGATTTTGACATTCTGGTCTTTATCGCCTCAAAGGCTGCCTGCGCGGCACCAGCGGAATAAATCAGCTGCGGAAGGAAAATCCTGCCCTTTTCAAAATCCGCCCCCACCCTGTCCAGAGCCGGGATAAGGCAGGTGTCGATAATCTGCATGGGATCTGTGGTTTCAAGGAGCTTTTCGGTAATCTGGGCAGCCTCGTCCTTTAACCCGTTTTCAACCGCATATCCAAGGTTCAGGTTGGCCCCCTGAGTATTTCCAGCCGGATTTGCGGGCGGTTCAGACTCCACTTTTTCAGCCAGAGCCCTGATATACTCTGCCCCGCCCTTGTCAATGTTGTAAAGAAGCCGGAAAGCCCTTACCGCATTCATCATGGATTCGGCATTGGGGTTGATAATCGGCAAATCCAGCCCGTGGGCAAGGGCAAGGGTTAAGAAAGTCTGGTTTAAAAGCTCCCGCCGGGGCAGCCCGAAGGAAATATTTGAAACCCCCAGCACCGTTTTAAGACCCAGCTTTTCCTTGCACATCCTAACAGCCTTCAGGGTTTCCGACGCCCCTTCCTGCTCGGCAGAGGCAGTCAGGGTCAGGCAGTCGATAAAAACACTCTCCCTCGGAATGCCGTATTCCAGCGCCCGGTTTAAAATCCTTTCAGCAATTTGAAACCGCTGCTTGGCTGTTTTCGGTATTCCTGATTTGTCCAGGGTCAGCCCGATAACCGCGGCGCCGTATTTTTTGACTATCGGCAAAACTGAATCCAGGGATTCCTCATCCCCGTTTACTGAGTTTACAATCGCCTTGCCGTGGTAAACCCGAAGCCCCGCCTCAATCACCGCAGGGTCGGAGGAATCAATCTGCAGCGGTGCCCGGACCATGCTTTGCAGCGCCTTGACGCACTTCACCATCATCTGCTTTTCGTCAATTTCGGGGATACCAACATTAACATCCAGTATCTCCGCCCCGGCATCCACCTGGTCAATAGCCTGGTCAATTATATAATCTATATCCTGCCGCAACAAAGCCTGCTTGAAAAGCTTTTTGCCCGTCGGGTTTATCCTCTCCCCGACAACCCGCACGCTGTCCAGAGGCACAGTTTTAACTGCGCTGCAAACTGCCGGGATGGTTTTAACCTCCCTTTTGGCAGGAGAAGCCGAATCCAAAACCCTGCGGACTGCCGCGATTGTATCCGGGGTGCTCCCGCAGCACCCGCCCACGATTTTAATGCCTAAGGGCACCAAATCGGCGATGTGCTTTGCAAAGTTTTCGGGTGAAAACTTATATTCCCCGGTTACCGGGTCCGGCAGGCCTGCGTTGGGTTTTACGATAATCGGCAGGCTGGTCCATGCCGCCAGTTCCTCCACCAGGGGTTTAAGCTCATCAGGCCCAAGGGAGCAGTTAATCCCTATTGCGTCGGCCCCCAGCCCCTCAAGGGTCAGCGCCATGGCGGATACCGTGCAGCCTGTAAAGGTGCGTTTTGATTTTTCAAAGGTCATGGTGCATATTACGGGAAGGCTGCTGTTTTCCTTTGCAGCCAGCACCGCCGCCCGGGCCTCCCCAAGGTCCGTCATGGTTTCAATAGCGATAAGGTCAGCGCCGTATTTAACCCCCGCCTTAACCTGCTCGGCAAAAATATCAACAGCTTCCTCAAAATCAAGGGTTCCGGAGGGTTCAAGCAACTGCCCAATGGGCCCTATATCAAGGGCTACAAGGCAACCTGTCCCCTCGGCAGCTTTCCTTGCGGCTTTAATTCCCGCGGAAATTACCTCCTCAGGGGTATATCCGCTTTTTTGCAGCTTGTAGCGGTTTGCGCCGAAGGTATTGGTATAAATAATGTCCGCGCCGCTTTCGATATATCCGCGGTGCACCTTTTCAACCATTTCGGGATGGGTAATATTCATCGCCTCCGGATGCCCCCCGGCAGGCAGCCCCAGTTTTTGGAGCATTGTACCCATTGCCCCGTCCAGAATAACAAACGGTTTATTCAGCAGCCTTTGAAAGTCCACAGTATTGTCCCCTTTTCCTGAAACTGCAATTATCTTTAAGCCGGCAAAAAGCACATCCGGTTTTTAGGCCTTTTGGAGGCTCATCCCCCACGCCAATAATTGCCGTCACTGATTTTATCGGCACTAACAAACATGCCTCGTTGGTATAAAGCCCAATTAGCTTTTGGGCATTAAGGGTATCAAGAAAACCCTTTTGCAACTCAATTGGAAAATCCCCATAACCCGGGCTGTACTTTGTGGTAAAATATCTGCCGGGATAAGCGGATTTGATTTCCGTTTCCACCATTTCACTCAGCTTTTCTATAGCGGCGGTGGCACAGCAATCGAGTACCACTCCCGCCGCCATGTCTTTTGCCTGCGCCTGGCTAATCAGCATATCCGTACTAAGGGACAGGGTCGCGGCAAACATAACCGCGGTACTGCAGCCCTGCAAATGCTCGGCTATCTCCCTGCCCACAAGCTTAAACCCGCAGTTTTCCAAAACAGGATACCCTTCTACAAACTTTAATGGATAGGATGCGTAAACCGCTTTGGGTTCCATTACAGCTTCAAGCTTAAGTTTGCAGTCATTGATTAACCCAAGAGTGTCGTCATCCGGCTGGGCGGAGCCGTATCCCAGATAGTGGAGCACATCCTGAACCTCAACAGCAGGGGGAGTTTCAGGAATATAAACCCTTGCAGTATTCATAGGTTTCACCACAATATTACAAAATATTACAAAGAAATTATCGACGAAACCGCCTCGGTAATCCTTCTTGCGACATACGGGTTATTCATGGTATACAGGTGTATTCCCTGCACACCGTTTGAAACAAGGTCCACAATCTGGTCAATTGCGTAGGCAATCCCGGCGTCCCTTAATGCCTCGGGATGGTGCTCGTATTTACTGAGCATCCTGGTAAACTTGGCAGGAAGGCTGGCGGCGGTAAGGGTTACCATACGCTCAATCTGATTCTTGTTGACCACAGGCATGATTCCGGCGGATATCGGAACATTTATCCCCGCAATCCTTGCCCGCTCAACAAAGGAATAAAACGCCGAATTGTCGAAAAACAGCTGGGTAACCAGATGCTCTGCCCCGGCATCCACCTTTTTCTTTAAATTGAGTATATCCTGAATCAGATTCTCGCTTTCTACATGCCCCTCGGGATAACACGCCCCGGAAATATGAAAATCCCCGTTTTGCTTTATAAATTCCACCAAATCGCTTGCATGCCTGAAATCGGTTTTTGGCGGTACATCCGGGTTTATATCTCCCCTTAAAGCCATGATATTTTCAATGCCGTTTTCCTTTAGCCTTTGCAAAATTACCATTATATCCTGCCTGCTGTTGTTTACGCAGGTCAAATGCGCCAGGGGCTGGATTCCGTATTTGTTTTTTATTACAGATGCAATATCGCAGGTGGAGCTGTCGGCAGGGTTTCCCCCGGCTCCGTATGTAACGCTGATAAAATCTGGTTTAAGCCCCTGCAGCTCGTCCAGAGTGGAATATATCGTATCTATCGAACTGGTTTTCTTAGGCGGAAATACTTCAAAGGAATAAACGGTACTTTTCTTTTTGAATATTTCAGCTATAGACATATCCACCACTCACTTTTTGATTATTTGCACTATGATACAATATTTTTTTTTTAAATGCAAATATTGAAAATCAAATTAATTGCAATCTAACGATATTACAATAAACTTCTTGAAAAACACGCAAAAATTGGTACAATGTATTATAAACCAACCTTTGGAGGAGTTAAAATGGAAAAATACGCGTGGAAAGCAAGAATCAAAGATGGCTGCCTTGAGGAGTATATCCGCCGCCATGACAATCTCCCTCAGGAAATGAAAGATGTTCTCAGG